>JAFZVW010000020.1 GCA_017617635.1 Bacteroidaceae bacterium | reverse complement strand
GGCAGAGCGGGGGAAGTGAAGCCCCCCTCTAACTCCCCCGAGGGGGAGAAAAGTGAAGAGTGAAAAGTGAAAAATGAAAAATGGAGAAGATAGCTATCCTAGCATTGCAGGGGGCGTTTGCTGAGCATGAGCAGATGCTGCAAGGTCTTGGCGTGGAGACGGTGCTTGTCCGCAACCTTGGGGATTGGAACAAGGCACTACACATCGGGGGAGACGGAGGGGGGCTGCGTGGCTTGGTCATTCCCGGAGGCGAGAGCACTGCCATGATGCGGATTATGAAGGACGAGGGTCTGTCGGGGCCCATTAGGGAAGCCATCCTGGGTGGCCTGCCTGTCCTGGGGACCTGTGCGGGACTCATCATGCTGGATGGCGGGCACCTGGGCACAATGGACATCAGGGTCAGGCGCAACGCCTACGGTCGGCAGCTGGGCAGTTTCAATACAGTCGGCGACTTCAAGGGAGTGGGGGAGGTCCCGATGACTTTCATCCGCGCTCCCTATATCGAATCCGCTGGCGACGGGGTGGAGGTGCTGTCGGTCGTAGACGGACATATCGTGGCGGCGCGGCAGGGCAATCAGCTGGTTACGGCCTTTCATCCTGAACTGGACGGTGACAGCCGCATTCATGAGTATTTCCTGTCCATGATGGGCCGTATATAAAAACAAATTGCTATATTTGCCCTGCAAAACATAAAAAGCTGATTATGACAGGTCGCATACATTCGATAGAGTCTTTCGGGACAGTTGACGGTCCGGGTATACGTTTCCTTGCTTTCATGCAGGGTTGTCCCATGCGTTGTCAGTTCTGCCACAATCCGGATACGTGGGACATACACGGCAATGTGCAGTGGGAGTGGACGCCCGAGGAACTTATGGCCGAGACGCTGAAATACCGCAGTTTCATTCAGTCGGGCGGTGTGACCTGTACCGGTGGCGAACCGCTGGTGCAGCCTGAATTTGTCAGGGAGTACTTCAGGCTGTGTCACGAGAACGGCATACCGACGGCACTGGATACGAGCGGTGCGATTTTCAACGATGCGGCCAAGGCTGTGCTCGAGGAGACGGACCTGGTCCTGCTGGACATAAAGACGACGGATGACGAGCTGCACAAGAGGCTGACGGGTGTCGCGCGTACCAACAACCACAGGTTCATGCAGTATCTGCAGGAAATAGGCAAGCCTGTGTGGATACGTCATGTGGTGACGCCGGGCATAAATGATGACGACGTGCATCTGAAGGCTGTGGCGGAGTATCTGTCGGGGTATCCGGTAATCGAGCAGGTCGAGATCCTGCCTTACCATGACCTGGGCAAGTTCAAGTACGAGAAGATGGGGATTGACTATGTGCTGAAGGATGTCCCGCCTCTGTCCCCGGAAAAACAGAAGCATGCCGTGGAATTGTTCCGCAGCATGCTCAAGTGTCCTGTCAGGTAGTATGTTCTGACGTTTTAGTCTTCGGGGGAGAACATCGGGTCCCATGCAGGAAGCATGACGGGCTTCTGTGTGGTGAGCTTCAGAATGTCCTGTGGGATGTATTTCCTGTTCACTACAACGCGGAACATGTAATCGCGGAACCACTCCTCGGTCATGATCAGGTAGCCGTTGTGGCCGTAGGACGGACCCCATGTGTTTTCGACCTTCCACTTTGTCGCATTGCCCTCGCTGTCCAGGTCGACTGCCATCAGTGTCATGGCGTGGCTTGAGCCTGAATCCAGTGTCTGTATGCGTTGCTTCTTGGTCATGCCGAACTTGGTGCCCAGCAGGGACTCGTAGTCGAAGTTGTTGGCATCGAGCAGGCCGTTGGTCTTGTTCAGGTACTTGCCCACATCGCACGAGAAGTACATCTGGACGGAGTCGCGGAGCGAGGCTATTGCGCATTTCTCCAGGTCGGGGATGTCCAGGTTCAGGTACAGCCAGTTGTGCCCGTCGTACATGTGGCGGTCCATGTCAATCTCGTACACCTTATTATATTCGCGTGAGGGATCGTTCATGAGCATGATGTAGTCTGTCTGCAGATTTCCGGCATCCTGACACCATTCCCGGTAGAATTCCAGCGGTGTGTATTTGCGCGGTTCGCTCTTGTATTTGCCATTGGCGTTACGGGGTGCCCAGGTGAATTCCTTGACGGGCTGTCCGTAGGCCAGGGTGAGCATGTGGTAGACGGTCTTCATCTGCTCGGTCTTGTACTGCTCCAGCTGCTTCTGGCTTGCACCTGCTGCCGCCTTTTCGCGTATGTTGATTGCAATCTCGCGCAGTTTGCGTACCAGATGTGTGTTGAACTCGCTGGTGGCGTTGCTGACGTATGTCTCGGGCTTCACGTCGCTGGGCACGACGCCGTATTTGCTTACCAGGTCTGCCACGCCGGTATATGTGCCGCCGTCACTCAGGGCATTCTTCATGAGCCACTGTACCTTCTGGCTGTCCAGGGGCTGCTTGCGTGTGTCAATGATGGTCTGCAGGAACAGGTTGGATTTCTCCAGCTGGTCGTAGAAGAACAGGTGTACCTGCGAGAACATGAGGCCGTCGTGATTCATCCTCTTGGCTGCTGTGTGGCGCAGGACGTTCAGACCGGTGAACAGCCAGCACCTGCCGCTGCTCTTCTGGTCGCAGATGCCCTTGTTGCGTATGTCTATGCTGAAGTATGTGTCCTGGGCTGACGGATTGTTGTTCAACTTGGCCATGGCGGACAGGGCATTGTTCTGTATTGCATTGCTTATGGCACGGTCGGATGCCGATGCAGGCTGGTTTTCGAAGGACTTGAGGACCTCGGGGGTGATGTTTGTCTGGGCTGCCATACATATTGTACAGAGCGAAAGACAGAATGTCGATAGGATGTGTTTCATATTGTAAGTGTTACTTTATTTTCTCAAATTCGAATACAAATTGCTGCTGCTTGCTGCCCGAGGTGATGCGGTCGCCCTCGCGCATCCAGAAACCGTGGCCTGCATTGCCGTCGTTCTGAATGCTCCACTTGCCGTCTTTCCTGGCCAGGTTGTAGGTGTTCCAGTCTGGAGAATAGGGGTTGTTCTTCGAGCGCCAGAAGTTGCCAAGTTCGTTGATGTAGCGGCCGTCTTGCTTGTTGGTAATCCTGTAGCGGCCGTTCTTGCTGTCCTGCTCGATAACCCACTGCTGGCGCTGGGGATTGATGACGTCGCGGTCCTTACGGAATACGGGCCAGTCGCCTGTGCGGTCGGCATTGGCCTGCGTGTCTGTAAGGTATTCGCCGTTGACCTTGATGAAGTATTCTCCGTCTTCCAGAATCTGCACGGGGAAATACTCCAATCCGTAGCTGTGTTTCTGCTTGTATTCTTTGACGGTCTGGGCAATATGCTCCGTAAGCCATGGGGTGATGACGTCACCGCTGACTACGGGCTTGGCCTTGACGATGGAACCGGGGTAATTGCGGCTGACGATGGCTTTCTGCCTGCGTTCAAGCTCGGCCTGCGCACGGTAGTGACCGATAAATGCCACGCTGTCGCCTGCGTGCAGGGCACATAGCATGCTTACATACTGCTGTCCGCGATGCCCCAGCAGGCGCATGCTGTTGACCCAGGGTGCGATCTCGTTGAGCATCTCGGGGTGGTTGATGCTGTCGGCCAGTACGTTGTTGGCTGCCCATACCAGATATTCGAAGCTGTCAGCCATATCATCGATGTTGGCCGCCGTAAAGTTAGGGCTCTCGTCCTCGCGGCGCAGTCCGTGTCCGGTAGTGCCGAGGTCGACGTTGTTCTCGCAGAATGCCTGGAAAGCATCGGTGCATGTCGGCATAAGTGCTGTCATTGCACGTTCCCATGATGAAACGGAGTCGTACTTGGGCATATTCCATGTATAGTCGGCAATGCTGTACAGGCTCACCTTGCTTGCCTCGGCATATTCCATGGGGTTTGAGCAGAAGCCGCTGACCATGTCGTGGATGTTGAGGTCGTTTCCGTATGTCTTGCCCATGAGAAGGCGGCTCTGGCAATAGTCGTTTACGGGGTAGTTGAGCCAGATGAATGCCTTGCGCCTGATCTGGCCGTTGATCCACTGCATGTCATTCTCCCCGATCATGTCGACGACGCTGTTGCCTGTCCACATGATGCGGACCTCGGGGTACATCATGGTTCCCAGTGTCGAGAGGTAGTCGCCATGGCTCCAGCCCTTGTTGTATTGTGTGGGACACATTATCAGCGGCTCCACATCCTTGTGCTTGCGCACGAAGTTGTCGGTTATGTAGTTCAGCAGTCCTGCCTGCTTGTCGCCTTTTGCGCCTTCGCCCCAGATGTCGTCAAAGAACACGGCAAAGGTACGTACGCCCAGGTCATACATGCTCTCCAGTTTCTTTACGACATTGACCGAGTCTTCCTTTATCCACTTGATGTCCACTCCGGGATGGATTGCCCAGACAAACTGTACCTTGTTGCGATGCGCAGCCTCGACAAGTTCGCGTATTTTGCCGTTATGTGTTTCGGGATAGGGCTCACGCCAGCGGTCGCGGTGCCAGGGGTCGTCCTTGGGACCGTAGACATAGATGTTCATCTTGTTCTTCCCGTAGAACTCCAACTGGCGCAGACGGTCGGCATGACTCCAGGGGTTACCGTAAAAGCCCTCGATGACACCGCGGCAGCCGACACTGGGATAGTCGCTGATTTCGCACTGCATGACCTGTGGCTGCGACATAATCTGCAGCAAGGTCTGGACTCCGTAGAACGTGCCGCTTGCATCGCGTCCGGCTATAATTATTTCGTGTGGAGTGATTTTCAGGTAGTAGCCTTCCTTCCGGGCCGGAATCTTTTTGGCAAACCGGCTGACGGCAGCATCCCCGGCTTCTCCGATTACCAGACTGACAGGTGTTGCCTTTTGGGGCTTTGCCGACTTCTTGGTATCGTATATATTGATGGCTTTCTTCAGTATCGCTACGGCATCTGCATCGGCCGTCCTGTCTCCCTTGACGGTGATTGGCTGATTGTTGTCAAACGCCTTTTCGCCCCATGTGATTTCTTGTGGCAGGGGTGAGACTGTGACTGTCTGCGCCCATGTCTGCGATGTCAGGACGGTTGCCAGTGCTGCGGCAATGAACAGGGTGGAATACTTTTTCATTATATATATGTGTGATATTTAGTAGGGACAAAGATATAAAAAAAACGAGATGTTCATGTATAATGTATTTAATTTTGTATCTTTGCAACATAATTTAGGCATAGATGAAACTTAAATACAATTTTGTGTTCCAGCCTTTGCATACGGTCACTCTGGCAATAACGGTAGGTGATGATGCCAGGGCATTCCCCGGCGTAATACAGCTGAACGATACAGGTGCCGGGATTATGCAGATGTTTCTGGAAGACATGACAGTTGACGATGCCGTGAAGAGACTGATGGACGAATACGAGGCAGACGAGGCTGATATCCGCAATGCTGTTGAGGGTATTGTCTCGATGTTGGAAGAAAAGGATTTACTGGAATGACACAGGAAGAGATTATTTTGCAGAACGAGATAGAGCGTTGCGGTGAGGCCAGGTTCTATCCTACCAGTTCCAGTATGCGTCCGACAATCAATCCGCGCAAGGATATCTGTATCATAGGGCCGTTGCCGGGAAAGCACCTGAAACGCGGTACGATGGTGCTTTACAGGCGCAGGGATGGTTTCCTGACTGTCAACCGTATTATATCCCGTACACGCAAGACGCACGCCTACAGGCTTTGCGGAGATGACCGTGCACATCTGGAGCGTGGTATCACGCGTAGCCAGATGGTCGGAGTAGTCAAGGCTATTGAGAGTCGTAGGAGCGGATTCAGGTTCAGGTCCAATGGCCTGCCGATGCGTATATGGACATTTTTGATGTTAGTCCGTACGTGGTTTGCGGTGCACTGGCATTTGTGGATTATATCTCCGCTCTCCATGGCCTGGAGCAAGATGTCCGCTCCATTCAGAAAGAACAAAGACCATCATCACCACCACCATCATCATTCGGCAGGAGGTGGCGGAAGCAGTCTGCATTATAAGGTAGGTCATGGTGCGTGGGAGGATGTAGTACATTTCCTGAAGATAGCCTTTCCGAAGAAAAAGGCAACCCGTGCACCGACACGCGAGGAACAGAACAGGGTGAGACACGACGGACATGTGGCGTGGTGGAAAAGGATTCCGGGAATCAGGGACAGGTCTGATGTCGGGCATGTGTCCCGAAGTCATGCGGAGTCCGGCGGACATCATCACCATCACCTTCAATATGATGCATACCCGACGTTTGATGATGAAGGAAAGTGGCTGACACAGAGGAACGGCAGCTTTTTCTTCCTGGGCTTCCGTATGCCGTGGGTTCCGCGGTTCATACTGAAGAAGTACGGTTACAAGAGTACCAAGAGTGTCAATAATAATTTCCTGACGTCGCTTGACTGGACCATCCCGACGAACGAGTTCCAGATGCCTTATAACCTGCCGATGCAGACATTGTCCTTCATCGTGTTTGGCGTGCTGATCGTAAAGATGACAATGGCTGTTGGATGGCTTGTGTATTTCCTGCTGTACGGTAACGAGAATTCGTCCAGGATATACATGTACAACCTGTTGATTACCGCGACGTGGTTCCCAGTAACATTATTCTTTATTGCGTATTACTATCATCTGAACAAGATAATCTATATGTCTATACAACGTATCTCGCTATTGGCTGCAATCGTCAGCCTGTTGCGCACCGTGATTTTCATCTACAGGGTGGCATTCTCTTTCCAGTTGAATCTGGTAACGGTATTCAACCTGATGGAAATCGTTTGCTGGATTTGTATTTCCGGTTTCTTCTTCATTATGCACTACAAGCTCACTGAGCGTAAGGATTTCATTCCGCGTTTCTGGCTTACAAAGGCACAGAGGAAAAAGCGCCTGGAGCGTCTTGAAGCCAAGGATCGTGCCCGTCAGGAAAAGCGCAGGCAGGAAATCAGCAAGGAATATGACCATGTGCAGGGAGTGCATTCCGAGCATTGATGCATTCCGGGCATAACACGGGAAAAAAGATTAAGGGGTTGCTCCATTAGGAACAGCCCCTTTTGTTACTCTTGTCAAGAAGAGGGATGACTCTCTTACTTACGCAGACCCAGTGCCTTGATGATGGCACGATAGCGGTTGATGTCGCGGCCCTTCAGATAGTTGAGCAGCGCACGACGCTTACCAACCAGACCTGTCAGTGCACGCTCTGTGCTGTGGTCCTTGCGGTTCTGCTTCATGTGCTCTGTAAGATTCTTGATACGGAATGTGAACAGTGCAATCTGGCTCTCTGCGCTGCCTGTGTCAGCAGCACCCTTGCCGTAAGTAGAGAAGAGCTCTACCTTCTTTTCTGAATTCAAATACATAATGTACTTAATGTTTTAGTAACTTGTTCGGCCGTGCAGCTTCCATACGTTCGGTTACCGCCTCCGGTCAAATGCGGGTGCAAAGGTAAGTAAAATATATGAGACTTACTAAGTAAAATGCAAAAAAATATTGCTTAGAATCAGCGGAATAGTGAGTTTTTGCATCAAAATCCGCTGCATTATACATTATTTGTATAACTTTGTGCGCGAAATTGAAGGAAGACTAAATCGAAATATGGGTTCAATCAGGAATATTGCAATTATTGCCCACGTAGACCATGGTAAGACGACTTTGGTCGACAAGATGCTGCTTGCAGGTAACCTGTTCCGCGATAATCAGCAGACAGGTGAGTTGATGCTTGACAACAACGAACTGGAACGGGAGAGGGGCATAACTATTCTTTCCAAGAATGTAAGTATCACTTACAAGGACACGAAGATCAACATTATCGACACCCCGGGCCACTCGGATTTTGGTGGAGAGGTGGAGCGCGTGCTTAACATGGCAGACGGCTGCCTGCTGCTGGTGGATGCCTTCGAGGGTCCCATGCCTCAGACGCGATTTGTTTTGCAGAAGGCTCTGGAGATAGGCTTGAAGCCTGTGGTGGTAATCAACAAGGTCGACAAGCCCAACTGCCGTCCCGAAGAAGTATATGAGATGGTCTTTGACCTGATGTGTGACTTGGATGCTACCGAGGACCAGTTGGACTTCCCTGTAATCTACGGGTCTGCCAAGAACGGGTGGATGGGCGAAGACTGGAGCAAGCCGACAGACGATATTACATACCTTCTGGACTGTATTCTCAAGTATATTCCTGAACCGGAGATTCTGGAAGGTACCCCACAGATGCTGATAACCAGTCTTGACTACAGCAAGTACACGGGACGTATCGCCGTAGGCCGTGTGCACCGCGGAACCCTGAGAGAGGGCATGAATATCACGGTTGCACATCGTGACGGTTCGCTGGAGAAGACTAAAATCAAGGAGCTGCATATCTTCACAGGTATGGGAAGGCAGAAGACCGACGCGGTTTCCAGTGGTGATATCTGTGCCATTGTGGGGGTTGAGAATTTCGAGATAGGCGATACTATATGTGATTTCGAGAATCCAGAGCCGTTGCCGCCAATCAGTATCGACGAGCCCACGATGTCCATGCTGTTTACTATAAACGACAGTCCGTTCTTCGGCAAGGAGGGCAAATTCTGCACCAGCCGCCACATAGGCGACCGTCTGGAGAAGGAACTGGAACGCAATCTGGCCCTTCGCGTTGAGAATGTCGAGGGTTGTACAGACCGCTGGATTGTCAGCGGACGTGGAGTCCTGCATCTCAGTGTCCTGATAGAGACTATGCGCCGTGAGGGATACGAATTGCAAGTGGGACAGCCGCAGGTGATATACAAGGAGATTGACGGAGTCAAATGCGAACCGATTGAGGAAATGACCATCAATGTTCCAGAGGAATCGTCCAGCAAGATGATTGACATGGTTACGCGCCGCAAGGGCGAGATGACCAGTATGGAGAGTCAGGGCGGACGTGTCAATATCGAGTTCCTGATTCCCAGTCGCGGAATCATAGGCCTGCGTACCAATATGCTTACAGCCAGTCAGGGCGAGGCTATCATAGCTCACCGTTTCAAGGAGTATCAGCCGTTCAAGGGCGAGATAAACCGCCGTGTCAACGGTTCGCTGATTGCCCTGGAAAGCGGCAATGCCTATGCCTATGCCATTGATCACCTTCAGGACAGGGGCAAGTTCTTCATTGAGCCTCAGGATCAGGTGTACGCAGGTCAGGTAATAGGTGAGCACGTGCATGACATAGACCTTGTCATCAATGTCTGCAAGGCCAAGCAGCTGACCAATGTACGTGCCAGCGGTACCGATGAAAAGGCCAGGATAATACCGGCAACGATATTCTCGCTCGAGGAGGCTCTGGAATACATCAAGGAGGACGAGTATGTCGAGGTGACTCCCAAGTCAATGCGTATGCGCAAGATAATCCTGGATCATCTGGAAAGAAAGCGCGCCAACAAGTAATCAAGCCATGAAAGAATATCTGAAGTATTGCAAGGACGCAGTTCCTGTCATACTGTTTGTAGTCATCAGTGTTGCATATTTCTGGAATCCCATCCAGGGGCACAAGGTGCTGACAGGAACCGACCACACAGGAGCTGTGGGCGCAGGTGTGGAAATCAACGAATACCGCAGTCAGCACAACGGAGAGACTCCGCGATGGACTAATACGCTGTTCTCGGGCATGCCGACATACCAGCTGGCTCCGTCCTACGACAGTACCAATACTCTAGGAACGATCAAGGCATGGTACACTCTTGGCCTGCCTGATGTCGCAGCATACGTATTCATTATGCTTCTGGGCTTCTATATCATGCTGCGCTGCTTCGACTTCAAGGTTTGGATGGCATCGCTGGGAGCCGTGATATGGGCGTTCTCCAGCTATTTCTTCATTATTATTGCAGCAGGTCATATATGGAAGGTTTTCACGCTGGCCTTCATCCCGCCCACCATTGGCGGTATGGCTCTGTGCTATAGGGGCAAATACGCATGGGGCGTTATAGTTACAGCCCTGTTCATGGGTCTGCAGATTCTTTCCAACCATGTACAGATGACATATTATTTCATGTTCGTAATCGGCCTTATGTCACTGGGATGGCTTGCAGAGTCAATAATGAAGGGGGACCGCGGGCTTGGATGGCTGAAGTCGTCATGTGTCTTTGCTACAGGCTGTATTCTGGGTGTTGCCATGAATGCGTCCAATCTGTATCATACATGGGAATACCAGAAGGAGAGTATGCGTGGCAAGAGCGAACTGACTCACGTTACGAAGAATCCCGAAGACCAGACTTCAAGCGGTCTGGAACGCAGCTATATCACTGCCTGGAGCTATGGCATCGATGAAACATGGACTTTGCTGGTGCCCAATACCAAGGGCGGTGCCAGTATGCCTTTGTCCCGCAGCCGGAAGGCTATGGAGAAGGCTGACAACAGGTTCCTGCAGATATATCAGCAGATGGGCCAGTACTGGGGCGACCAGCCGGGAACGTCGGGACCGGTGTATGTAGGAGCGTTCGTGTGCATGCTGTTTGTCCTGTGCCTGTTGATTGTGCGCGGTCCGATGTCATGGGCACTGCTTATTGCAACCATGCTGTCAATAGCACTCTCATGGGGCAGGAACTTCATGGGCTTTACGGATTTCTTCCTGGACTATGTGCCGATGTACGACAAGTTCCGTACGGTAGCGTCGATATTGGTAATTGCCGAATTCACCATGCCGTTGATGGCAGTAATGGCATTGAAGAGGTTTATCGAGGATCCGACGTGCATCAAGGTCAAATTGCCTTTTACCAACAGGAGCATAAATGCATTATGGCTCAGTTTCGGTATTACGGCAGGTATATGTATACTGTTCTATTTAATGCCTGACGTGTTCTTCGGCAATTACATCAGTCAGGCCGAGAGTCAGATGTTTGACGATGCCGTTGCTGCAGGATACATACCTGCGGATATTTATTCACAGATACGCTCCAACCTTTTCGAGATGCGCCGTACTGTATTCCAGGCAGACTGTATGCGCTCGTTCGTCATTATTGCAGTCGGTACAGGTATGCTTCTCTTGTATTACCTCAGGAAGATAAAGGCTGTCTCCATGGTAATAGGCATTACGCTTCTGTGCCTTGTAGACATGTGGGGAGTGAATACCCGTTACCTGAACAAGGACATGTTCGTATACCCGACTTCGGCCGAGCAGACTTTTGCCAGGACCGAGGCTGATGACCTGATACTTGAGGACAGGACTCCGTACTATCGTACCCTGGATATGTCTTGCAGTACATTCAACAGTAATGACGCAAGCTACTGGCACAAGTCAATCGGAGGCTATCATGCAGCTAAGCTGCGCCGTTATCAGGAATTGATAGAGGCTCACATCTCTCCCGAGATGAACCGTATACAGAAGCATGTCTGTCAGACGGAGCAGGGGCTGCTCCTACAGGGTGGGGACAGTATTTTCCCCGTACTGGATCTGCTCAACATGAAGTACGTGATACTCGCTGTGCAGGGCGGACAGAAGATTGCAGTACAGAACCCGTCTGCAATGGGTAATGCCTGGTTTGTCGGCGAGGTGCGTAATGTAGGGAACGCCGACAGCGAGTTGTCTATGCTGAACAAGGTGGACCTGCAAAAAGTCGCAGTTTCATCGCCCTGCGAGTCATGCAGTGATGCTGAGGACTGGATGTCTGGATACACCTCCGGACAGGACAGCACGGCTACGGTCAGTCTGACATCGTACGGGCCTGTGGAGTTGAAATACAGGGCCAATAGCAAAAACGGCGGCGTTATAGTTTTCTCGGATATATATTATCCCGGTTGGCGTGCTACAGTCAACGGAAAAGAGGTGTCTGTCGGACGCGTAGACTATGTGCTGCGTGCACTCAGGGTGCCTGCCGGCGAATGTGAGATAACGATGTTCTTTGATCCGAAGACCGTTCATACAACCGAGGCAGTGGCATATTCGGCAATGGCATTCCTTGTCCTCATTGCCATTGGTATTCTGGCATTTGCAGCCTGGAGGAGGAAAAGATGAAAGGAGAGTTCCCTCTTATTACCATAGCCACCGTCACGTATAACGCACAGGCTACGCTGCAGCGGACCATCGACAGTGTTGCCTGTCAGACATACCGTTATATAGAGCATCTGATTATAGACGGCTGCAGTTCGGACGGTACGTTCCTGTTAGTACAGCGTTACGTGGAGCGTAACTCGCATGAAAAGATTCCGCATCATATCAATGTCCTGCGTGAGCCTGACAGAGGTCTGTACGATGCCATGAACAAAGCCTTGCTGAATGCCACAGGCGACTACATCGTATTCCTAAATGCCGGCGACTGTTTGCACGACAGGACGACGATTGAGCAGCTGGTCGGTAAAATGGACTGGCTAAAGGGCGATGCACATAATCCTGCTGTAGTATATGGTGAAACGGATATTGTGGATAACGAAGGGAACTTTCTGCGTCACCGCCGGCTTCAGGCGCCCAAAAGGCTAAACTGGTATAGTTTTTCCAGTGGTATGCTCGTGTGCCATCAAAGCTTTTATGTGCGGACGGATTTGGCGCGTTCTGAGAAATACAATCTCAAATATCGTTTCAGTGCCGATTTTGACTGGTGCATACGCCTGTTAAAGAGGGCGGCACGCCGCAGATTGCCTGTACTCAATTCCAACATGATACTTACGGATTATCTCTCCGAGGGAATGACCACAAGCAATCACCGTGCATCACTCAAGGAACGTTTCCGCCTGATGGCAGTACACTATGGCTGGACAACTGCCGTTATGCAGCATCTGTGGTTCGTGTTGCGAAGCGTGATAAAACGTTGAGATTATTCCACGTTTTTCATGCGCGGAACGGTCTTGTATAAAAGCAGCAGGACCATAGCTCCACACAAAGCTCCGAAAGTATTGGCGGCTGCATCCAGAATGTCGCCGCTACGTGTTGTTGTAAGATAAGCCTGGCAAAGTTCCATCAGTGCTCCCCATAATGCGGCAAATACTGCGATAACGGCAATTCTTGTTCCCCAGGCCCGGACCGGTCTTTTCAATCCCTGCTCAATACCGATTATCAATGTCACTGCGGCATACATTATCCAATGTGCCCATTTGTCTGCAAACTGGACATCCACCTCGGGAAATTCCTGTGCAGGAAACAGACTGAGTCCGGTAACGAGAAGGACAATAAGTACGGAAAAGAAATATCTACTGTTCATATATCCTGATATATTCCTGTGCGACACTGCTTTCGCTGTAATCTTTCAGTGCACTGGAGGCTGCTGCCTGACGCAGTTCAGGATGGCTGAACACAAACCTGATGCCCTCGGCCAGGTCGTTGCTGTCACAATACCTTGCAATGTAGCCGTCCTGTCTGTGGTGAATCATTTCGGGAATGCCGCCGGTGTCAAATCCTACGCACGGGGTTCCGCACGACATGGCCTCGGCAATGGTATTCGGAAGATTATCCTGCAGTGAGGGCGTTACAAAGCAGTCAACAGCTGCATACATCATAGCCATGGTCTTTTCGTCGCTGATGTATGTTCCGCCACCTCCCAGTCGCACGACGTGAATGCCCGAAAGTCTTTGCAATGCTTCGTCCAGGTACGCCATGCCCTTACGCTTGTCCGTGACCTTCTGACTGCAGAACAGGACAATTTTCTTGTCTGGCGGAAGATTCAGTTTCCTGCGTGCCTCCTTCTGGTTCATTGGGTGGAATATGTCATGCGGAATACAGTTGTTGACATGCGTACACTCCTGGTCAGGCATAGCTTGGCCGGCCAAATCGGTAATCCACCGGCTACATCCCACAAAATGAATGTTGCCCGATGCATATATCTGCCTCTTCAGATTGCGTATCCTGTCGTCCAACCGGCAGAAGCGTACAGTTTTTTCGATACCTGTATCAGACCCTATGTCTCCGTTATAGTGTTTGATGCCTGAGAACGGCCACTCGTCGTGCAATGTCCATACAATCCGTTTGCCGTCCCTGACCATCCTCTCAAGCTGCCTGAGTGACAGCATACCCTGGTTTATCCAGTGCAGATGAATGACATCGGCATTCCTGTATTCGGGCGTATCCATTATATCCAAGCCAAAGCCTGCAGTATCATAGGGCCACGTCTTGCTCCAGGGCAAGCGCAGTTTCATTATCAGTTCCATCCGTTCCAGAACCTTTGGGATAATATTGCCGCAGCTTACGACATATGGCGAATCCGTCTGCTTGTTGCGCACCAGCATACGGGCATTGACACCATTTTTGTTCAGTGCCTCCATCAGCCGGCGTGCAGCAATTGCACCGCCACCTGTCTTCTCTGTAGTGGAAATAATCAGGACATTCATCTCAGTGTCTTGCGGATACGCTTCTTAATTGCAGATACAATGTTGCCGAAATTCCCTGCCATCAGGTTCAGCCATAACTCCTCGACTGAATACTGGACCTTGCGCCAGGGATTGTCCCAGGCATTCATCAGGTGATAGCGCTTCTGATATGACGGATACTCCCTGACTTCGGCAGGATGAACCAGCGGGAAATTCATTTCATGCCGTTTCATCGTAAATTGCCTGCGCAGACGACGTGGCAGGAGATTGAGCTGTGCACTGTAGTGGACACCACCTTCCATGCCTATATTGTTTATCAGGTTTACGCGCGGAATTATGCACATTCCGTCGTTCAGTGTCATGTATGCCCAGAAAATAGTCTCGTAGTACTCCTTGCCACGTTCGGCATGGGCAGCACACATCGCGGGCATGTCGCTGCGCAGTCTGTGTTCCTGTGTCTTCTGTTTCAGAAGTTCGAATTGCCCTGGATCCTTGACAAATCCATAGTCACCGTCCCAATTATTTACCACACGTGCCCAAGAGGCCCAGCCCCAAATCGAGAATGCGCGTGAGAAGAAATACGAATCCGTTACGTCCTTCGTTACCTCGTCGGTATTGAAACCCGAGATATGTGTGATACGGGGGTCGTTCTCGTATCTGTCCAGCATTTCCTTGCAGAAACGGAAGAACGAGACACTAGGTACGTCGTCATCTTCCAGCACGATACACTTGTCTGTCAGCGAGAAGGCCCAGCGCTGCGAGATAAATTCGCTGGGGTCGCAGCCATGGTTCTTCTCCTGATATTTGGTATGTACCTCGCAATCCCAGTCGATATTCCCAACGACTTTGCGGCATGCCATTATACCTGGCATGTCCCTCTCGTCCCTGGGCCCGTCCTGGTACAGGAACAGGCGCGCAGGCCTTGCCTTGCGTACTTCGTCAAAAACCTTTCCCAGTTGTTCGGGGCGGTTGAAGAACAGAATCAGTACCGAGACGTCAACTAATGCTTCCATGAACACAAAAATACGGAATTTAATTGAAAAATACCTTGCCAGTATATAAAATAATGAACGAGGGATAACGAATTAAGGATTAAATTGTTAATTTTGTGCAAATGAAAAAGCGAAATCATGCCTTTGACCTTCTGTGCGGAATCTGCATTATCCGCATGGTCAGCCTGCATACAATGCAGCAGTGTGGCAAGTCCAACGAGGAGTGGTGGCTCGAAGTTATGCAGTGGAGCTATTTCTTCATGTCTTTCTTCTTCTTCAAGGCAGGCTATTTCAACAAGTCGGTAACGGCAATGCCCAGCAAGGCATACGTCATGGACAAGGCCAAGCGATTATTCCTGCCGTTCCTGGCTGCAGGCACCATAGGCAACCTGATATACTTTGCACTGCAGATACCTGTATACGACAAATACCATCATTTCATACCCCGTATACAAGTCGAGCATATATGGGAGAACAGCGGATTCTACGGTAATCCGCCGGTATGGTTCCTGTTTTCGTTCTTCGTTACATATATCCTGATACATTTCCTGGAGAAACTGCGCCTTGCCATTGTCGCCAGGAGACTGCCACCGTATGCAGCCCAGGCAACATCACTCGTCTATGCCCTGTTTCCACTTGTAGGATACTGGCTGTGCAAGAACGGCAATCCGCTGTGGTTTGACCTCGACAACGTGTTCATGGGAATATTCTTCTTCGAACTGGGACGTACATGGCACCGTATTATGGATCATACGTCTCCGGGTATAACTATAGCTGTCTCGTTGGCGTTGATTATCGGGTTTGTCATCGGGAACCTCGTTTTCCACGATGCGGCCTATGCAATGAGCAATAACAAGTTCACCGGGGATTTCCTGCCCATAATGTTCAATACATCAGCCATCCTGTGCGGCTTGTCCGGCTTCCTGATTGCAACAAACGTACCCCGTGTTCCATGGATCAGCTTCATAGGAGAGCACTCCATGGTATACTTCATCAGTCATTTCCCCATGCTGTTCTTCTACCGTCTTGTGCATATCTCGTTCGGTCGCAGCATTTACGGACGGTACGACGATGTAATAATCCTGTTGCCGGCAATCTTCATGATATGCTCGTGGCTCGTCCCGTATATCGAAGGAACCCCCTGGCTTAGCGGACGATGGAAGAAGGCGTAAGTATGGTTTCGGTAGTGATGGCAACCTACAACGGTGCGAGATATGTCGGCGAACAGATAGAGTCTGTCCTGTCCCAGACATATCACGACTTTGAACTCGTTATATGCGACGACTGTTCGACTGACAATACCCTTGAAATCCTGTATCGATATGCCGAAAAGGACAAGCGCATCAGGGTAATACAGAACCGGGGTAACATGGGCTTCAAGTACAATTTCCAGCATGCAATCGAGTGTTGCAGCCCGACGGAGTACATAGCCCTCTGCGATCAGGACGACATCTGGACCGAAGACCACCTGCAGCATCTTATCGATATAATCGGTGACAAGAGCCTTGCATGTGCAAATTCGATTATCACCGACCAGAACCTGAAGCCTACAGGGCAGACACTGGCACAGCAGCAGTCTTTTGATAGCGTTCCATGTGACGATATGCTCAAATCCCAGACCATCCTACTGTGGCGAAACCCTTATCAGGGTTCAACTATGCTGGTGCGCCGTACGCTTATGGACAAGGCGCTCCCTTTTCCCGACGGAGTCAATTTCCACGATTCGTGGCTGGCAATTCTCGCATGCTTTGCAGGAGGTATTGTCTACAGCCCACATCCTGTCAGCCTGTACCGGATGCACGGGAACAATGCTTCGGGAGACAAGATGCAGCCTATGTCACGCATCAAGGCGCTTTATGCACGGCTCCTGGGACTGAAGGCAGGCGACCGCATGCCTATGATACAGGGAATCCTTGACAGAGTAGGGGACCTGAATCCCGTCCAGACGGATTACCTCAATCACATGCTGCAGTATTTCCAAAGCGGCAGTCTTGTGCAGAAAATCCGCAATGCAGTATATCTGCTCAGTAATTACCGTACAATATTCACAAAAGCCTGAACTATGACAGTAGCATTCGACCAGCAGGAACTGCGACGCAAATTCAACCCCGAAGGTTCAACCTTGCGGCTTATGCAGATGCGTATGCTTGAACTGCTGCTTGTCGTCGACGGGATATGCCGCAGGCACGGACTACGTTACTGGCTTGCAGGCGGGACCATGTTGGGAGCCGTCCGTCATCGCGGCTTTATTCCATGGGATGACGACCTGGATATCGAAATGCTCAAGGAGGACTATGACCGCCTGATTGTCATCCTTCAGAAGGAACTGCCGGACACCCTCGCCATACAGTGCATGGAAACAGACCCCAACTACTTCTTCCAGTATGCCAAGCTGCGTGACCGTCGCAGTACCATAAATGAAGTCAACCGCTATGACCGAATGTGGAAGGAACGCGGAATCTTCATCGACATCTTCCCTGTCGAAAAGACCAGCCGCTTCCTGCATCGTCTCAGCAACGACACCATAGGCCACATATATTCAATACTGAAAAGGCCCGATTTGACCGACGATGCGGCATCGCGCAAGGTACGCAGGCTTCTGTGGCTCAATACCCAGGTCATCTATCCCGTAATGCGTCTTATTAACAGGATGCTGCCTATACAGTATTACGACGACGCACTGGGAATACCATACTATGTCAAACGCTATCCCGGGCGTATCTTCCCACTGAAGGAACTGGAGTTCGAGGGACACATGTTCCCCGTGATGGGAGATTACCACGAGCAGCTCACTGCACAGTACGGCAATTACATGCAGCTGCCCAAGAATCCCGGCAGCGAATACCACGCAGATAATATCGTAATCAACTAGTAACCAGATGCACAGACAGCAGATACAGGACATATGGGACTTTGTCCGTGATTTCCAGCACAGGGAACAGTTTCGAGGAGCAACGTTCCTCATTACCGGAGCGACAGGACTGATAGGCTCGTCGCTGATACGGTGCCTGACAGCCTTGGATGCCGATATTCAAATCCTTGCCCCCGTACGCAGTATGGAAAAAGCACATCGGATACTTGGCAGTCCGGATGATGTGAGGTTTTTCGAGACAGAACTCGAAACGGCTGACTATGCCTCCATGGGGCATGCAGACTATATCATCCATTGCGCCGCTCCCACTGCATCGCGCTTCTTTGTGGAATATCCTGTACAGACATTCCGCACCATAGTCGATGTCACCGAGCGGCTTCTGGACTATGCACGCGACATAAATGCCAAGGGCTTCGTGTATGTCTCATCTCTGGAAGTTTACGGTCAGGTTCAGGATTCCAGGACAGTGCTTACCGAGGATTATCAGGGCTATCTGGATCCTGCCCAGGTTCGCAGTTCATACCCCATGGCCAAACGTGCAGCCGAGAACCTCTGCTGCCTTTATGCATCGCAGTACGGAACCAGGACAATGATAGCACGCCTGACACAAACCACAGGCGCAGGCATTGCCCGGGACGACAATCGTATCATAGCGTCATTTGCACGTAAGGCAGCACTCGGTCAGGACATTGTCCTGCATACAACCGGACTTTCGGCACGTCCGTACTGCTACGTCACAGATGCCGTTTCGGCTTTACTTACCATAGCCCTTTACGGAGAGAAAGGCACTGCCTACAATGTGGCCAATCCGCAGACCTATATTTCGGCACGCGGGATGGCCGAATGGCTGCGTGACAATATAAATCCGCAGATTCAGGTGCGTGTCGAGCTTAGCGACAATATGGGATATGCACCCGAAACATACCATCGGCTGGATACCGGCAGGCTCAACGCCCTTGGTTGGGAACCCCGATACGGATTAAGCGACATCTTCGAAAGACTAATCAATTATCTGACAAAATGAATATAGCAGCAATCTTTGCCGGAGGCTCGGGCATACGGATGAACACCAAGTCCCGTCCCAAGCAGTTCCTTGAACTTCACGGCAAGCCAATCATTATCTATACCCTCGAGCTTTTCGACAACCATCCCGACATAGATGCCATTACCGTGGCATGTATCCAGTCATGGATACCTTTCCTGGAGAAGCAGATACGCAAGTTCGAGATAAACAAAGTCGTGAAAATCGTACCCGGAGGCGCAACAGGTCAGGAATCAATCTACAATGCCCTGTGTGCTGCCGAACAGCACGCGTTGGCCTGTCAGGGAACACTGGACGGTGTCAATGTCCTCATCCACGACGGTGTGCGTCCCCTTATAACCGAACAGACCATTACCGATAATATAAATAAGGTAGAGGAATGCGGTTCGTGCATCACCTGTGTACCTGCGACCGAGACACTGGTCGTGCGTCAGCAGGACGACAGCCTGCAGATACCATCGCGCAAGGACTCCATGATAGCACGGGCACCTCAGAGTTTCCGCCTGACAGATATCCTGTCTGCTCACCGCAAGGCTATTGACCAGGGCCGTAACGACTTTATCGACTCATGTACAATGATGAGCCACTACGGCTACACCATGGGAATAGTGAACGGTCCTGTGGAGAATATCAAGATTACGACACCAACGGATTTCTTCGTGTTCCGTGCCATGGTCCAGGTACACGAGAACCAGCAAATCTTCGGTTTTTAAATCGTCCATCGTCCATTGTCCATCGTCCATCGTCCATCGTAAATCGTCCATCGTCCATTGTCCATCGTCCATGACAACAGCAATTCTTCTTGCAGGCGGAAGCGGCAGCCGTTTCGGGTCAGACAAGCCCAAGCAGTTCCTCGAAATAGACGGATGCACCGTCCTTGAGCACAGCATACGTGTCTTCCAGCAGTGTGACCTGATAGACAGCATCGTAATCGTCACGCGTCAGGACTTCGTCGACGAAGTCAGGCAGATAGCAGCCTCATATTCCAAGGTCATGCACGTCCGCCCGGGAGGCAGGGAGCGTTATCACAGCACACTTTCCGCATTGGAGGTCTGTACCGGTCCAGATGACATACTGCTTATCCACGATGCAGTACGTCCCTTTGTCAGCCAGGATATTATCCGCCGCTGTATCGGGGCGTTGCAGGAATACGACGCATGCGGCGTTGCCGTTCCATGTACCGACACGACTGTACGTGTGGATGCCGATGACTGTATTGTCGAGACCCTGCCACGTCATACCCTGCGCAATATGCAGACACCGCAGGGCTTCCGCCAGCACATCCTGCGCAAGGCATTCGACCTTGGATTGCAAGACCCCGGTTTCCAGCCAACGGATGACTGTGGGGTAGTACGCAGCTACCTGCCCGATGTTCCCATTAAGACAGTGGCGGGAGAAAGTTCCAATATCAAGATTACATACCCCGAGGACCTTCAGCGTTTCAGTCGCTGACTTTCCTCCTTAGCAGGAATCCCAGGCTCTCCCTCAGAATCCTTGCACCGAAAATCCATAGTGCTGCCACATAGATGACGGCAGCAATCGCTATGCGCGAGAACAGCAGCAGATACATATTGTCCGTTCCAGCCGTCAGGAAATACGTTGCAACCATCGTCAGGGCTGCAATCATCAGGAACGGCATGGTATCGCGCAAGGCCTGACGTATGCTGAACCCGATCAGGTTACGCACAAACCAGTGCCATATCCCCGTCCACAGCACAATGATAGCCACATTGGCAATTACCATTTCCCTGATTCCGCCTCCCAGCAGGTGTATCCCGATTACCGTCATCAACAGCAATATTCCCTGGCAGATAATGTTCCACATATATATGCTGCTCCTGCCCTGCGAGATAATCATGTTGAAGTACAGTGTCGAAATCGGCAGGAATGCACCCCCGATGCACAATATCCGCATCAGTTCGGCAGAAGGAAGCCATTTGTCCGTAATCAGCAGTACGATGAATTCAGGAGCAACCAGTGCAAGCCCGAACATGGCAGGGAAGGAGACGAAGCACGTAAAGCGCAGCATCTTGCTGAATGCACGGCACAGTCGCTCATTGTCATCACCCACCTGGACAAATGTCGGCTGTGCAACTCCCTGTACCATCCCCGTAATCATGGACGAGCCCATAATATTCCACTTGTTCGCCTGATTATATGTTCCCACCTCGTTCTTGGTATAGAACTTACCCAGGACAATCGAGAATATATTGTTGTTTATCTGCGTAAAGATACTCGTCACCAGCATCTTGCTCGAGAAGCCTATCATCTCACGAATCGGCCGGAACGTGATTCTCAGCGAAGGCCTCCATCCCGAAATTATCCAGCTCAGCAGCGAAATCGTTGCAGTGTAGACGATACCCTGCGTGGCAATTCCCCAGTAAGCCATCCCGTTCAGCGCCATTGTCACGCCCACTATGCCTGATACCAGCAGAGCCAGTACCGTAACCTGTGCCAGTTCCTTCTGCTTCAGCTGCTTGAACAGAATTGCACGCGGCACTATCGAGAACGAAGCGGCAAGGAACCCCAGGCTATAGTAGCGGAACAGGTCCGTCAGCAGCGGTTCGTGGTAGAAATCAGCCACCAGCGGAGCACACAGGAAAAAAGTAATGTACATGCATGCGCTGACACCTATGTTGAACCAGAATACCGAGTTGAAGTCCGCATGCGTCACATTCCTGCGGTTGACCAGTGCGCTTACGAATCCGCTGTCCTGTAGCGAGCCGGCAATTGCAGTGAAGATGGTCAGCATACCCACCAGGCCATAATCCGCCTGTGTCAGTATACGCGCCAATATGATGCCGAATACAGCATTCAGCACCTGCATGGCCCCGTTGTTCAGAGCTCCCCACAGGAACCCCTTGGCTGCCTTGTCCTTCAGGCTGTCATTTGTTGGCTTGCTCAACGCTGTCTAAGATAGATTTCTCCTTATCCGCATACAAGTCGTACAGCAGCGGCATGTTCCGTTCTGTCATTTCACGGGTGAACGAGTTATTGTAGATACGCATGCCTCCCACGCTCAGGCTTCCGAAATGCAAGTCGTACCACCCCACCTTCAACCCCAGTGTCCATGCACGCAGGCACAGCTCGTAGTCATCGCTCTGGAATGGCGCGAAACTATAGTCAAGATGTTTCAGATATTGTTTGTACAGGTCATGGTTAATCCACATCGGGGCACGGTTCACACTCATTACGAAGCAGAAGTCACCCTCGCTCATTTCTTCGCTGCGATAGCACTTCCTGCCCTTTTCATCGGTATAGAAGTGCAATTTACGTCCGTCGCAGCCACCCAGTATTGCCATGTCAGGATGCTCATGGAACAACTCAATGGCACGTGTCACCCATTTCACGTCCTGTATGTCGTCATCATCCTGCAGCAGGGCGACATAGCGTCCGTTGGCAAAGCGCAGGCACTTGTCATACGTCACGTTCTCGTACAGGTCGTTGGCACGTACCAGAAACTCGTTGCCCCCGGTCAGTTCCTCTGCCAACCTGGCCGTATGCTCCAGCGTCGACCCGTCGTCAATCACTATAATCTCGCTGTCAGGTACCGGGCGCAGCGCTGTCAGTATATGGCATACCTGTAGGCTTTTCTCATGGCTTTGTATGATGAAGCTTACCAGCGGCTCCTTTATATGTCCCTTTGCCTTCCAGCCCTCGTACGTTCTTTCGGGGTTTTCATCTGCATTGCCTAACCTCTTCTGCAATGCCAGTTTAATCTTGTCAATCAACAGAGATGTGTTCATCATTTCTTTCGTCCAAACAGATGCTCGCTATACAGCGGGCTGATTCTCAGTATATTGCTTGTAATCAAGCAGAAGACTATCACTATTATTGCGACTGCTATGGAGCAGAATACGCTCAGTACAAAATTGGGCCTGTTGCTGTTCAGCCATTCGCCCATGAACGGCATGACGGGCAGGAATATATAATGCAGCAGGTACACATCCAGCGTGCGCGTCCCCACATATTGCAGCGAACGCCCCAGGACGGTGTTCTTTGTGAACGAATCCTTGTAGCTGCGGAAGAACATCAGCACCACAATCATTGTCGAATACATTGCCAGCGTACGCGGCAGGTTCGTCCACATGAAGCGCAGATTATGCCAGCGCAGTATGTCCGCACAGCAGACAAAGGCCAGGATTGCCAGGACAGGGAAGAACCACTTCGACTCAAACAGCCTCTGCACCTCATCCCAGTAGCGCCTTACCAGATTGCCGCACAGGAAGAACTGGAAATAGATTACCAGCTGAATCAGGCTGCTCGTCTTCCAGAAATACTCCTTGGGATAGGTGAAATACTTGGGCATATAAGCCGTTGCATATACCGCAATGCTTGCTACCCATATTATTATCCAAATCACGTTCTGGCATTTCACCCTCCTCAGCAGCAGCGACAGCGTGTAGTAGCATATAAACATGTACAGCAGCGTGAGCGTAAACCAGTAGCCGTACTTGTAGGGACTCTCCATAGCCTTGATGAATTCCGTCCCGAAGTTCCCGCGCCGTATTACCAGGTAGGCAACAAGGAAAATCACCGTCGGCACAATCTGTATCTGAATCTTCTTCCACAGCAGCCCTGCAGTATTCCCCAGGCTCCACTGGAACGAAGCCTTGTAGGCGACAAAGCCGCTGACAAAGAAGAACAATGGCATCCTGAACAGCACCAGCAGCGACATTGCAGCCGAAGTCTTCGGCGTCTCGCCGAAACTAACCAGGCTTACATGATAAGCCACCACCATCAGCATTGTAAAGCCGCGCATGGCATCCAGCCACTCCATACGCTCCTGTTTCTGTGCCATATCCTATAACAAATTTATATAAGACCCAGTCACAAAATTACAAAAAATCCTTAAAACACAACAATACACCGGTTATTTTTTTCCTATCTTTATTCTCCACGTACCTTGTCCAGTAGCGTGTTCAGCTGTCTCCTGAGCGATTCCACATCGTTTATCAGCCCTGCCACCAGTTCTGTAAGGCTCTCGTCGCCCCTTCTTTCCTTTCCGGCAGTCTGCCCCGTCTTTTCAACAAGACTCCCCGAACCGTCGATTATATACTGTATGTTGAATATGTTTCCGACAGCATTGTTCAGACGTATCAGGAAATCTGTATTCACCCTGCCTTCTCCGGCAGCATTCAGGTTACGCGAGACGGTTGTCTCGGTCGTATTCATCAATGCAGCAACATCCTTTTGATCCAATTTTCGTTCGACTTTCAGATAATTAAACGCCTCTTTCAAACGTGTTCTCATTGGGTTGAAATTCGCCATAATTTACGCATCTGTGTTAAATTAACTTAATAATTTACGTAAATTTACGCCGATTTCAATAGTGCTCCTTAAATTTGCACCCAAAGACAATCGGGCACAACGAGAGAAGCCGTATCACACAGCGGTGTAAATTTGCGTAGTTTGAGTAAAGCAAATATACGGTTTTCTCTCCCGATTGCCTATAAAAACGTCTAATTATTTAGCATGGTATTAAGAAAAGTTAACGCTAACGACGAAACACCTGCCGCTGCTCCGCGTGTCCGTGGCAGCTGGGCAGGCAACACCCATGACCATATTGTCACAGGCGGTACCGTTTACCACGATACGGGCTCCAAGGGCTACTCAGCAAGCGGTAAGCGCGTGTTCAAGGACTGCTACCGTGCCGAGATCATGATAGGTCGTAAGCGCTACCGCTACCGTTCCAAGGAACGCCAGAACTGCGTTGACTGGCTCAATGCCGTCCGTCAGGGCAAGATAAGCCCCAGCGACAACAAAGCCGGCTGGCGAGACTTGCTGAAAGAATAAACAAACAACACCGCCAGCAATCGCTAACGGTGTTGGTATTTTATTATGGAACAATTCTTAATTATGCATTATGAATTAAGAATTATGAATTATCCTAAAGCTGTTGTCCGTTCATATTGTAAGCCTTGCCCTCCTTTACGATTACAACCTGTCCGTTAACCATGTACTTGCCGTCAGTCTTTGCACCTGCCTCGGATGCAATGCTGTTGATGCCAGTTGCATCACCGTCTGTTGCGTCAATACCGATGAACGAACGTGCATTGTCGGCTGGAGCCAGGTAGCAGCGGTAGGGAGCCAGCTTGAAGCCATTGCCCGTAATCAGATACCAACCGACAACCTTTGTCTGCTTTTCGGCGTTGTAGTTGTTCTGCAGCAGATAGTTGCCTGCTTCAATATCCATATCAGCACCTGTCAGGTTGGGTGTGAAGCAGCTTTCCATACCCTCGGTTGTCACAGGAACCGATGTAAACGGCCATTCTGTCGTCTCGGCCAGCTCTTGGGCATACACCACTACCGCAGTGTTTGCAGGTACTGTACCCTCGACCTCTGTCATTTTAATCCATCCTCCGTTGCTCTGGATCTCGCCGGTATAGGCCTGTACGCCCTCGGGCAGAACTACGTCAAACGGAGCACAGAAAGTTCCCCACTTAGCCTCGGCATTGATACGCATCTTGGCAGTTACGGTAGACTCTACCGATGTACCGGACAGCTGTATGTCGTGCGAATAGTTGTCGTACCCGTTAGTAATTGTCAGCACTGCATCCAGGTCGCCGCCAACAGCACGGTTGTACTTGACGGTTACTGTCGATGTGTTGTACGAACCTGCCTGTGCATTCTCGTCAATCGAAACCTCCACGTCATCCGCATTGGCACCCGTTACTGTCCAGCTGAATCCGGGAACATTACACCATGCAACTGTAAATGTCCGTGATGCACTTTCGCCCTTGTCAGCCGAGCCGAAATCCAGCGCAGTCTCAGACGGGGCATATATATACTGTGCCATTGGAACAAACACGTTTTTGAAGTACTTCTTACCGGTAGCACCGACTTTGGTATATAGGCTGATTTTCGTAGCATTGTGGTTCAGATAAACCACGTCGCTGGTATAATATGTGTTTTTATTGGCACAGTTGTAGGAGTACAGGTCGTTGTTCCATGCGTCATTCACGTACTCTGCAACCCTTAGCGGACCTCCCCAGATGCCCAAAATGGCAACACACTTGACATCAAATGTCAGTGAAGCACCAGGGGCCTGTAAATTGTAATCCTTGCTGCTGATTGTGCTGAAATTGCTCTCCGATGTCTCGTACAGAGCATACCACTGGCCGTTTTTATAAATACCAGTACCCTTGCCGGCCCACTGGGCACTGGCGGTTGTTGCTGCCAGAAGCAACAAAGTCAGAATTGTAGTAAATTTTTTCATAATCTTTTTACCTTAGACAATTAATACCTATTTAATTCTATCATGGATTCTGAATCCTGGCGCAAAGGTATGGCTAATAAATTCCACCGTTTGTCAATTTCGGACGAAATATCGGTAAATAAGTGTAAATTCGACAACAAAGTACTCATAATCTCGGTACAAAGAGCAAAAACCCAACAAAAATCCCGATGAAATGGCGGATATTGATTAAATATAAAGTCTTAACATCTTACTTACTTACTTACTATTTTTAGGGTGGGTGTGTTTTTCTTCCGTGACAAAGAACTCACGCGTACCTTATATAAAATAAGAAAAATACTTTTTATATATATAACTTCTCTCTCAGAAAAAACCCCTATAGTAAAATATTAAGTAAGTAAGTAAGATGAGTAAGATTAACAAGTAATAACGCGCGACTCTTCGTCCAGTTCTACGGACTTTAGTTCGGAGCCCATCGTCCATTGCCCATCGTCCATCGTCCATTGCCCATCGTCCATCGTACATCACCCTTTCATCTCTCTTTCATCTCTCTTTCATCTCCCTTCGCCCTATAGGGCCCACCGTCCATCGTCCATCTGTTAATGTTTGTTAATGTCGAGAACAAAAGTGAACGAAACGTAACAAAAGCGAAAAATCAGGAATTCCGCCTTTTTCGTTACGCTATCTTTGCACCGTCATGACAATATGTTTAGTCCTAAAATCCTAAAATCCTAAAATCATCAAATCCCAAAATCCTTAAATCCTTAAATCCTTAAATCCTAAAATCTTTTAAGCCATGAAAACAAAAGCAATTTCAAAGTACAACGTCTGTGGTTCGCTGATTTAGGTTGTCAGTTTCTTGTTTTTTTCTGCATATTTTTTGTTCACGTTTTGTTCACGCGCAAAAAAATGCTATCTTTGCGCGTGTAATGAAGTTTATAAAATAAGAACGAATATGAGTACAGCTACATTAACAGGACTGCTTGATTATCTCTACGGCACACTTACGCCGAGCAACATGCGATGGGTGGGTGAGCATCTGATAGAGCGAGCCACCAAAGAGGAGCATACTCCCAAACCCTACACTATGGATGAAATCAATGCCATGCTTGATGTGGCAGAAGAAGACATTGCAGCAGGGAGGACAATTCCTGACGAGGAGGTATGGCGTAGGTACGATGAGAGATGCGTTCGCGAAGAAAAGGGAGAACATGAACTTATAGGGGTACTATGAGAGTAGAATGGACTGATTATGCCGATATGCGTCGTGATCAAGTTGCCGACTATATCCGTGACTACTTCGGAGTCAAGCACAAGAATCGCTTCATCAAAGAGGTTCGCAAGATTACCAAGATGTTGCGCCGTAGTCCTAACCTCGGAGCTATCGATCCGTTATTTGCCGACCGTCCAGTTGCCTATCGCAGCATCATAATCAACAGTTTGAGCAAACTGGTTTACCGTGTTGACGATGATGTCATTCATATTATAGCCTTCTGGGATACGCGCCAAGAGCCAAAAGCTTTGGCCTCACGAGTGAAGGAATAAATATGACAATATAATGGCTTATATTATCAAACCTTCACTGCTTTATGTAATGAAATGTCTATAATTTAAAAAACTTGATATTATGAAAAAACTATTCCTTCTTTTGGGTGCGATGATGACATTCTTCGGCGCACAAACGGCTAAAGCACAGCACGATTATGTTGACCTGGGCTTACCCAGCGGCACACTTTGGGCAACCTGCAATGTGGGTGCCAACGCCCCCGAAGAATACGGCAAATACTTTGCCTGGGGCGAGATAGAGGATAAATCCAATTATACGTGGGCTTCATATTTGTATTGTTATCAATTTAATTATGACCCTTTTATAAAAAAATATTGTAATAATTCACGTTATGGTAAAGATCAATATACCGATGATTTGACCGAACTTCAGCCTGTGGATGATGCAGCAACTGCACTATGGGGCGCAGGCTGGCAGATGCCTTCCGCATCTCAATTCGAAGAACTGATAAACAGTGACTACACAACTGTGGAAGTGGCAGTCAAAAACTATGTAGGTGGATGTAAAATAACAAGCAAAATCAATGGCAACAGTATATTCCTGCCCTTTGCAGGCGGTTATCAAAACAGTTCGTCAATTGATTATGTTAAATACAATGGCTTCTATTGGTCACGTTCTTTGAGTTTGGCCGATTGTCGCAGAGCGCACCTTTTTTCTGCCGGTCAAGGAGGAAGTTATGAAGTAATGAACACTATTCGTTGTCATGGTTACAGCGTCCGCCCGGTACGCAATCCAGTGGCATACATCATCTCCAATATTCCTAACGGATGGCAAGCGAACGGTACAACAACTACCGGCTCGTACGAAATGACAAAGGGCGGATCAATAGTATTCACACCCGTAAACATCCCACCAGGCAAGAAGATAAAGAGCGTCAAGGTTATTAAGGAATAGAGTACCCATAGGACTGTGATAGGATATGAGACAGAATAGAATCTTTTGGCTGCTGGCGTTGTTCTGCACTTCCGTCATGGTGTGGGGACAGACGACAGTCCTTACAGACAATGGCGACGGAACGTGGACACTTCCGTCCATGCTCGGATACAACGTCAGGATGGAGGTGGAGTACGAGGATGTCACTCCTGCGGATGCCATCGAACTCACGGACAACGGTGACGGTACGTGGACATTGCCCTCTATGCCCGCCTACAACTTAGTGCTCCTGGTAGAGTATGATGATGAGGTCTATACCGAGTTTGTGGAAGAAACAGGTACCCTGACATACTATTATGACGACCAACGTGAGGAACGTACAGGCCCAACGGAGCTATACGACCCTGTCGGCAATCCGGATGCAGTGCGCTTTGCCGGATACAATAAGAAGGTAACCAAGGTTGCCATCGACCCGTCGATGAAGCAGGCTACTCTTACCTCGTTCAGGAATATGTCATACGGAGGATTTGATTCGGAAACATTCACAATGTATACCTTGTCTAATGTGACAGCTATCGAAGGACTGGAGAACCTGAATACAGAGATTGTGACGGACATGAACTCGATGTTTATGTATCCATTAGTGACATCGATAGATGTCAGCAGCTTCAACACCTCCAAAGTGACGGACATGAACGGCATGTTCTTGGGATGCAACAAGCTCCAGACACTCGACCTGACCTCCTTCGATGTCAGCAAAGTAAAGGACATGCGAATGATGTTCGGCAGCTGCTATGAGTTGACCACCATCTATTGCAATGATGACTGGAGCCAAATCGTTCCTCCAAACAACGAGATGGAGAATATGGACAATATGTATGTCATGTTCAGCGGCTGCAAGAAGCTTGTCGGAGGAGAGGGAACGCCATTCGACAGCAATGTTATCAACGGCACCTACGCCCGTCTTGACGGTGGTACAGCAAGCCCTGGCTATTTCTCAAAAAAGCCTGAATACATCCTTGGCGATGCAAACAACAGCGGCGGGGTTGAAATCGGTGACATTACATCCGTGCTGACATTGATGGCTACACCGGACGCTACAGGCTATAACAACAAGGCTGCCGATGCAAACAAGAGCGGAAATATCGAGATTGGTGACATAACAACGATACTGACGATTATGGCCGGTGGCAACTAAACATTAACCGCTATGCTGAACAAAAGTCCGTTACCTGTTCTGATACACGACCAGGCCCGCCGTTACGGCAACAGGGTGGCCATGCGTTATAGGGATGATTCCTGCCAGGAGTGGAGGGATATATCCTGGAATACTTTTTCCCAGCGGGTGTATCAGACATCGAATGCCATGCTTGCTCTGGGAGTGGAGGAGCAGGAGAATATGGCCGTATTCTCGCAGAACATGCCCGAGGGTATGTTTGTGGATTTCGGTGCGTATGGCATCAGGGCGGTGACGATTCCCTTCTATGCCACGAGCAGCGAGATGCAGGTCAAGTATATGGTTAGTGATGCCAGCATACGTATCATATTTGTGGGCGAGCAGTATCAGTACGATACGGCATTCCGTGTGCTGAAGATGGGCTCGAAGCTGGAGAAGCTGATAATATTTGACCGTAATGTGGTCAGGAATCCCGAGGATCAGGTCAGTATTTATTTTGATGAATTCCTGGATTTGGGCTGTGGGCTTCCCCGTCAGGTGGAGGTGCAGCGGCGTACGGCGGCGGTTGTTCCGGGGGATTTGGCTAATATCCTGTACACGAGCGGTACAACGGGCTTGTCCAAGGGGGTGATGATTACGCATCTGATGTACTCGAGTGCGATTAAGGCGCACGAGGGGGTGTTGCCGCTGACGGACACGGATGTTATACTCAATTTCCTTCCGTTCACGCATGTGTTCGAGCGCGGATGGGCTTACCTGTGCATTGCCAACGGCTGTACCTTGGCAGTCAACAGGCATCCCGAGGATGTGCTGCAGTCGATGCGCGAGATACATCCGACGTGTATGTGTGCCGTTCCGCGTTTCTGGGAGAAGGTATATGCGGGCGTTCAGGAGCGGATAGAGAAGAGCTCGCCGATGCAAAGGCGGTTGCTGCAGGATGCTCTGGAAGTGGGTTACCTGTGTAATGTCAAGTACCGTATGAAGGGCTTGCTTCCGCCTGTGCCGCTGCGCGTGAAGTATGCTTTCTACGAGAAGACGGTCATTGCCTTGATGAAGAAGGAACTGGGACTGGAGCGGGCACATTTCTTCCCGACGGCAGGGGCGGCAATTCCGCCAAAGGTCGAGGAGTTTGTCCATGCGGCCGGCATAGTGATGATTGCAGGATATGGCCTGACCGAGAGTACGGCTACAGTGAGCTGTGACCGATGGAACAGGACGATAGCATTGGGCAGCGTGGGTCGTGTGCTGGACAACGTGGAGATAAAGTTCGGCGAAAACAACGAGGTGCTGCTGCGTGGTGACACGATAACTAAGGGTTATTACCGCAAGGCGGAGGTTACCGAGCTGTCCATTGACAGGGACGGGTGGTTCCATACTGGCGACGCGGGGTATATGAAGGATGGCGAGCTGTTCCTGACGGACCGTATCAAGGATATGTTCAAGACGAGCAACGGAAAGTATATTGCTCCTCAGCTGATAGAGTCGAAACTGTGTGTGGACAGGTTCATTGACCAGATAGTGGTGATTGCCGAGGGGCGTAAGTTCGTCTCGGCTCTGATTATCCCTCAATATGATCTGCTGCGCGAGATTGCTGCAGAAAAGGGGTTGGATTGCAGGACGAATGCTGAATTGTGCTCGCATCCCGAGATAGTCAGGTTCATGAAATATCGCATAGATACCATGCAGCAGGAGTTTGCACATTACGAGCAGGTGAAGAAGATTACTCTGCTGCCCGAGCCGCTGAGCGTGGAAAGGGGCGAGTTGACTAATACGCTGAAGGTCAGAAGGCCGGTACTGAACGAGAATTACAGGGACCTGATAGACAAGATGTACGAAGAATAACAATACAGACAGATGATAACACAGGATCAACTTAAGGATATCCAGACAAGAACCGAACAGCTGAACAAGTATCTGGATATCCCGGCAAAGAAGATGCAGTACGAGGAGGAACAGCTCCGTACCCAGGCGCCAGAGTTCTGGGAAGACCAGAAGAGGGCGGAGGCTCAGATGAAGCTGGTCAAGGAGCTGGAGAAGTGGATTAAGGCCTACGAGGAGATATATACGTTGAGCGAGGAGCTGGCGACGGCTTTTGAGTTCTTCAAGGAGGAACTGGTCACGGAGGAGGAGGTGGATGCCCTGTACGAGCGTACCAGGGCGGCCATCGAGGACCTGGAACTGAAGAATATGCTTCGCAAGGAGGAGGATTCGATGGATGCCGTGCTCAAGATAAATTCGGGAGCAGGCGGTACGGAAGCTCAGGACTGGGCACAGATGCTGATGCGTATGTATATCCAGTGGGCAGAGCGCAACGGATACAAGGTGCGCATTGCCAACGTGCTGGACGGCGATGATGCCGGTATCAAGTCGTGTACCTTGGAGATTGAGGGTGATTTTGCATACGGATACCTGAAGAGCGAGAACGGCGTCCACCGTCTTGTACGTGTGTCTCCGTATAATGCCCAGGGCAAGCGCATGACCAGCTTTGCTTCGGTGTTTGTGACTCCGTTGGTGGACGATACCATCGAGGTCAATATCGAGCAGTCGCGCATATCGTGGGATACTTTCCGTTCCAGCGGTGCGGGCGGTCAGAATGTGAACAAGGTGGAGTCGGGTGTGCGTCTGCGCTATCAGTACAAGGATCCGTACACAGGTGAGGAGGAGGAAATCCTGATTGAGAATACCGAAACGCGTGACCAGCCGAAGAACAAGGAGAATGCCTTGCGTCTGTTGCGTTCGATGCTGTATGACAAGGAGCTGCAGCATCGTATGGAGGAGCAGGCGAAGGTCGAGGCAGGCAAGCGCAAGATAGAGTGGGGCAGCCAGATTCGTTCGTACGTGTTTGACGACCGCCGTGTCAAGGACCATCGTACCAATTACCAGACAAGCGACGTGGGTGGTGTGATGGACGGCAAGATAGATGCGTTTATCAAGGCTTATTTAATGGAATTCGGCGGTGAATAATCTGGAGATTGAGAGGAAGTTCCTGGTAACGGGTCCGTTCAAGGACAAGGCGTATGATGCAACCAGGATTCAGCAGGGATACATTGCCAGCGGCAGGGGGCGTACCGTGCGTGTACGTGTCCGTGGCGAAAAGGGGTATCTGACAATCAAGGGTCCGAGTGACCGTGCAGGTTTGGCGCGCTTTGAGTGGGAGAAGGAAATTACGGTCGGGGATGCGAATGAGCTGATGCGTATCTGCGAGCCCGGGATAATAGACAAGACGCGCTATCTGGTCAAGTCGCCAGACGGCCGTCATGTGTGGGAGGTGGATGAGTTCTATGGTGAAAACGAGGGTCTGGTAATGGCTGAGATTGAACTGGACGATGAAAACGAGAGTTTCCTGAAACCGGATTTCATTGGACGTGAGGTTACGGGTGACAGGCGTTTCTACAATAGCCATTTGCGGCAGAATCCGTATAAACTGTGGAAGGATGAGGTCTAGTTTCGGCAGCAAGATAGGTATGGTGCTTGCCTCGGCAGGTTCGGCGGTAGGTCTGGGTAATATATGGCGTTTCCCTACCGAGGCAGGGCGTAACGGAGGTGCTGCCTTCATTCTGCTGTATCTGGCATGTGTGCTTCTACTGGCAATGCCGGTGATGATAGGGGAATTTGTCATAGGAAGGGCGAGTCGTGCCAATACGGTCGATTCCTATCGCGTACTTGCTCCCGGCAAGCCTTGGGTTGTTTCGGGCTTTATCGGTGTTGTGGCGGGATTCCTGGTGCTTTCGTACTACAGTGTCGTGGCAGGGTGGACGTTGGATTATACGGTGGTGTCTTTTTCTGCGTCATTGATGAAACCGATGGATTACGGGGGATATTTTGACAGTTTTGTCCGGAATCCCTGGCGGCCGGTACTGGCTATGGCGGCATTCATGGCTGCAACTCACTTTGTCGTGGCACGTGGCGTGGAGAAGGGAATAGAGCGTTTCAGCAAGATTCTGATGCCGCTGCTGTTCTGCATTATATTGGTATTGATTGTCTGCTCGCTGAGTATGCCCGGGGCTGAAAAGGGCTTGGAATTCCTGTTCAAGCCGGACTTTTCGAAAGTCAACACTCAGGTGGTGCTGAGTGCTATGGGGCAGGCATTCTTTACGCTGAGTGTCGGAATCGGGTGTCTTGCGACCTATGCCAGTTATTTCAGCGATGACACACCATTGGTGCGTGTGGCGTTTAACGTATGTCTTATTGATACCTTGGTTGCTGTTTCTGCGGGGCTGATAATATTCCCGGCTGTATTCAGCGTCAGCGGGGCGCAGGTTGATGCAGGCCCCGGCCTTGTGTTCATAACCTTGCCTAATGTGTTCAACAGTGCATTCGGTGCATTGCCGGTACTGAACTATATATTCTCGTCGCTGTTCTATCTGCTCCTGTTTGTCGCTGCGCTGACAAGCAGTATCAGTATGCATGAGATAAGTACGGCGTATATTACCGAGACGTTTCATCTGGAGCGTCGGGTGGCAGCACGCATTGTAACTGCAATTTGCATGGTTTTCGGTGTTGTTTGCAGTTTGTCATTCGGCATATGGAGCGGAATACATGTATTCGGGATGGGTTTCTTTGACCTGTTTGACTATTTCGTTGCCAAGTTCTGTATGCCTCTGGGGGGTATACTGATATGTACCTTCGTCGGTTGGGACTTGAAGCATTCGACGGTGCGCCGGCAGCTAGGTTCGCGTTTCACTCCGCTGCTGATGTTCCTGTTCCGCTGGGTTGCCCCGATAGGCATTGGCATTGTTTTCGTTTATGAACTAATGGATAGATAATGGAAGGGAATCATGCTAATTTCGGCAGCAGGATGGGTGCCATATTTGCTGCGGCAGGAAGCGCTGTCGGGCTGGGCAATATATGGCGCTTTCCTACTGAGGTAGGTAACAATGGCGGCGCGGCATTCATCCTGATATATATATTGTGTATCGTAATCGTGGGAATCCCGATTATGGTCAGTGAGTTTGTCATCGGACGGCATACCCAGAGCAATATGATTGACGGCTTCCGTAAGCTTGCTCCCGGGAAATGGTGGTGCATCATCGGGTATCAGGGTGTTATCGTTGCCTTTATCATCCTCAGCTATTATATCGTTGTAAGCGGGTGGACCCTGTATTATTCGGTTGAGAGCGTGGCAGGTTCACTGACCAGGAACCATAAGTATGATGAATACTTCCAGGCGTTTGTTTCCAACCCGTGGATGAGTATCCTGTATGCTGTCATCTTCATGGCCATAGTACATGTGGTTATATCCAGGGGGGTACAGAAGGGTATAGAGAAATTCTCGAAGGTAATGATGCCGATGCTGTTGCTGATTATCGGTGTTTTGGTTGTGTGTGCATTTTCGATGCCGGGCATAGATGACGGATTAAGGTTCCTGCTAAAGCCTGATTTCTCGAAGCTTACGGTTTCCGTGGTGTTGAGTGCCATGGGGCAGGCTTTCTTCTCCCTGTCTCTGGCAATGGGATGCATGTGTACCTATGCCAGTTACTTCAGCCCGAGGACAAAGCTTGTTTCGTCGGCAATGAGTGTGGCTGTCATTGATACGATAGTTGCAGTTTTGAGCGGTTTCATCATATTTCCGGCGGTCTTTTCCGTACCTGGGGTGGAAGCTGACGCGGGCCCGGGTCTTGTGTTCATAACATTGCCAAGCGTGTTTAACATGGCATTCCAGTCAATTCCCATATTGGGATATGTGTTCAGCAGCCTGTTCTATATCCTGCTGTTCCTGGCAGCGTTGACAAGTGCGATGTCCTTGCACGAATCCGTTACGGCATACGTTCATGAAAGTCTGGGAATGTCGCGCAGGAAGGCGTCGTTTCTGGTTGCCGTATCGTATATGAGCCTCGGTGTCCTTTGCTGTTTGAGTTTCGGTCCACTGCGGGACTGTACGGTAATGGGATTGACGATATTTGATGTCTTTGACTTTGTTTCGTCCAAGGTCCTGCTGCCTCTGGGCGGTCTTCTGCTGGTCATCTTTACCGGATGGTACCTGGACAGGAATCTGGTAAGGGACGAGATTACCAATCATGGAACAATATCCTCGCATGTGTTCGGGATATTCATCTTCCTGGTGCGATGGATAGTGCCTGCGGCAATTGCCGTTATCTTTATTCGTGGAATTGTAGAAATACTGTAAATGTCAAGTCATAATCCTTACGGACGTCATCTGCGTTACATCTATATACTGTTGGCTGTCATTGTATGTGTGGCAGCCTTGATAATGCTGTCGGACTATAGGAATGGAAACAAAAACAGTGCAGACGAGGTGTTCGGGGATATTGTAAGGGGGAACAAGACACCCGGGGAAGGGTATTATGCGACTGACGAACGCAAGGTCGAGACATTCAGCTTTGATCCCAACGAGGCTGACAGCAGCCAGCTTCTGCGTTTGGGGCTTGCTCCGTTCCAGGTTCGCAGCATATACCGTTTCAGGGCCAAGGGAGGTGTGTTCAGCACGCCTGATGATTTTCGCAGGGTGTACAGGCTGACCAACGGACAGTGGGAACGTCTTGCTCCGTATATAGTTATCGGGAGGAAATACCAGTTGGTTTCAGTTCAGCCCAAACGTGACAGCGCAGGAATTGTGCGTGACAGTATCCGCGGGACATTTCCGCAGAAGATCAAGGGGGATGAGACGGTTGACGTAAATACGGCTGACAGCGCAATGTTGTGCCGGATTCCGGGAATAGGTCAATATTATGCCTCGCGTATTGTGCGCTATCGCAACCGTCTGGGTGGTTTTGTCTCGGCTGAACAGTTGTTGGAGATTGAGGATTTTCCTGCCGATGCCCTGGCTTGGATAACAGTCAGTTCTGCTCCCGCAATACAAAAACTGGATGTGAATCACTTGAGCGAAAGGAAGATGATGAAACATCCGTATATGGGATATTATCGTGCATCAGAGATAGCTGCATATCGCAGGATTCATGGCAGGCTGGACAATATTCAGGCGTTGTACGGCCTTCAGCACTTTTCCGAAAGCGACATACAACGCCTTGCTCCTTATATAGAATTCAAATAGAACAGCTATCCCTTCAGCGGGTTCCACCCTTGGGCTTTTAATTCGAACTCCTGTCCGTCACGTGTAATCAGGGCTTTACCCAGTGATTCCTGTGTGATGTATCCGATTATCTTAATGTCGTCGATTTCCGAGATGACATCATTGGCTGTCAGCGGAACAGTGAAAAGCAGTTCGTAGTCTTCGCCTCCGTTCAGGGCACACGTGCTGACGTTCAGATTGAACTCCTCGGCAGTTACTGCGGTCTGATAGTCAATAGGGATGCGCTCCTCATAGATACGGCAACCGCATTTGCTCTCGCTGCATATATGCAGAAGCTCGCTGCTCAACCCGTCCGAGATGTCCATCATGGATGTCGGCTTTATGCCAGCCTCCTTCAGTTTCTGGATGATATCCCTTCGGGCTTCGGGCTTCATCTGTCTTTCCAGCAGGTATTCGCGTCCGGCAAAGTCGGGTTGTGGAATAGCGTCTATTGCTTCTTTTGCACTTGTTCCATTGGTTTTCGCCTTTTCCTCTGCTTCCCGTACCTGTTGGCTGTACACTGCCTTCTCGCGTTCCAGCAGTTTAAGCCCCATATATGCGGCACCTAGGTTTCCGCTTACGCAAACGAGGTCTGTTTCCTTGGCTCCGCTCCTGTATGTGATGTCCTCCTTGCTTGTTACACCGATTGCTGTGATACTTATGGCAAGGCCGGTCATACTGCTTGTGGTGTCTCCGCCGACAATGTCTACGCTGTGTTCTTCACATGCCAGTCGCATGCCGCTATACAGTTCTTCGATGTCCTCGACCTGAAATCTCTTGCCCAATGCAATACTAACTGTAATCTGGCGCGGAGTGGCATTCATTGCATAGATGTCGCTCAGGTTAACCATTACGGCCTTGTATCCAAGGTGCTTGAGGGGCATGTATGTGAGATCGAAATGAACTCCCTCCATCAGCAGGTCGGTTGTCACTACGGTCTGCATGTTGGCTTCGGGGGTTATTACAGCACAATCGTCCCCCACGCCTTTCAGCGTGGAGGCGTTCCTGTATTCAAGGTTGCCGGTCAGTCTGTTGATTAGACCGAATTCACCCAGTTCAGATATTTCCATACTGCCCTTATGAACGTGCAATCATTTCACGCATGATGTCCGCCATGCGGGGCTGTGCTTCGGCAGCAGCCTTCTGAACATCTTCGTGTGTAACCTTCATTATCTGCGCATGACCTCCCAAGTCGGTAATGATGCTCACGCCAAAGCATTTGATGCCTACGTGGCGGGCTACGATTACCTCAGGTACAGTGCTCATGCCTACTGCATCTGCGCCCCAATGTGCGAACATGCGGTATTCTGCCGGTGTCTCGTATGTGGGACCTTGTGTTGCCAGATATACACCGTGGCGGACCTTGATGGCCTTTTCGTGGGCAATCCTGTCGGCAAGGTCAATCAAATCCGGGTCATAGGCATGTCCCATATCGGGGAATCGCGGACCTTGTGGAATATTGGCACCGCGCAGTGGATTTTCGGGCATGTTGTTGATCTGGTCGGTAATAATCATCAGGTCGCCTATACGGAAACTGGGATTGGTGCCGCCTGCAGCATTGCTCAGGAACAGGGTCTTGATTCCGAGTTCGTACATAACGCGGATAGGGAATGTAACCTCCTTCATCGAGTAGCCCTCGTAATAGTGGAAACGGCCCTCCATTGCAAGAATGGGCTTGCCGCCCAGTTTGCCCTCAATCAGGCAGCCGGTGTGTCCCTCTACGGTGCTGACAGGGAAATTAGGTATGTCTTTATAAGGCATTTCAGTTATTTTTTCAATTTCTGAAGCCAGTTCGCCCAGACCAGTACCCAGAATTATGGCGGTTTCGGGCTGTGTCGTCATTTTGGATTTAATCCAATTGGCGGTTTCTAAGATTTTGCTGTACATAATCTGTTATTATTTTATTAAACATATCGCCTTTATCTTGCTTTATGGTTACTTTTATCGGCAGGACCCAGATTGCTTCCTTTATGTCATCGGGTATATTCCTCATTATCTGCAACCTGGTGGCATCCTTCTCGGTCGTGATTATCATCTTAGGCTCCGGCATCTCGCGGAATCGTCGTGTAATATTGCGTATGTCATCCGCCTTGTAGTAGTGATGGTCTGTAAATGTTATGGGGCGCACATCCCTTATATACATTCGCATGTCCATCTCTATTTGCCAGGGGTTTCCTATTCCGGATACCAGTAGTGTGTGTATGTGTGATACTGTATCCAGGCTTCGGAATTCGTCGTTGCCGTACATCTGGACCAGCTTGCCGTATTTCAGTGAGGCATAGAACAGGCTTTGGAAGGGACGCAGTTGAAGGGACTCACTGACAATGCGGTACTCTATGGGCGACATTACCTCGGGACATTTGTTCACGATTACAATGTTTGCCCTTTCCTTTCCGGTCCATGGCTCGCGCAGACGTCCGGCCGGCAGCATGTAGTCGTAGTTGATCATCCGGTGGTAGTCTATCAGAAGAATGTCCTGTCCGGCTTTCACATATCTGTGCTGGAAGGCATCGTCCAGCAGAATGACATCCACATCACTTGTTTCCTTGTCATTCATCAACCTCGTTATTCCACGCCTTCTGTTCGAGTCGACAGCGACATATACATCGGGGAATTTCTGCTTTATCATCCACGGCTCGTCTCCGATTCTCTCTATCGGTGTATTCTTCTTTGCCAGGATGTAGCCGCGTGAGCGTCTCATATAGCCTCTGCTCAGAACTGCCACACGGTATTCTTTTCTCAACAGCCTGATAAGGTATTCGACAAAAGGTGTCTTGCCTGTGCCTCCGGCCGTAATGTTCCCGACACTTATTATGGGTATGTCGTATCTGGTGCTTTTGATTATGCCCCAGTCGAACATGCAGTTACGAATGCCTACAGCAATACCATATAGCCACGAAAGCGGAATAAGTCGCTTGTCAATATGAATCATATCACCTTCCATGGTATTGCAGATTAAATGGTCTTCAGCGAAACAAAGATAATATTTATGGATGATTCGACCAAATCTTCAGGCACTTTTTTATACATTATATATATCATACGCGTGAGATGAAAGATGATTCGTGCAAAAAAAGTTTTGAAAACATTTGGTCATTTCGCAAATTTGGCATACCTTTGCACTCGCAAACGAGCGATAGGCCCCCTGTTTCAGCGGGTCGTGTAATATTACGGCTCGAATTGCGATCGATCTTTGATATATTTCCATAGACAAATAGAAAAGATGTAGTACAAGAGAAGAAGTAAAGTACGAGAACCGTTTATTCTTTTATTTACAGTCAGGTCAGACTTCAGATGATATTCTACAGTGAAGAGTTTGATCCTGGCTCAGGATGAACG
>JAFZVW010000019.1 GCA_017617635.1 Bacteroidaceae bacterium | reverse complement strand
TATCGAATAGGAACTCCCCCAAGTTTTTGTTGTTTTTAAGTTTCTTGGGTCTGAAAAAGTTTATGGTTCCTTTTTCGCTAATATAGCTGCTATATCTTTTTTCTATGGATTGCGCAAAACATGTTAGCGAAAATGATATACATAGCAGAAAGAAAATGCGTCTAATCATTCGGATATTTTGTTTTGTGTGTAAAAACAATGAATTGTATGGTTTGAACGCCATACAATTCATTGTTGTCTGTTTGGTTCAGTATTTATTATTCGCCATAAACGCGAGTTGTGGTCTTAACATAAACTCCATAGTTGCGCTGAACGAAGTCTACATGGGAAATCTTGGTAATACCACCGTTCTTTGCAGCAGCATTGATACCGATATTGTCTGAACCACCGAAAATGTTCAGAATACGTATTGTTGAAGCTTCACCGCACTTGTTACCTACAGGATTTGATGTTACGGAAATAGGTCTTGTTGTTGTGCAGCTTGTAAACATTGTACACATTGCAACACATACCAAAGCTGCGAAAAACGTCTTTTTCATAATAATTAGTTTTTGTACTAAGTATCCTTTAGCACTTGGTTAGTAGTTTGGGTCAGGATACAACCCTCGTTATTAATATATGTTTGTTAACATTTTCAAATGTTTGCCAGCCCAAATTTATATTATTTTTAATAAATGAGCAAGAAAATTGCAAAAAAATAAGTATACCGACATTTTTTCTAACGCACCATCTTTCATTACTCGTCGGCGTTGTTCAGATATAGCTCCGACTCCAGGTCTATTTTCGTTTTTTTGTAGCTGTATTCGACAGCCTTTGCCAGACTGCACAGGTCACTGCCGAATCCAGGCTCGTTTAGCACCAGCTGGCAGTTGCTGCGCAGCCAGTTGCCGTTTGTTGTCTCGCGGCTGACGATGATGCCTGCTGCCACCACGTCGCCACCACGGCCCAGAACGAAGTTGAAATGGTCGGTGTCGAACTCAAAGGTTGAGAAATTCAGCTGATCCATCCTGTCATGGCATGGGAACTCGCCATTGCTGTTGACAATATCCGTGCTCATGGGAGCGCCCGAGTCGTCAGCATTGCTGGGATTGAGTACGAGACGGGCAACCTCGGTCGAGTACTTCCCGTCGCGTTTCTGCACGGTTACGAACGTCACCATGTCACCTCGCTGCAAGCCCCATTCCGTTACAAAGTCGGCGTAGGTACGTCCCGGGCTGTGAACATAAGCCTTATGTCCCCCTGCGGCATCAATGCCTACAGATACCACTGGCAGGTGTCCCTCGGATATGATGGCTGCAAAGGGTGTCCATTTCCCGATCTCAAGGGGAGTGAACTGATAGAAACCGTCCAGGCCCTGACCTGATTCCAGCAGGGTTGACGCGTGCTCGCAAAGGTATTTCAGATTGACCCTCTTGAACTTGTTCATACAGTCGAAGCTGTTGTCACAGTCCTCGAAGGAATGGGCACAGATTTCCTTCAGCATGCTGTATGCCTTGATTACTGCCTTGAGAAGTACACGTTGCATGGACTGGGCTTCTGTCTTGGGATTCCTGGGCGTGGTGATTGTCCGTGCAATGGTCTTGCCTCCACGCTGGTAGTACGTCCTGTTGCCAAACTTCCCGATAGCACCGTACATGTCTTTGGTCATTTCTGCCATAATACTGCTTATATTTATTTACAATTTAAATCCGATATAATTCCAATTCATATAATTGGAGATGTATTGGAGATATATTGGAGATGTATTGGAGATATGATGTGTGCAAATATATGATGAATTTTTGTTTTTTGCAAGATTATTGCAAGAAAAATCCCCGCCTGCCGTGAAGCAAGCGGGGAAGGTGTGTTAATTGTTTACTAAGAATCAGACCTTAGAACGTGAAGCCGATAGCCAATTTGTGGTAGTTCCATACAACTACATCATGTAGAAGGCTGTTGGTGATAACTTTGTTGTAACGATAGCTGAGTGTTATTCTCTTATAGGCAATGCGACCACCAAATTCCCAGCCGAAAACGAAGTCGTCGCCAGATACTTCTGAGTTCCAAGCACGTGAATAGCCAAATGTAGGACCTGTGATAGGAGAAATGCTGAAATCGCCAGTCTTGAACTTGTAAGAAACATTAACAGGTACGGTCAAACCAATACCGTTTCCGTTTGGATAGCTAACATAATGAAATTCTGCACCTGGCTCCAGATACAAAGGTAATTTCTTGCCAGTGATATTCAATCCATACTTGTAGCCGGCAAATACACCATTAAAACCACTCTCACTCATGTAACCAGCCTGAATCAGGTTGAAGTTATCACAGTCGTCTGTCTTCCAGAAACTCTGAGCACTTGCTGACTGGCAGAATACAACTGCCATAATCATAAACAATACCTTTTTCATGTCTCGATACACTTGTACGTGTCGTGCGCAACTTTTGTTGTTAAACAATATGTTAATAACTAACTTCCGACGCAAATATATAGGGTTTTCAATTGTCTGCAACATTTTTTTGCACAAATGTGTGATAATCTTAAAAAAAATATCGTTGTGCGAAAAATATACCGAAAATGCCTTGCTGTTATTGGAAAAAAGCGTATCTTTGCACGCCGATGGAAACTATGGACAGCTATAAGGTTGACCTCAAGAGCATGACAGAGGGTGCTGTGTCGCATCGTTCGTGGGTGCTGGAGGATGCCTTCTTCTCCGCTGTCGGTGGTGCGGAAATCAAGCAGGGCAATGTAAATGCCGATGTGTGCATAGTCAGTCACCAGAATGATTGCTGGGACGTGGAGATGACACTGGCAGGAACGGTCAAGGTCGAGTGCGACCGCTGTCTGGGCTTGATGGACCAGGAGATACAGGCGAGCGAAAGCTTGCGTGTGAAACTGGGAGATGAGGCGAATGACGACGGCGAGGTGGTAACGCTTGCCGCTAATTCGGGTGAGTTGGACCTTGCATGGTACCTGTACGAAGCTGCTGCACTGGCAATACCAATCCGTCATGTTCATCCCGACGGTGCCTGTGACGAGGGTGTGATTAGGCATCTCAGAGACGAAGACAGGGACGGGGCCACGGATCCTCGTTGGGCCGCACTTACTAAGTTAAAGGTTGAAAGTTAAAAAGTTAAAAAGTTTTATAGAATTATGGCACATCCAAAAAGAAGACAGTCCAAGACTCGTACTCTCAAGCGCAGAACTCATGACAAGGCTGTTGCTCCGGCATTGGCAGTATGTCCTAACTGTGGTGAGTTCCATGTATATCACACCGTTTGCCCGGCATGCGGCTACTACCGTGGTAAGCTTGCCATCGAGAAGGAGGCTTGATAATAGTCTGTGGGTCCGGGCGGACCTGAATTCAAGACTGAAAGACAAAGTATAATACAGTCGCAAGGGTATTCCCTTGTGGCTGCATTGTTGTATAGCGTGCGCGTATGCGCGTATATGTATATGGAACAGATTAACGCAGTGATTACAGGCGTGGGCGGTTATGTGCCCGATTATATCCTGGATAACGATGAAATGTCGCGTATTGTGGATACAAGTGACGCCTGGATCATGGAACGTATAGGTGTAAAGACTCGTCACATACTGAAACCCGGGCAGGGTAGGGGTACGAGCTATATGATGATCCGTGCCGTGGAGCAGCTGATCCGCAAGACTGGCGTGGACCGTGATTCGATAGAACTGGTCATCGCTGCAACGACGACTCCTGACTACCACTTCCCCAGCACTGCCTCGCTTGTCATAGGTGCCTGCGGCATCAGGAATGCCTTCGGCTTTGACATGGAGGCTGCATGTGCCAATTTCCTGTATGGAATGGAGCTTGCAGCAGCATACATCCGCAGTGGACGCTACAAGCGTATAATTCTGATGGGCGGTGACCACATGAGCAGTATGACAAACTACACGGACCGCAACTCGTGTCCGATTTTCGGCGACGGTGCCGCAGCAGTGCTTATGGAGGCGACGACCGAGGAGGTTGGGCTGATAGACGGCTATTACCGTGTGGACGGCAAGGGACTGCAGAACCTGTGTATGAAGGCCGGCGGCAGTGCCAATATGCCGAGCCACGAGAGTGTGGACAGGATGGAGCATACTGTATATCAGGAGGGACGTGCCGTGTACAAGCATGCGGTGCTCGATATGTCCAGTGCAGTGAAGATTGTTTGCGACCGTAATGGCTTGACTAGGGATAACATCGACTGGGTGGTTCCGCATCAGGCAAATATCAACATAGAGCGCTCGGTTGCCAGCCGTATAGGCATAGACGAGAGCCATGTAATGATTAACATAGACCACATGGCCAATACCAGCGGCGGTACGCTGCCATTGTGCCTGTGGGAATACGAACCGAGGCTCAGGAAGGGCGACAAGCTGGTGTTCACGGCCTTCGGTGCCGGTTTCACATGGGGCGCAAGCTACATGATATGGGGCTACGACGGTGCGGCCGAGGCTGCCAAGGAGCCTGCGGAGTTTTACAAGGAAGGTGAAATTACCAGAGAAGAGTGGTACGCTAAGCGTCATGCATAAGGCTGGTTTTGTAAATATAGTTGGTAACCCGAATGTGGGTAAGAGTACGCTGATGAACCTTCTGGTGGGTGAGCGTATCAGTATAGCTACGTTCAAGGCCCAGACGACGCGTCACCGCATTATGGGCATAGTGAATACGCCCGAGATGCAGATTGTGTTCAGTGACACTCCGGGTGTATTGAAGCCTAACTACAAGTTGCAGGAGCAGATGCTGCAGTTCAGCGAAAGTGCATTGCAGGATGCAGATGTCCTGCTGTACGTGACTGACATGGTCGAGACTCCTGACAAGAACAGCGACTTCCTGGAGAAGGTGCAGCACATGAACTGCCCCGTACTGGTACTTATCAACAAGATTGACCTTTCGGACCAAAAAGTTCTGACCAAAAAGGTGGATGAATGGCATGCCGTACTGCCCAAGGCAGAGATAATTCCCATCAGCGCCTTGCATAAGTTTAATGTGGACATGGTGCTGAAGCGTATACAGGAGCTGCTGCCTGAGAGCCCTGCCTACTTCGACAAGGACCAGTGGACGGACAAGCCTGCACGTTTCTTTGTTACCGAGATTATCCGCGAGAAGATATTGCTGTATTACGACAAGGAGATTCCGTACAGCGTAGAGGTGGTTGTCGAACAGTTCAGGGAGACGGACAGGTCAATCCATATCAATGCAGTGATATATGTCGAGCGTGAGAGCCAGAAGGGCATAATAATAGGCCATCAGGGCGTGGCGCTCAAGAAGGTGTCTACCGAGGCACGCAAGAGCCTTGAGAAGTTCTTCGGCAAGAGTATCTTCCTGGAGACATACGTCAAGGTGGACAAGGACTGGAGGCATAGCCAGAGGGCAATGAAGGCCTATGGCTATGACTTGAAGTAGACAACAGTTGTGAAATTGTAGATAGCGAGGAGGAAAAACTATGGCAAATATAGTTGCAATTACAGGTCGTCCCAACGTGGGCAAGAGTACGCTGTTCAACCGGCTTACACAAACCCGTCATGCAATTGTCAGCGACGAGGCAGGTACTACGCGTGACCGTCAGTACGGCAAGTGCGAATGGTGCGGCAGCGAGTTTTCGGTCATTGATACCGGCGGCTGGGTGGTAAACAGCGACGATGTGTTCGAGGAGGAGATACGCAAGCAGGTTCAGCTGGCGGTGGACGAGGCTGACGTCATCCTTTTCCTGGTGGACGGTCAGAACGGAACGACCGACCTGGACGAGGCTGTAGCGGGTATTCTGCGCCGTACCAGGAAGCCTGTGCTGCTGGTATGCAACAAGGTGGACAATAACGAGACATGGCTTGCTGCCGAGTTCTATGGCCTGGGCCTGGGGGATCCTGTGTGCATAAGTGCTGCAACGGGCAGCGGAACGGGTGATCTGCTTGATACCATTGTTGCAACTTTGCCCAAGGATGCTCAGGAGCAGCCTGAAGAGAATATTCCGCGTTTTGCCGTAGTGGGCCGTCCGAATGCGGGCAAGAGCAGCCTGATAAATGCCTTTATCGGGGAGGACCGTCATATCGTTACCGATATTGCGGGTACCACTCGCGACAGCATATATACCAGGTATGACAAGTTCGGCTTTGATTTCTATCTGGTGGATACTGCCGGTATACGCAAGAAGAGCAAGGTGAGCGAGGACCTGGAGTTCTACAGCGTGATGCGCAGCATCCGTGCTATCGAGAACAGCGATGTGTGCATACTGATGATTGATGCCACGCGCGGTATCGAGACTCAGGACATGAATATCTTCCAGCTGATACAGCGTAACAGGAAGTCACTGGTGGTTGTGGTCAACAAGTGGGATCTGGTCGAGGACAAGTCCACGATAGTACAGAAGACTTTCGAGGGGGCTATACGTGAGCGTATGGCGCCGTTTACGGACTTCCCCGTCATATTCAGCTCGGCAATTACCAAGCAGCGTATCTTCAAGGTGCTGGAGACGGCCAAGGATGTGTACGAGTGCCGTACGCGCCGTGTGCCGACGGGACGGCTGAACGAGGAGATGCTGCCGTTGATTGAGGCCTATCCGCCACCTTCAATCAAGGGTAAGTATATCAAAATCAAGTATTGCAGCCAGATTCCGGATGTGCATGTACCGACGTTTGTGTTCTATGCAAACCTTCCGCAGTACGTCAAGGAGCCTTATCGCCGCTTCCTGGAGAACAAGATTCGCGAAAGGTGGAACTTCACCGGCTGTCCGATAAATATCTTTATCCGGCAAAAGTAGGAATTATAAGATGAAAAATACAGGTTTGCTGCTGTCTGCGGCTATAGTGCTGATGCTTGTTTTCTCGTGCAGGGAGAAGTCTCCGTTGCATGATTTCTCGAGCGAGGGTGCCAAGGCATCTGCCGAGCTGTTCCTTCAGCAAATGAGGGACAGCGATGTCGTTTCGCTGGTGCAGAATACTGATGATGCATATATACAGGACAGCGCCATGCACGAGCAGATGTCTGCCATGATGGCGCAGTTCCTGGGAATGCAATATGCACTGCACGGTGGTATCAGCGAGGCTGTTGCAACACGTGATACTATTGTTGACAGTACTGCCGCGGTTCTGATGAATGTCACTTACGGTGACCAGACAACGGAGCAGGTACTGCTGCAGATGGTGTATCGCAGGGGCAGCTGGAAAATCAGATAGGCCTACCCCTTAGAATTCAGCGTTTTTCGGTGTACGCGGGAACGGGATGACGTCGCGGATGTTCTGCATGCCTGTGACGAACAGGATAAGGCGCTCGAAGCCGAGTCCGAAGCCTGCATGCGGGCAGCTGCCGTACTTGCGGGTATCGAGATACCACCACAGGTGCGTCATGTCCATGTCGCGGCGCTTCACTTCCGTCATCAGTTTGTCGTAGCTCTCTTCGCGGACACTGCCGCCTATAATCTCACCGATAGAGGGGAAGAGCACGTCGGTGCCCTGCATCGTGGGACCAGGTGCTATGGAGCCCTTGTAGCCAACGGAACCGCCATCGGCAGTCTCCTGGTTCTGTTTCATGTAGAAGCTCTTGAAACTGCGAGGGTAGTCGGTCATGATGACGGGCTTCTTGAAGTGTTCCTCCACGAGGTAGCGCTCGTGCTCGCTGGCCAGGTCGTCGCCCCACTCGCATGGGAACTCGAACTTCTTGCCGTTCTTGACGGCTTCCTGCAGAATGTTGATGCCCTCGGTGTAAGGCAGGCGCACGAAGGTCTCCTTCAGTACACCCTCCAGACGCTCGATGAGCGTCTTGTCTATCATCTTGTTCAGGAACTCGAGGTCGTCCTTACAGTTATCCAAAGCCCACTTTACGCAGTACTTGATGAAGTCCTCCTCGAGGTCCATCAGCTCCTCCTGGTCGAGGAAGGCAACCTCGGGCTCAATCATCCAGAACTCTGCCAAGTGGCGGGGCGTATTGCTGTTCTCTGCACGGAAGGTAGGGCCAAAGGTGTAGATGGCACCCAGAGCCGTTGCACCAAGCTCACCCTCAAGCTGTCCGCTGACGGTCAGGCTGGTCTGCTCGCCGAAGAAGTCGTCGTCGTAGATAATCTTGCCCTGCTCGTCCTTCTTCAGGTCGTAGAGGTTCTTGGTTGTCACCTGGAACATGTTGCCTGCTCCCTCGCAGTCGCTGGCCGTGATGAGCGGTGTATGGAAGTAGAAGTAGCCGTGCTCGTGGAAGTAGGTGTGGATGGCCATCGCCATGTTATGACGGATGCGCAGGATGGCTCCGAAGGTGTTTGTGCGGGGACGCAGATGAGCCACCGTGCGGAGATACTCCCAGCTGGCGCCCTTCTTCTGCAGGGGATAGGTGTTGTCGCAGTCACCGAGTATCTCGATGCCCGTAGCCTGTATCTCGCTGGCCTGACCTGCGGCAGGGCTCTCGACCAATTTTCCTGTTACTGCAATACATGCGCCTGTAGTGATGCGCTTGATTGTTTCTTCGTCGAAGTTGGGGTCCTCGCCTACAATCTGTATGTTCTTGATGGTTGAGCCGTCATTCAGGGCAATGAAGAAGATTCCCTTGGAGCCACGCTTCGAGCGCACCCAGCCTTTAACGCATATGTCTTTACCGAAGTCTGTACACTTCAGTGCATCAATTACCTTTGTCCTTTTCATATATATAATTATGAATTATGAATTGTGCATTATGAATTACTCAAACGCTCCCATGTGAAGCATCTGTACCTCCTGTTCGGTAAGGAAACGCCAGTCACCGCGACGGACGTTCTTCTTGGTCAGGCCTGCAAAGTACACGCGATCCAGCTTGACAACGTGGTAGCCGAGGTGTTCGAAGATGCGGCGGACGATACGGTTGCGGCCGCTGTGAATCTCGATGCCTACCTGTTTCTTGTCTGTAGGTGATGCATAGTCAATGGCGTCTGCATGAATCTCTCCGTCCTCGAGCATTATGCCGTCGGCAATCTGACGCATATCGGCGGCAGTGACATTCTTGTCAAGGAATACGTGATATATCTTCTTCTTCAGATACTGCGGGTGTGTCAGCTTGCTGGCAATCTCCCCGTCATTGGTCAGAAGCAGTACGCCTGTGGTGCTTCGGTCCAGACGGCCTACAGGATAGATGCGTTCGCGGCAGGCTCCCTTCACGAGGTCCATCACCGTCTTGCGGTTCTGCGGGTCGTCGCTTGTGGTAACGTAGTTTTTGGGCTTGTTGAGCAGCACATACACCTTCTTCTCGATGCTGAGTGCCTGGTCGTGGAACATTACCTCGTCACTGCGCAGTACCTTTGTGCCCATTTCGGTAACCACGACACCGTTGACCTTGACTACGCCTGCCTGGATGTAGGTGTCTGCTTCACGGCGGCTGCATACGCCGGCGTTTGCAAGGAAGCGGTTAAGGCGGATAGGCTCGTTGGGATCGAAGTGCTTCTCCTTGTACTCTATCTGCTTCTTCATGCTGTATTTTGCATGAGGATTGTAGTCTGCTGTACGGGGACGGCGGTTGTAAGTGCTGCTGCCTTGTCCCTGACGGTCGTAGCGGTTTCCCTGTCGGGAATATTCGCGTTTTTCAGTGTGTGAATACCGCTTCTCCCTGTTGTAGTTGCTGCCCGCAGGGCGGCTGTTTCCTGAACGACGGGGGCGCTCACCGCCACCGTTGCCCTCGCTGGCAAATGCCTTGCGCCAGCTTTCGTTTTCTGTACTCATAGCAAGTAGTTAATTGGATTGTGTTTTTCTATTGTTTTGAATCAAATACCTGTGTATGTGTGAGGGGTAATCTGTCGCAACTCGGCCTTCACGGCTTCGCTTACGCTTAATTCCTCGATGAAGTTGCGTATTGTTGCCTCGTTGATGCCTGCTCCTGTACGTGTCAGGGCCTTCAGAGCCTCGTACGGATGCGGATATGCCTCGCGGCGCAGTATGGTCTGTATTGCTTCGGCACATACTGCCCAGCAGCCGTCCAGGTCGCGGTTGATGGCTTCCTGATTGAGCACAAGCTTGCGCAGTCCCTTCAGGGTGCTTTGTATGCTTATGAGCATATGGCCTACAGGTACGCCTACGTTTCGCAGTACTGTCGAGTCTGTAAGGTCGCGCTGCAGTCGGCTGATGGGAAGCTTCTGGCTCAGGTGCTGCAGTATTGCGTTTGCAATACCCAGGTTACCCTCCGAGTTTTCGAAGTCGATGGGATTGACCTTGTGCGGCATAGCTGAGGAACCGACCTCACCTGCCTTTACCTTCTGACGGAAATACTCCATGCTGACGTACTGCCAGAAGTCGCGGTCGAGGTCTATGATGATGGTGTTGATGCGCTTCATTGCATCGAACACTCCGCCCAGGCAGTCATAGTTGCTGATCTGGGTTGTGTATTGTTCACGCTCAAGTCCCAGCTTATCGGACACGAACCTGTTGCCGAATTCCTTCCAGTCGTATTGCGGATATGCAATGTTGTGGGCATTGTAGTTGCCGGTGGCACCTCCGAACTTGGCTGTCAGCGGCTGTGCCTTCAGTGCTTCAAGCTGGCGCTCCAGGCGATAGGCGAAGACCATGACCTCCTTGCCCATACGCGTCGGGCTGGCCGGCTGTCCGTGTGTCTTTGCAAGCATGGGGATGTCCTCCCACTCCTGTGCATACTCCTTCAGCTGGGCAATGAGCTCCTCGATCTGAGGGTAGTAAACGTCCTGCAGTGCTTCCTTGATAGACAGGGGAACGCTGGTGTTGTTGATGTCCTGGCTGGTAAGTCCGAAGTGTATGAACTCCTTGTATGCCTCAAGGCCGCCAATCTTGTCAAACTCTTCCTTGATGAAGTACTCGACAGCCTTGACGTCGTGATTGGTAACCTTCTCGATGTCCTTGATGCGCTGTGCGTCCTGCCCGGTGAAATTCCTGTATATATTACGCAGGGTTTCTGCTTCGACAGGGAAGTCCTTCAGTTGAGGCAGGGGAATCTCGCACAAGGCGATGAAATACTCTATTTCAACCCTGACGCGATACTTGATAAGGGCGTACTCGGAGAAATAGTCAGCCAGAGGCTGTGTCTTGCCACGATAGCGTCCGTCTATCGGACTGATGGCTGTAAGGAGGTTAAGTTCCATGCTCCAGAATGTTTTGTTTAATAAAAGAAACCGACATGCTCCGAAGAGACGCTGTCGGTTTCCTACCACCACTTTTGTGGGCAATGAGGGATTCGAACCCCCGACCCTCTCCTTGTAAGGGAGATGCTCTGAACCAGCTGCGCTAATTGCCCATGCCTTCCGTATAATTGCGGTGCAAATGTACGATAATTATACGAATTGCACAAGTGTTTCGGAATTTATTTTTGGCATGCAAAGCGTTTTGCCTGCTCTGCGATAAGTTCAGCGTCGTCGAAATAGTTTATTTTCATCGCCTTCCTGACCTGGTCCATCGTTTCAACTGCAGTCCTGCGTGCGTCTTCGCAGCCCTTTCGCAGTATTTCGTATACGGCAGGAATATCCTTCTGCAGCTCCATACGTCTCTCGCGTATCGGCTTCAGGCGGTCGTTCAGTATGCTGAACAGCAGCTTCTTGCATGTGCCGTCACCCAGTCCTCCGCGGCAGTAGTGTTCCTTCAGCTCGTCCAGGTTCCTGTACTCGGGCAGGAAATTGGCAAAGTCGTCGTCTGTGGAGAATGCATCCAGATAGGTAAATACGGTGTTGCCTTCGAGATGTCCCGGCGAATCGATTGTCAGGTGCTGCGGATCGGTAAACATGCTGTTCACCTTCTTCTTCAGTTCCTTTTCCGTATCACTGAGGTAGATGCAGTTGCCAAGGCTCTTTGACATCTTGGCCTTGCCGTCAGTTCCCGGGAGGCGCATGCATGCCTTGTTGTCTGGCAACATGATATTCGGTTCCACCAGCGTCTCGCCGTAGATATGGTTGAAGCGGCGTACTATTTCGCGGCACTGTTCCAGCATCGGCTCCTGGTCTTCTCCTACGGGAACAGTGGTGGACTTGAAGAGTGCAATGTCTGCGGCCTGGCTGACGGGGTAGGTGAAGAAGCCTACGGGTATGCTTTCGCCTGCGAAGCCACGCATCTGAATCTCGGTCTTGACCGTAGGATTACGCTGCAGACGGCTTACGCTTACAAGGTCCATGAAATAGAATGACAGTTCGGTCAGTTCTGGAATCTGGCTCTGGATGAAAATCGTAACCTTCTCCGGATCCAGTCCGCATGACAGGTAGTCAAGTGCGACCTCGATGACGTTCTGCCGTACTTTCTCGGGATTGTCTATGTTGTCCGTCAGGGCCTGGGCATCGGCAATGAAGACATACATCTTCTTGTATTCGCCTTCGTTCTGAAGCTCGATGCGGCGGCGAAGACTTCCGACATAGTGACCGATGTGCAGTCTGCCGGTAGGACGGTCGCCAGTGAGAAATATCCTCTCGTTCCTATTCATTATATATTATGTGTTCAAATCGTCATTTATGAAAAGAGGGAAGCATTCATGTGGACGCTTCCCTCTTGGTATTGTCGTAATATAGATTACTTCAGAGAAACTGTAGCACGACGGTTGTAAGAGAATGGATCCAGATCGCTGACACCACCCTTGGCAGCTGTTTCAATCTTATCGCTGCTTACACCCATCTTAACGAGCTCAGCTGCAACTGCGTCGGCACGACGCTGTGACAGAGCCTGGTTGTACTCGGCGCTACCTGTGTTAGAGTCAGCATAACCGGTAACAACTACAGTGCGGTTGTTTGCAATAGCGTACTCGGCCAGTTCCTTGACATTTACGAGATCCTTCCTTGAAGCAATCTTGCTCTTGTTGATGTTGAAGAATACAGATGCGCGAGTTGTTACAGGAGCAGCAACTACGTTGTTTGTAGCGGGCTTCTGGTTCTTCAGCAGGTTCTGCAGACGGTCGTTCTCAGCCTGAGAGTCGGCCAGAGAAGCGTTCAGAGCGTCAACCTGAGCCTTGTTCATAGCCATGATAGCGTCTACGTCAGGAGCATTGTCCCATCCAACCTTGCCGAGGTTGAAACCGCAACCTACGCTCCAGCCAACCAGCCAGTCGCGAGTCTTGAACAGAGCTGTGTTACCGCCGCCGCGGCCAACACCGTCCATGTCAGCGTCACCAACGTTGCCATAGATGTCAACATTGATGTGGAAACGCTTTGTTACGTTGAACTGGTTCAGGACACCAATACCAAACAGGAATGAGTTTGTTTCGTAATCGATGTTGCGCAGCCAGCCTGCAGATCCGTAAGCGATTATGTTCCATACACGTGGCTTGTAGCCTGCGAACAGGTTGTGCAGGTTAAGCATTGGCTGCAAGCTGAGGCTTACCTGATTGTACAATTGGTTTATGTCTGCATCGTTCTGGTTAACCTGCTTTGCCCATGCAGCCTGGAACTTGGCACGCATACCGAATGCAGGTGTAGCCCACTTACCGAGACTTACGTCAAAGCCATGAGCACCACGAACGTTAGAGAAAGGATTGCCTGAAACGCCCCTGCCGTGCTCCTGGTTAGAGTATGCACTGAGGTAGTCGTAACCGAAATCGATAAACCAGTTGTCCCAGAAACCGTTAGTTACCACGCGGTTCTTCTTTGTCGGGATTTCTGTGGTAGTCTCCTGTGCTGTTGCGGTGATAGTCAAACCGGCAACGAGCAGCAACATAAAGTACTTTTTCATAATACCGAATTTTAAAAAGAGTGGTTATTTAAATTAAATTATAGTTATCCATTTTGCAGTGCAAAGATATGAAATATATTTTAACTGATTTGCAGTTTTTGTAAAAAAAGCTGAAAAAATCAGCATTTAACCCGTGATTTGTAGTGTTTTGTTAAAGAAAAACGGGTTTAATTGAACAATTTTGACAGTTCATAGTCCGTTATGACCTTGATTACCGTCTTTCCGTCCGGGGTCAGATTCGGGTTGGAACTCTGCAGCAATGACGACATTATGCTGTCCATTTCATCGGTGCTGAGAACCTGGCCGGTGACGATACAGGTATTCTTGGCCATTGCGAGCGCAATGCTGCCTTTGTATTCGTCGGCATCCTTTTCAATTCCGTCCTGCAGGCTGTTGAGCATTTCCTGAATGATTTTCCTTGCCGATATGAGGTCCACATCTGCAGGTATACCGTTGACCGAATAGCTTCCTGCCCCCAGCGGGACAATGTCGAATCCCAGATTCTGAAGGTCCGGCAGTATTGCTTCCATCAGTTCCTGTTCCTGTGCACCAAGTTCTATGAGCTCGGGGAACAGACATCCCTGGGCAGGGGCCTGCCGGTTCTTCATCTGACCTATATATCTGTCATACAATATTCGTATATGTGCGCGATGCTGGTCGACAATCATTAGGCCCGAGCGCGCAGCTACGACAATGTACTGCCCCTTGTACTGGTAGTAATGGGTACTTGTCTCGTCCTCAAGGGAACCTTCATTGCCGAAAAACGAGTCTTCGGTTACCTTTGTGCCCTTTTCCGGAGTCTGGCTTAACAGGTCGTCGTATAATTTTGTCCAGTCCTGTGCGGATGCTGTCGTCTTGAACGGATTATAATCAGTGTCCACCTTGACGGAAGGGGTGGACACAGGCTTCGCGGTACTGTTATATACGGGAATCTCAAAGTCTTGCGCCTTGGTGAAGTCGATGATGGGAACAGCATTGAATTTACCCAGTGCTTCCTTGATTCCGACAAGAATCAGACGGAAGATATCCGAATCGTTGTTAAACTTGATTTCAGTCTTTGTCGGGCTTAGGTTTACGTCAATGTCTGCAGGGTCAACCTGTATGAAGAGGAAGAACGGCACCTGCTCGCCTGCAGGTATGAGGCGGTCAAAGGCTTCCTGTACGGCCTTGGTGAAATATGCGTGACGCATAAATCTGCCGTTTACGAACAGATATTGCTGCGGCCTGGCCTTTACGGCAGATTCGGGGCGTCCGACAAAGCCTGTAATACGTGCTATTGTCGAATCGACATTTACCTCCAGCAGCTTCTCGCTCAGTGACTTGGAGAACAAGTCACGTATTCTCTGCCGCGCACTCTGCGTCGCCTGCAGGTCCCATATCCGGTTCCCGTCACTGGTCAGCGTAAAGCTTACCGATGGATTTACAAGTGCAATGTGCAGGAATTCCTCCTTGATGTTCCGCAGCTCGGTGATATTGGATTTCAGGAAGCGGCGCTTGTTGCCGGCATTGTAAAACAGGTTCTTGACGTCAATATTCGTACCCACCTGGCACATGCATGGTTCCTGTGCCTTAAACTCGCCACCGGCAAAGTCAATCCGCGTTCCCACCTCGCTGTCGGGCGTGCAGGTCTGCATCGTTACCTCGGATACCGCGGCAATGCATGACAGGGCAACGCCGCGAAAACCCATTGTATGCAGTGTAGTCAGATCGTCAATGCCGCTGATCTTGCTGGTTGCATGACGCTCGAATGCAAGACGTGCGTCGTTGCTGCTCATGCCTTTGCCGTTATCCAGTACCTGGATGCTGTTCAGGCCGGCATTGGATACATACACGTCTATGCACCCGGCACCTGCATCCAATGCATTCTCCATCAGCTCCTTGATTACTGATGAGGGGCGCTGGATAAGCTCTTCGGCCGAAAGCTGGTTAGATACTGCCTGGGGCAGAATATGTATGATATCCATTGGTTATGTACGATTTACGATTTTATAAATGAACGTTGCCTGTCAGCAGGAAATGCCATATCATAATCAGAATGATTATTGCAATCAGGGCTACGGGCCATGTCAGGCGGCTGCGAGTATTGTCGGCATACCTCTTGGCGCGCGGGGTGAATTCCGAGAACTTCCCCTTGAAGCGGTCATGAGTGTAGTCAATCTCCTTTTCAGGAATCTCACCCTGCTCCCGGCGAACTTCGTTCACCAGTTTTTCCAGTTTCTCCTTGCGTGCATCAGTGTAGATGCTGACTCTGCGGAACTTCCTTGGTTCCCTTGTCTTGAACAGCCCCATTGTCTTGTTTTTTCCTTATTGTATTCAGTTGTTGCAGCGGTGCCTTGCGCTGCTTGCTCTCCTTCAGTTCCGAACCCTTTGTCTTGCCTCTCCAGTTGAATATGTCTGCCGGGTTCTTAGGCCGCATATAGTCGAACCAGATGAAATTCTCCAGAAACCTTTGTTTGGGAGGAATCTTGAAAATAGGGTAGAGCGTTCCTGTTGCCGCCGGCATCCAGATGCGCTTCACTTTCTGGTCGTCACCCATGAACATCTTCATCTCGGTACTTTCACAGTGGTTCAGGCCAATCATCAGGCTGTCCGAATCCAGTGGATAGTATTTTACATAGACATTGCCTATGGTGTGCGAGCTTTTGATTTTGCCATTTTCGAAATACGAGTGCATCTCGTGTCCCGATATCTGGTTGTAGTGCATGCTGTCCAGTCTCTCGCACATCAGCGTCTGACGCAGGACCTGTATGCTGTCCACCGTGCTGTCGTTCAGGAAGGCTATTATCTCCTCGCCCAGGATCTGCTGGTTCTTGCTCCATACCACAGGGTCGCGGTACATTGTCATCTGCATGGTCTTCTTGTTGTACACCAGCGAATCGCATACCCCCTGCATGTCCTCGCGGAACATACGCACCTTGTGGTATGTATGCATGGTGCGGTAGGCCGAATCCGTCTTTATATGGTATGTGAACAGCTTGATTGTGTCGCCATGCAGGTACATCGTGTCCTTGCCCTGCGAATAATCCATGATCTGTGCAGAGTCGGTGCCCATGCTGTAGCCCGTCTTTTCGTTGGAGTAGCAGTATCCGCCCGTCATGATGTTCTTGTTCAGTACATCGGTGTAGCGGACGTTGCCGAATGCCTCTCCGACAGAGTCCGTGCTGTTCCATATCACCTTGTCGCCAATCAGCTTCTTACCGTTGTTGTTCAGCTCGCTCCTGTCATAGAGTGTCAGGCTTTTGTCCCTGGAATCCATGAATGCCGACATGGAATATATATGGACGGCACCGTTGTCAATTGTGCTGGGACCTGTAGCGTGGCCGATGCCGGTGCGCGTATCGTAGTGGAGGGTGTCTGTCAGCAAGGTGGTCTCAGCCTTCTTTGGCGGTGGCGGAGTCACCATCCTGACGTTGTAGTTGAAAACCGCCTCGCGTGTCTTGGGGCTGTACTCTCCCCAGTCAGACGTCAGGTCGTTGTTCGCGTCAACCAGATGTCCTCCCTCGAAGAAATACCCTATATTGTAGAGCCGGTCATAGTCCATTGAATCGGTGTAGACCTTCGTAGTACGGTGTGTAAGCACAACGTTGTGCCGTACACGGGCAAGTTTCTCCAACCCGTTATAGTGCAGCACGTCGCCAACCAGGTTCAGCGTATCCCCCTGTACCAGCCGTACATGCCCGTAGGCGTTAAAGCTGTTGGACTCCTCGTAGAACAGGGCACTGTCGCAATACATCAGTGCATTGTCGTGCTTGAACTTGACATGTCCTACCAGGAACTGTGCATCGCGGTTCTTGGTCTTGTCGAAATACAGTACATCGGAGTGCAGCAGGTACACTCTGTTGTCGGCATGGGAGCCCCAGATAATGCCGAACAATACCAGTATGGCAAACAGGGACTTCTTCAATGTTATCTGACCCATCCGGGGTAAGTGAAATCGCAGTTGCGCCAGTCTTCGTTAATGCGGACATAGGTGCTCTTCTGCTTGTCCTTGATCCACTGCTGAATCATCTCCTCGCTTTTCTTCGCCTCCACGGTTCCCTTCAATATCTGGAAGTCCTCGGTAATGGATGCGCGGTGTGCGGGGATGCGGTTTTTCAGTTTGATGACAGCACATGTTTCCATACCATGCTTGTCCGTCATGGTAAAGGCCTGCGATATCTCACCGATCTCCATCCTGTCCACCATCCGGGCAATTTCGCTTGGCAGGTCACCCATCTCGAAACGGGTTGTAGCAACACCTGTTTCCTTGTTCAGGTTCGTCATGATGCCGTTGTTGTTGCGCGAGTCCTTGTCGTCCGACAGTTCCTGGGCTCCGACCTCGAACGTGAACTTGTTCTCCTTGATGTCCGTTGCTATCGAATCCAGACGCGCCATACAGGCCTCTATATCCTTGGCGTCAACCTCGGGACGGCGCAGGATGTGACGTACCTTGACCTTGTCGCCGCGCTTGTCTATCAGCTGGATAATGTGGTAGCCGTATTCACTCTGGACGACTTTGCTGACCTTGTTGGGATCTGTAAGCGAAAAAGCCACATTTGCAAAGGCAGGATCCAGCTGGGTGCGTCCGTAATAATCCAGTTCACCGCCCATGCGTGCACTCCCTTCGTCCTTGCTGAACATACGTGCCAGTGCCGAGAAGCTTGTCGTTCCTGCCTGGATGCGCTCTGCCCATCCTCGCAGCTGTTCCTTGACGCGCTCTATTTCCTCGCGGCGGATACGCGGGTGGCGGGTCAGAATCTGTACCTCGACCTGTGTCGGGATGAACGGCAGTGAATCCTCGGGCATGTCCCTGAAGTATCTGCGGACCTCTGCGGGAGTTATCTTGATGCCCGACGTGATTTTCTGCTTCATCTGACGGGCAGTCATCTCGTTCTTGTATTGTTCGAACAGCTCCTCCTTTATCTGGTTCATGGGCATACGCATGTATTCCTCCAGCTTCTCCTTGCTGCCAGCCATCATTACCTTCTCGTTGATGTCCTGCTCGACGTACGGGGCAACGTCAGCGTCGCTTACGCTTACGCTGTCTATTGCTGCCTGATGCAGGAACAGTTTCTGGATTGCCAGCTGCTCGGGTATTACGCAATACGGGTTTCCCTTTATATCGTTTCCGTATATGGTGCGAACACGTTCAACGTCCGAGCGCAGGATTGCTTCGTCTCCTACAACCCATATGACCTCGTCAACGGTGTGGTTCTGTGCATATAGGCATTGCGCACAAATTGCCGCCAGTGCCAGTATAAGTGTTTTTCTCATATCAATGACTGTTCACCGTATTCAGCACGTCTTCGTTCACGACAACCGGATACTTCTGACGCAGGGTTTCCACCCATTCACTCATCCGTTTGTCCTGAAGGTCCTGAATTACTTTCTGCGAAATATCCGTCCATTTCGCAGGACCCTTCTTCAGCATCCTGCCCATATAGCCGGTATGTGGATAGCCTGCCGGTGTCTTGGCATCCTGATCCTTGACCTTGAATATCAGCTTGTCGGCAATCTTGTTGTCGCCCTTGGCAAACAGGCGCCTGTCCATCTTCACCATTACCGAGTCCTTGTTGAACTTGTCGCGGATTACACCAATCCACTTGTCCTCGCTCACGCCCTTCACCGCTTTCTTCACGGCGTTCACGTCGCCTGCATTCTTGCAGTAGAATATCATTCCGTAGAAGTGCGGCTTGTCCCAGGCATATTTCTTCTTGTTCTGCTTGAAATATTTCTCCAGCCCCAGCGTGTCTGTCTTGGCAGGCTCCCAGATATTGTTGTTGCAGATGTCATAGTACAGCAGGCCGTCGTGGTATTCCTGCACAAGATACTTCAGCTCCTGGTCCTGTGCGCACAGACGCTCCGTCTCGCGGTCCAGTATCTCGTCCACGCTCATTCCGCCGCGTGTGGCATGGCTCAGCGAATCGACAATCTGCTGTGACAGCTGCATGCGTACGCCACGGCTTTCGATGAAACGGTGAATCTGTGCATGCAACGTGTCGAACGGCTCCAGGTCCTTGCGGTCAGCCATTTTGACAATGTGATAGCCCACCGTGCTCAGGAACGGAGTGCTTATCTGCCCTGTGTTCAGCGAATATGCAACATCCTCGAATTCCTTCAGCAACTGTCCCGGACCTACCCAGGGCAACTCGCCGCCGTTGACAGCTGTCTGCTTGTCGTCGCTGCATGTGCGTGCCAGTTCGTTCCAGTCGCCTCCGGCGTTCAGTACGTCGTAGATGCTGTCGATACGCGCCTTTGCAGCGTTCTGCTCAGCCGCGCTGGCCTTCTGCTTGAGCAGGACAAAGATGTGTGCAGGCTTCAGCAGCTGTTTCCCACCCATTGCCTGTTTCATGTCCTCGTAGTATTTGCGGCATTCCACATCCACCATCGAATCGTTCACGAGCAGCGGACGAATCTGCTGGTCGCGGTACTGGTGGAACTCCCTCAGGTACGAGCCGACCGTGTCCATGCGGGCATCCAGTGCCGCGCGGACCTTCATCTTGTACACGGCAAACATGTCAACGTATTCAGCCACCGATTTCCTGTCGACAACGGCATCGGTGTTGTTCTTGTTGTAGTTGTACTCGAACTCGCTGCGCGTCACAGGCTCACCGCCTATTGTCATTATAACGGGATCGACGTTCTGTGCAGTATCGCAGAGGAAAGTGAAAAGTGAAAAGTGAAAAATGAAAAATATTTTCTTTGACATGGAACTACTTTTTATCGGTGCAAAGCGCCACTGGAACTTTTCTACTGTGGACGGCTGTAGTTAGGTGCTTCGCTTGTTATGATTACCTCGTGCGGATGGCTCTCCAGCATTCCGGCATTGGTGATGCGCGTAAACTTGGCATCATGCAGGGCCAGAATGTCCTTGGCTCCGCAATATCCCATACCGCTGCGCAGACCTCCTACCAGCTGGTAAATGACTTCCTGAACGGTACCTTTGTACGGAACGCGGCCGGCAATGCCCTCGGGCACCAGTTTCTTGGTTTCCTTCACACCGCCCTGGAAATAACGGTCGGCACTTCCCTTCTCCATTGCTTCCAGCGAACCCATTCCGCGGTATGCCTTGAATTTGCGTCCGTTGAACAGGATCGTCTCGCCCGGAGCCTCCTCGGTACCTGCTACCAGAGAGCCTATCATCACGCTGTAGCCGCCTGCGGCCAGTGCCTTGACGACATCACCGGAATAACGAAGGCCTCCGTCAGCAATCAGCGGAACTCCTGTGCCAGCAAGGGCGGAAGCTACGTCATATACGGCACTCAGCTGCGGAACACCTACACCGGCAACTACACGTGTCGTGCAGATGGAACCCGGACCTATTCCGACCTTTACGGCATCTGCACCTGCCTCGACCAGCATACGGGCAGCCTCGCCAGTGGCAATGTTGCCGACAACTATGTCAACCTCGGGGAATGCAGCCTTTGCCTCCCTGACCTTCTCGATAACACCTGCACTGTGACCATGCGCCGTGTCAATCACGATTGCATCCACGCCGGCCTTTACCAGAGCCTCCATGCGCTGGAATGTATCGGCAGTCACGCCCACACCTGCAGCAACACGCAGACGACCTTTCGAGTCCTTGCACGCCATTGGCTTGTCCTTGGCCTTGGTGATGTCCTTGTAGGTAATCAGACCTATCAGACGGTTATCGTCGTCAACGACCGGCAGTTTCTCAATCTTGTTCTCCTGCAGGATATCACTTGCCGACATCAGGTCGGTCTGAATGTGTGTCGTTACCAGGTTCTCGCTCGTCATCACATCGTCAATCTTGCGACTGGTGTTCTTCTCAAAACGCAGGTCACGGTTTGTCACGATACCCACCAGATGATTCCCGTCATCAACGACAGGTATACCGCCGATATGATATTCCGCCATCAGGGCAAGGGCATCGGCAACGGTACTGCCGCGCTTGATTGTTACAGGGTCGTATATCATACCATTCTCGGCACGCTTTACGATTGCAACCTGACGTGCCTGCTCCTCGATGGACATATTTTTGTGAATCACACCGATACCGCCTTCACGTGCAATCGCAATTGCCATTGGAGCCTCGGTAACCGTGTCCATGGCAGCCGTTACAAAGGGAATCTTCAGGTCAATGTTTCTTGAGAACTTGGTCGACAGGGATACCTCACGCGGCAGAACCTCGCTGTATCCCGGAATCAACAATACGTCGTCGAAGGTGATACCTTCCATCACAATCTTGTCTTCAATAAATGATGCCATAGCTGCTGTTTGATTATATTCTTTTGGGCGCAAAGATACAAATTTAAAGTGAAAAAGTGAAAAAGTGAAAAGTGAAAAATGTTAAAGGATTAGCAGTTAGTGGTTAGCGCGTTCCATTTTCGTGCGTTTTTCCCGCTCCCCCGTGGGCCAGTAAAATTTCTCTCGTGGGAGCGTATTTTTTTTACACACTAATCACGAAACAGAAAAATACCCCCTATCGGAACAAACATCCAACAGGCAATCAACTGTTAGTGGTTAATCCAAATATGACAATCTGGTACTGTTCTACATCCTTTTGATTGGATACCAGAATCTGTTTTAACACGACCTTGTTAACCATTTCTTCAAACTGCCATTTTGAATTTATGCCGCAAAGTTATAAATAGTAATTTGAAAAACAAAGCATCTGTTGTATAAAATTTGACCAGTCCTCTCCTTCATCCTCAAGACTCCCATGCACGACTACCGCTCGGACGAGCGTCCCGTCGGCTTCCACCCCTTCTCCTCCAGCAATTCAAATATATACTTCAGTTCCTGCTCGTCCATCCTTTGTCACTTTCTTCGTTCAGTTCTCCGGACTTCAGTTCGTAGCTTCCTACTCTTCTTACTTACTTACTTACTTACTATTTTCAAGGAAGAGCCTCTCTCTCAGTTGACAGAGGGCTCACGCGTTCCTTATATAAAATAAGAAAAATACTTTTTATATATATAACTTCTCTCTCAAAAAACCCCTATAGAGTAACAAGAGTAAGTAAGTAAGATGAGTAAGATTGTATATATTTTACATCACGTATACATCACGTATACATCACGTATTCATCACGTATCGCTCTATTATATATAATTATATAATAGAACACATCACCCATCGTCCATCGTCCATTGTCCATCTGTTAATATTTGTTAACGTTTGCGACAAAAACGGAAAGCAACGGAAAATAACGGAAAATACAGGATTTGCTATTTTTCGATGTCGTATATTTGCACAGTCATGACAAAATGTTTAATCCTAAAATCCTAAAATTGTTAAACCCTTAAATCTTTAAGCCATGAAAACAAAGGCAATCTCAAAGTACAACGTGGCCGTCACCGTCCAGTCCGGTAAGGTCGGTAACGTCCGCTCAGCAGCCAACCGCGTGGACTCCAACAGTAATCCCCGTACCGCCTGTTCAAGGGCCTGCTCAAGGCCTCCCCGCAGGGGCAACACCGGTCAAGAGCTTCATGGCCGACTTGCCTTTACGCTCCTCTTTCCACAGGACCAACTGGTCGTATATTTTCCTTTTCATCACGGAATCAAAGTTTGTTAACACTGAATATTACACGAAATCAAGGGCAAATGGGGGTGTGAGTAATTACTTACTTACCTACTTACTTACTATTTCAGTACAAGGGCTCATGCTACATCTCCTCCATGCTCAGTCCCTTGTAGTCAATCTCGTTCTCAGCGAGATGAGAAACAGCCATTTCCGAAACAGCCATTTCGATTACAAAAGTATGATTTTTTCTTTAATAACTGAAAGAAATTCTCTTTTTTACAACCACAAAGATAAACTATGGCAAGTCTACAAATCCGAAGCGTTGGCACTTCTGGCCGTTTACTTTCAGGTTTCTCTGCCATAATGCCAGGCGGTTGTCGCTTACGCGGTGGAAATAGAAGTATCCGGCAGCATCCAGGTTGCAGGTTTCCATTTTCTTGTCCTTGTCAACGCTGATCAGCTGGGGTTCCAGATTTTCTTTCTTGACTCCGATGATGTGGCTTTTGTATCTTTCAACATCGGCAACGTGGTAGAGGTGGCCGTTGTAGAGGAAAGTCAGGCTTTGGGTGGCTTGTGCGCTTGTGCGCCAGTTGAGGAATTTGCGTGCTCCTCCCCAATTCCCGACAAAGGACTGGTTGACGTCCTTGGGAACCCATACAAAGCCGCTGACGCCATAAATGATGTGGCCTCCGTCATTGTCGTCTATTACTTGCGACAGGCCGGAGCTGTTGTAGGTGGGTTCGAGACAGAAGGGCATGGCTATGAGTGGTGTGACGGTGTTGTCCTGGAACGAATATCTGTATAGTGTGTTCAGGAAGTACAGCATCATGGTTTTTCCGTCATATCCCAGAATGCTTCCGGTCTTGAGGCTCATGGAGACGTGGTTGGGGTCTTCGCGCTCGTCTATGCCTTGGATGCTGTTCTGTGTGCCGACGGGGAGATTTCCCCTGTAGACATTGGGGACTGAGGTCGTTGTGAGTTTTCCGTCCCGGAACAGTCCTATTTCCATTTGGGTGGCGGTGGCTCCGAAATCGGGGTATTTCTTGGGGTTTCTTGCTGCCTTGAGTGATGCAAAGACTATTTCGCCATTGTCTGTAAGCGTCCACGACGAGGCGTAACCGAAGCCTGTTCCCGGCAGGGTGGGGAAGTCTATCGGGTCGAACACTCCGCTGCCGATTGGGTTGAAGTTCTTGTCGTACAGGCAAAACTCGTGCAGGACTTTCTCCTTGCCAAGTTTTGATTTCTTGGGAATGTGCCGGACAACAATGGCAATGTACTTGTTGTTCCGGGACCATTCGATATCAACGGGTGTAGCCATCAGTGACCAGGCGTATTTGCCTAATGTGTAGACTTTCCTTGCGTTTTTATGCTGAAGGCTGTTAGGGTCAAAGGAATGCAGGTATATGTCGCTGCCTTCCCTGGTAACTGCATATATGCTGTCTTCCTTGTGCCATATTCTGAGGAGGTAGTCGTCGAGCAGACGGCTTTCCCCGATTTTTGTGGTTGAGCTTTCCCGGATATTGAAGTTCTTGTCGATGCGTGCCAGGTAAAGCTGTTGGGAGAATGAATATACGACGATGCCGTCATCGTGCCATGAAAGGATGGACAGGTCCATGGCATCGTGCCAGTATGTTTTGGCCCAGTTTTTGGGTTCCTCTTGCGGTGAATCGAATGTCACTGCCATTTTCTGTGCTCTTGTGATGCCTGCCGTCATCAATAGCAAGAGTATAAGAATGTTCTTCATATGTGTCAGTTGCCGATTTCGGACATGAACTTGAGGCGGACGAGGCGTATGTCGCGTTCCTCGTAGTCGGGGCCGAGTTCCTTCATGGCGGTCTTGAGGTCGTCGGTCTGGGATTCGTCGTGGAAGTAGTCGTATATGTCGAGCATGTAGTCTTCGTCCATGACTTCGTCCAGGTAGTAGTTGATGTCGAGCTTGGTGCCGCTGCTGACGATGGCTTCCATCTCGTCGAGCAGTTCGTCCATGTCAATCATCATGCTGTCGGCTATGTCGTCGAGCATGAGCTTGCGGTCGATCTTCTCGATGATGCTGATCTTGTTCTTGCTGCGGCTTGCAACTGTGCGTATCCTGAGGTCGAGGGGGCGTTCTATCTCGTTCTCCTCGCAGTATTTTGCGATTAGCTGGCAGAATTCCTTGCCGTAGCGTGCGGCCTTGCCTGCGCCTACGCCTGGCATGTTCTGCAATTCGTCGATGGTGACGAGGTAGGTGGATGCCATTGCGCTGAGGGAATTCTCCTGGAAGATGACGTATGGCGGTATGCCGAGTTCCTGGGCACGCTGGCGGCGGAGCTTGAGGAGCATCTTCATGAGGGTTTCGTCCAGGGCTCCTGCTTCTTCCTCTGGTTCGGGCTCGTAGTCTTCGAATTCGTTGTTGGGGAGGAAGAAGAATATGCTGGGCTCCTGTAGGTAGGCCTTGCCTTTCTTGGTTATACGTAGCAGGCCGTAGTTCTCGACTTCTTTCTCGATATAGCCTGCGAGCATGGCCTGGCGTATGAGGGCGCTCCAGTAGGGGCGGTCGTGGCTGCTGCCGCGGTTGAAGCTCTTGAGCTGTTCGTGGCAGTGTGAGATAACTTCCTCGGTTTCCTGTCCGGTTACAATGTCTATGATGTGGTCGACCTTGAACTTCTCCTTAACGGCCAGTATGGTTTCCATGACCATGACGAGGTCGTGTGAGCCTTCGATGCTGTCGTGTGGGCGTGCGCAGTTGTCGCAATGGTGACAGTTGTCCTGGTTGTATTCCTCGCCGAAGTAGTGGAGCAGCATTTTCCTGCGGCATACGCTGGTTTCTGCGTATGCGCGTGTCTCGGCCAGCAGCTGGTTGCCGATGTCCTGTTCGCTGACGGGCTTGCCTTCCATGAACTTGCGCAGCTTGTCCAGGTCCTTGGGCGAGTAGAATGCTATGCAGGCTCCTTCTCCTCCGTCGCGTCCTGCGCGTCCGGTTTCCTGGTAGTAGCCTTCGAGGCTCTTGGGTATGTCGTAGTGGATTACAAAACGTACGTCGGGCTTGTCGATGCCCATGCCGAAGGCTATGGTTGCAACGATGACGTCAAGGCGTTCCATGATGAAGTCGTCCTGAGTCTGGTTGCGTTCTGCCGTCTCCATGCCTGCGTGGTAGGCACGGGCATTGATGTTGTTGGCCTGCAGGATTTCTGCCAGCTGTTCGACCTTCTTGCGGGACAGGCAGTATATGATGCCGCTCTTGTGGGGGTTCTGCAGTATGTAGCGGATAATGTCCTTGTCTATGTCCTTGGTCTTGGGGCGGACGGCGTAATAGAGGTTGGGACGGTTGAACGAGCTCACGTAGTCGGTGGCGCGTAATATGCCCAGGTTTTTCTTGATGTCGCGGCGTACCTTGTTGGTGGCTGTGGCGGTAAGGGCAATGATTGGAGCGCGTCCGATCTCGTTGATAAGGGGGCGTATTCTGCGGTATTCGGGGCGGAAGTCGTGTCCCCATTCGCTGATACAGTGGGCTTCGTCAATTGCGTAGAAACTGATTTTTATTCCGCGCAGGAAATCCTTGGTCTCTTCCTTCGTGAGTGACTCGGGAGCGACGTAGAGGAGCTTGGTGCGGCCGTCCTGAATGTCTTTCTTGGCTTCCTCGACCTGTTGGCGTGAGAGGCTGGAATTGAGGTAGTGTGCAATGCCGTCGTCCTCGCTGACCTGCCGTACGGCATCGACCTGGTTCTTCATCAGGGCAATGAGGGGGGAAAGCACAATTGCCGTCCCTTCCATCATAAGGGCTGGCAGCTGGTAGCAAAGGCTCTTGCCTCCGCCTGTCGGCATCAGGACAAATGTGTCGTGACCTTCAATCAGATTGCAGATGACCTGCTCCTGCAGACCCTTGAAAGAGTCAAAGCCGAAGTATTTTTTCAGGTTCTGCGTGAGTTCTTTTTTATCCATAGTGGCGGTCATTGATAGTGGTGACGTTTACAAAGATAAAGAAAATGAATGAATTATCCAAATTTCGGGCACAAAAAAAACGCTGCAGAGGCAGCGTTTGGGTTATAGGACTTCGCTTTTTTTCAGTTGTTCCAGCACGTATTCGCGGGTGATAGTTATCTCTTTTCGGTCTGTTCCGGGGGTGCTGAACTGCAAATCTGTCATGACTGCTTCGACAATTCCCCGTAGCCCGCGGGCACCCAGGCCGCGCTCAATTGCCTTGTCGACCATGGCTTCAAGTGCATCGTCGGTGAATTCGAGTTCCACGCCGTCCATCTTGAAGAGTTTCTTCTGCTGACGGATGAGTGAGTTCTTGGGTTCGGTGAGGATGTTTCTCAGTGCCTCGCGGTCCAGTGGATGCAGGTAGGTAACGACGGGAAGTCGTCCGATGAGTTCGGGGATGAGACCGAATTTGCGCAGGTCCTGTGGCTGGACGTACTGCATCAGGTTGCGACTGTCCAGGTTGTGGCGTATCTGGACGTTGTTGTAACCTACGGTGTGTGTGTTCAGGCGCTGTGCGATTTTGCGCTCGATGCCTTCGAAGGCTCCGCCGCAGATGAACAGGATGTTGTGTGTGTCCAAGTGTACATACTCCTGGTCGGGATGCTTGCGCCCGCCTTTGGGCGGTACGTTGACGACGCTGCCTTCGAGAAGCTTGAGCAGACCCTGCTGTACGCCTTCGCCGCTTACGTCACGTGTTATGCTGGGGTTGTCGCCCTTGCGTGCAATCTTGTCGATCTCGTCGATGAAGACAATGCCGCGCTCGGCTTTCTTCTGGTCGTAGTCAGCCGCCTGCAGCAGACGGGTCAGGATGCTCTCGACATCCTCGCCTACGTATCCTGCCTCGGTCAGTACGGTGGCATCGACGATGGCAAAGGGTACTTGCAGCAGCTTTGCAACTGTGCGGGCAAGGAGTGTCTTGCCGGTACCCGTCGAGCCCAGCATGATTATGTTGCTCTTCTCAATCTCTACGTCGTTGTCATCTGTTTCCTGATTCAACCGCTTGTAGTGATTGTACACGGCAACGGCCATGGCTATCTTGGCTTCGTTCTGACCGATGACGTATTCGTCCAGCTTCTGCTTGATTTCTGTGGGGAGCATCAGATTGAGCCTTGCATCGGATGCTGTGCCGGTCGGGGTGGGTGAAACGGCTCCTTCCTGCTGCAGCAGATTGTATGCCTGTTGTACGCATTCGTTGCAGATATAGCCGTCGATGCCGTTAAGCATCAGTGGAACCTGGTCTGACGTACGTCCGCAGAAGTTGCATTTAACAGTCTTCTTTGCCATTATCCCTTGCGTGTAAGAACCTGGTCAATCATTCCGTACTCCTGTGCTTCTGTAGCTGTCATCCAGTAGTCGCGGTCGCTGTCAGCCCATACCTTGTCGAACGGCTGGTGGCTGTGGTTGGCGATGATTGTGTACAGTTCGTTCTTGAGTTTCATTATCTCGCGTGCGGTAATCTCGATATCCGAAGCCTGGCCCTGGGCGCCGCCAAGGGGCTGGTGTATCATGACGCGGCTGTGGGTGAGTGCCGAGCGCTTGCCCTCGTCGCCGCTGACGAGCAGTACGGCGGCCATGCTGGCAGCCATTCCCGTGCATATTGTGGCTACGGGACTCTGTATGAACTGCATCGTGTCGTAGATGCCCAGGCCTGCATATACGCTGCCGCCGGGCGAGTTGATGTATATGCTGATGTCCTTGCCGGGGTCAACGCTGTCAAGGTACAGGAGCTGTGCCTGCAGCGTGTTTGCCGTGTAGTCGTCAATCTCTGTACCCAGGAAGATGATGCGGTCCATCATCAGGCGGCTGAATACGTCCATCTGTGTTACGTTCAGCTGGCGCTCCTCCAGGATATAGGGGTTCAGGTATTTGTTCTGGACAGACACGATGTCGTCCAGAACCATACCGTTTATGCCTGCTTTGCCTGTGGCAAATTTTCTGAAATCGTTATTCACGTTGTGCTTTGTGTTTATGCTTCTTGAAAGGCTTTGTTGAACTCGTCCAGGGTGACGGTCTTCTCGGCAATCTTTACGACTGTCTTGGCTGCAACACCCAGTTTGCGCTCAACGGTGCGTGTAACCAGACCTTCAGCCTGCTGCTTGTTCTTCAGCATCTCGTTGGCATAGTTGTTGAGTGCCTCCTCGGGGATGTTGGTCATGCCGTACTGGGCAAACTGCATGCGTGTAACTTCCTTGGCAGTCTCCAGGACGTCGGGCTGCTCTACCTTGATGCCCAACTGGTCGCACAACTGTTCCTTGATCAGGTGCCACTTCAGCTCCTCGATGCTTGGCTGGAAGTTCTTCTCGATGAACTCTGCATCCTTGTCGGGATTGTTCTGCTGCATGATGCGCTTGAGCATTGCTTCGGGGAATTCGACCTCGCCTATGCGCTTTACCAGATATTTCTTCAGGTCGATCACGAAACGGAACTCGCTGTCTGTCTTGAACTGTGCTGACAGATTCTCGCGGATTGCTGCACGGAATTCCTCCTCGCTCTTGACTTTGTCCTTGCCCAGGGCAATGTCGAAGAGTTCCTGGTCCAGTGCGTGTGGCTCGTAGCGGGTAATCTCGCTTACCTGGAACTGGAAGTCGCCGGTTACGGCAGCAGCCTCGTCCTTTGTGATTTTCAGCAGTGAAGACAGCTCAACGTCGCTGTTGTAGGCCTTTGAGGGGTTGAAGGTGATGACGTCACCGGCTTTCATGCCGTTGAACTTGGCCTTTTCGTCCTCGTCCTTCATGTAGTCGGGCAGCATCGTAGCACCTTCGACTTCAATGCCTCCGCGCTTAGGCTTGCCGGTCTTGCCAAGTTCGGTCAGGATACCCTTGACCATGTCCTTTGGCTGGTATTCGTCCACCTTCTGGTAACCGCCTGCGCGGCTTGCGTACATCTGAACCTGGTTGTCAACCATAGCGTCGTCAACCTTGATGTTGTAGTACTCAACGGTGTCCTTGTCGCTTATCTTTGCATCCATCTCAGGGGCCAGTGCAATGTCGAACACGAATGTCTGCTCGTCTGCTTCCAGGCTGATTTCGCCCTGCTTGTCGCTTGGCAAGGGCTCACCCAGGATATCTATCTTCTGCTCGCGTATGTACTTGTACAGTTCAGTGCCAAGCATCTTGTTCAGCTCTTCAGCCTGAACCTCCTGTCCGAAACGCTTCCTGAGGATGCTCATGGGTGCCTGACCCGGACGGAAGCCTGGCAGGGATGCCTTCTTGCGGTAGTCCTTCAATGTCTTCTCGACGTTTGCCTCGTAGTCGGCCTTTGCCAGGGTTATTGTCAGCAGGCCGTTGATTTTGTCAGTCTTTTCGAAAGAAATCTTCATGGTTAAATATTCTTTATTTGTTTGTTTTTCCTTACATGTTGGCTTCCTTTACCTTGCGGAACAGGTCGCTGGCAAAGATGAATGAATTGAGCCTCTCGTTAGTTGAAGTCATTATTTCGTCCTTTGTGCCCGTCCACTCCAGATTGCCGTCGTATATATATATAATGTGTTCGCCAATAGCCATTACCGAGTTCATGTCGTGAGTATTGATGATGGTTGTCATGTCGTACTCTTCGGTGATGCTGTGTATCAGGTCGTCAATGACAAGCGATGTCTTGGGGTCCAGTCCTGAATTGGGTTCGTCGCAGAACAGGTATTTGGGGTTCAAGGCAATCGCCCTGGCAATGGCTGCACGCTTCTGCATTCCGCCGCTTATCTCACCGGGCATCTTGAACTCGGCTCCCTTCAGATTCACGCGTTCCAGACAAAAACAGGCTCTCTTTTCGCGTTCCAGACGGTTCATGTCCGAGAACATGTCCAATGGAAACATGACGTTTTCGAGCACCGTCATTGAATCAAACAATGCGGCAGACTGAAAAAGCATTCCCATTTCGCGACGTACCATAACCCTCTCCCTGGTGGTCATCTTTACGAAGTCGCGGCCGTCGTACAGGACTTCACCCTCATCGGGAGTAAGCAGCCCCACGATATTCTTTATCAGCACGGTCTTGCCCGAGCCCGACTGACCGATAATCAGGTTGGTCTTGCCGTCTTGAAACTCCGCATTGATTCCTTTCAGTACCTCGCGGCCCTCGAATGACTTGTGTATGTTCCTCAATTCGATCATGGCAGGGGCATTAGCTTAGTATCTGGGTCAGGAAGATATCGGCAAACAGTATCAGTATACTGCTGCTTACCACGGCATTTGTACTGGCTTTGCCTACGTCAAAGCTTCCTCCTTCCACGGTATAGCCGTAGAAACTGCTCACGCTGGAGATGATGAAGGCAAAGAACAGGCTTTTTATCAGGCTCATCCATACATACCATTGGTTGAAATCGTGCAGAAGTCCTGCCGTCAGGTCGTCGGTCGAAAGCACGCCCAAGGCACAGGTTGCATAGGCACCTGCAAATCCCGCAACGATACTGAATACCACCAGCATGGGAATCATTGTTATCAGCCCCAGGACCTTGGGAAGTATAATGAAGCTGGCTGAGTTGATGCCCATGATATCCAGGGCATCTATCTGCTGTGTTACACGCATAGTGCCAATCTCGGATGCAATGTTGGAGCCGACCTTGCCGGCAAGAATCAGACACATTATGCTGGAACTGAATTCCAGGAGCATGATTTCGCGGGTAGTGTAGCCGGTAGTGTAATTCGGCATCCAGGGTGAAGCAATGTTCAGTTTGATCTGAATGCATATCACGGCACCGATGAAGAAGGATATCAGCAGAACAATGCCGATACTGTCAACACCCAGTGCAGCCAGTTCCTTGATGTACTGCTTGAAGAACATACGCCATCTTTCGGGAAGCGACAGTACACGTCCCATAAGCATCAGATACGAGCCAAAAGTTGATATGCCTTTAAACAGCAACATTATTTCTTATACGCCAATTGGTCGCGCAAAGTTATGAAAATTTATGTAATATTCTATCAAAACACCTTATTTATTTTGCACATTGCTCTTCTTTTCATACCTTTGTAACTTGTAAAGCATCAACACGGCATATGGCAGATGAGAGAATGGAACTCCGTAGCGAAGGTTTGGTAAAGGTATATGGCAAGCGTACAGTTGTGAACAACGTGTCGTTCCATGTCCGTCAGGGTGAGATTGTAGGTCTTCTGGGACCCAATGGAGCAGGCAAGACCACCAGTTTCTATATGACGACAGGCCTGGTCGTTCCCAACGAGGGACATATATGGATAGGTGACGAGGAAATAACCAATTATCCTGTGTACCGCCGTGCCAGGAAGGGTATAGGCTATCTTGCCCAGGAAGCATCGGTTTTCCGTAAGATGAGTGTCGAGGACAACATTGCTTCTGTCCTGGAAATGACTGGCAAGCCCAAGGATTACCAGAAGGAGAAGCTGGAAAGCCTGATAAGCGAGTTCCGTCTGGAAACCGTGCGTAAGAATCTAGGAGACCAGCTCTCAGGCGGTGAGCGACGACGTACCGAGATAGCACGCTGTCTGGCCATTGACCCCAAGTTCATCATGCTTGACGAGCCTTTTGCCGGTGTAGACCCTATTGCCGTCGAGGATATCCAGTATATTGTGTGGAAGCTGAAGCAGAAGAATATTGGAGTGCTGATAACCGACCATAATGTTGAGGAGACCCTGTGTATTACGGACCGTGCATATCTTCTGTTCGAAGGGCAGATACTGTTCCATGGAACACCCGAGGAACTCAGTGTCAATCCTGTTGTCCTGGACCGTTATCTTACACGCAGTTTCAAGCTCAGGATGAAGGATTTCCAGAAGATTGACCGACAGAGGCAGGAAGACATTCCCCGTTAATCATTATATCTTCGTCAGGGATTCTGCTCCACGAGAATGCGTTGAGCAGTTCTGCTGCGCCTAATGCCTCGTATTCCTTGATGAGACCTGTTTTATATGCCAGGTATCCGATAATCTCCTCTGGCAGGTATTTCTTGCGCAATATTCCTAAATCCATGCTTTTGTCGCGCTTGCACAAACGCTGACCTGCCATGTTGCACAACAGGGGATGATGCATGAATACCGGTTTGCGGAACCCGAATACGTCGTACAGGAATTCCTGCTGCGGAACGGATGTCAGCAAGTCTCTGCCACGTACTACACGGGTTATTCCCATCAGTGCATCGTCAATAACGACGGCCAGCTGATATGCCCATGCTCCATCGCGCCTGCGCACTATAAAGTCACCGTGTGTCTTTTCCAGTTCCTCGGGGACCCGTATTCTCAATGCTCCCTCTGTGAACCCTTTGTCACGGCATGTCCCGGGGTATACAATGCGCCCGTCAGCCTCATGCGGAGCAGATGATGCCATCAGGTCATTGCGCGTGCACTTGCAGTAATACGTAAGTCCCAGGCCTGTGAGGTAATCCAGGTGCTTTTGATAGATATCATTTCGTTCGCTCTGCCACACCACGTCTCCGTCCCATGGCAGCCCCAGCCACTGGAGGTCGTCCATCAGCTGCAGGGCATAATCGCGTCTGCAGCGTTGAGTGTCAATGTCCTCGATGCGCAACAGCCATCTGCCTCCCTGGCTTTTTGCGTCCAGCCACGAAATCAGCGCGCACATTACGTTGCCAAGATGCATCCGTCCTGTAGGCGACGGGGCAAAACGGCCGGTTATGTTCGTTTTCATGTTGCGAAGTTACGAAAAATATCACAAACACAAAAACGGAACCCCAAAATCGGGGCTCCGTTCTTTGAAAAGCATAAACTTGTTTCCTAATCTGGAATTACATCATGCCACCCATGCCCGGGGCACCGCCCATCGGCATTTCGGGTTTGTCCTCTTTCTTGTCGCAGATGACACACTCGGTGGTAAGGAACATCCCGGCTATTGAAGCTGCGTTCTCAAGAGCAACGCGGGTTACCTTGACAGGATCGATGATACCTGATGCCTTCATGTTCTCGTACTTGTCCTCGCGGGCATTGTAACCGTAGTCGTCCTTGCCGGCACGTACGTTGTTTACGACAACACTTGCTTCCTCGCCTGCGTTAGTGACAATCTGGCGCAATGGTTCCTCAATGGCGCGGGAGATAATCCTGATACCTGTCTGCTCGTCCTGATTGGCGCCCTTTACCTCCTCAAGTGCTTTCTGTGCACGGATGTAAGCTACGCCACCGCCTGGGATAATGCCTTCCTCGATTGCTGCACGCGTTGCACACAGTGCATCGTCTACGCGATCCTTCTTCTCCTTCATCTCGGTCTCGGTAGGTGCACCGACATACAGTACTGCTACACCGCCTGCAAGCTTGGCAAGACGCTCCTGCAGCTTCTCCTTGTCATAACTGCTGGTCGAGTTGGCAATCTCGTTCTTGATCTGGTTTATGCGATCCTGAATGAGCTCCTTCTGTCCCTTGCCGCTGACAATAGTGGTATTGTCCTTTGAGATTGTTACTTTCTCAGCAGAACCAAGCATGTCGATAGTAGCCTGCTCCAGTTTCAGACCTGTGTCCTCGCTGATTACCAATCCGCCTGTCAGTGTTGCGATATCCTGCAGCATGGCCTTGCGACGGTCGCCGAATCCAGGTGCCTTGACTGCACATATCTTCAGCTGGCCGCGGAGACGGTTTACTACGAGAGTTGTAAGAGCTTCACTCTCAACGTCCTCGGCAATTACCAGAAGCGGGCGTCCGCTTTGTACGGCAGGTTCCAGAATAGGAAGGAAATCCTTCAGGTTGCTTATTTTCTTGTCGTAGATCAGGATGTATGGATTCTCCATCTCACACTCCATCTTCTCGGTGTTGGTAACGAAATACGGGCTCAGATAGCCACGGTCAAACTGCATACCCTCTACAACACCGATTGTGGTGTCACGTCCCTTGGCTTCTTCAATAGTGATTACGCCGTCCTTGCTGACTTTCTGCATGGCATCGGCAAGCAGCTTGCCGATTTCTGCATCGTTGTTTGCGCTGACTGTTGCTACCTGCTCAATCTTCTGGTAGTCATCGCCAACCTGCTCGGCCATCTTCTTGATTTCGTTAACCACTGTACTTACAGCCTTGTCGATTCCGCGCTTCAGGTCCATTGGATTTGCACCTGCGGCAACATTCTTCAGGCCCTCACGGACAATTGACTGTGCCAGTACGGTGGCAGTTGTAGTGCCGTCTCCGGCATCGTCACCAGTTTTGGATGCTACAGACTTGACAAGCTGTGCACCGGCGTTCTGGAAAGGATTGTCCAGTTCAACCTCCTTGGCCACGGTTACACCGTCCTTGGTAATCTGGGGTGCTCCGAATTTCTTCTCGATAATTACATTACGACCCTTGGGGCCCAATGTTACCTTAACTGCATCAGCCAGGGCATCTACGCCCTTTTTCATCTCATCGCGTGCCTCGATGTTGAATTTAATATCTTTTGCCATAACTTGATTTAATGATTTAATGATTTTTGATTTATTACGAAAGGATGGCTACGACGTCACTCTGTCGCATGATAAGATACTTGGTGCCTTCGTGGTCCAGCTCGGTTCCAGCATACTTGCCGTACAGGACCTGGTCACCCGGTTTCAGAATCATTTCCTCGTCCTTCGTGCCGTTGCCGACGGCAACAATGGTGCCCTGAAGGGGTTTCTCCTTGGCGGTGTCGGGAATGATGATGCCGCCTACTGTCTTTGTCTCTGCAGGTGCGGGCTCAATAAGCACGCGGTCTGCCAATGGTTTAATGTTCATTTTGTATTTGGTTTAGTTAGATATTTCCGTTATCTCCTGTTGCGAAGAGTATGCCAAAGGCCTGTGATTGGACAAAATGTCAGTCTTACTAATTTTTAGATGTGATGTCGTGCCATTATTGCAGATATTTTGTTATCTTCGCCATGCGTTTAATATTTTAAAAAGGTAATAAAGGTGAAGGAATTCATAGTTATTGGGCGCCAGAACAGCACTACCCGTCAAGGCTCGCCATATGTCATACTGAAGGTCGCAGATGCTGAGGAGCAGTTTACCGTCAGTGTCTGGGATGTAGCTCCGGACATGCCCCCTGTACCGGGTCAGTTGGTCCGCTTTCATAATCTGAGAGTCTTCAACGGCAATCGATCGTGCCCGTTGGCAGATATGGTTATCGGCCTGGAAGCCGATGAGGCCCATCCGCTGTATAACCTGATTCCGCGTCCGATCAGCCAGGAGAAATGGGGAAAGACTATTGAGCATTTGCTGACATATTGCAACGATACGGATTTGGTAAGGATAATAGTGGATTTTGCAGACAAGCTCTATAAGCCATACAGTGAATATCCTGCTGCAACATCAGTACACCATGCATACCCGGGTGGTCTGTTGAACCATACGTACCAGATGCTGCACATGTTGGAAGGACTGTATCCTTGCCTGCCTTATGAAATCAAGGTCGAACGCTGCATCCTGGCAATTATCTTCCACGATTACGGCAAGGTGTATGAGTATAACCGCCAGGGAGATACCCAGCCGGATATGTATCTGTTGGGCCATATCTACATAGGTGCGCATAAACTGCAGAATGTACTGGAACAGCAGCAGATTGACCAGGGGGAGATAAAGCGCATTATACATTGCGTACTGGCTCATCATGGACAGCGCGAATTCGGCAGTCCTGTATTGCCATGTACCCAGGAGGCAAGCATAGTGTCCTACTTGGATAATATCAGTGCCAAGGTGGATTGCATGGAAGGTGCTGCGGATGGAGATTACGTCCCTGTCCTAGGTACACATGTCATAAAGTAGCAACTAAAACAACGATATATGAAGAGATTAAGTTTGATTCTGTGTATGCTTGTGGGTATAACGGCTATTACGGCACAGTCGTTTCGCAAGGGTGCATTGTACAAGGTCGAAGGCATTCCTGCAGAGTACAAGGGCCAGCTGTTCATTATTGACGAGCTGTCCGGCTCATGGCGGTTCATAGATCCGTTCAGGCATATTGCCCTGCGTGTCGGAGAAAAGGGAATGGAGTATGGCGAGGTAAACGGCTCGGACGAGTTGCAGAAGTGGATTCTTACACCTATGGACGGAGGCAGATACAGCGCTGTTCCTGCCAACAGACCTTCGTTCAGGTCCTTGGAAAAGGGCGTTGTCATCACCGAGGCCGCCCAGTTCGGTTCGGATGACAACAGTACATACCGCTTGCGTAGTGTATCGGACAAGTCGCTTGTTCTGGGCAACGGCGATGATGGCGGCAACGGTACAAAGGTCCGTGTCGAGAAGTTGGACAGCCTTAACCGTGGTCAGTACTGGAGTATAAAGACCTATTATAACAGCAATCCGGTGAATCACCTGATAGGCGGTGCATTCTACGACAGTCACTTTGATGATGGCGGTAGCAATGGCAGCATCAGGGAGTTGATTCAGTGGCAGGCCAATCCCCAGCATCCGGGTAATGCCCTTATGCAGATTCAGGCCGTGGAGGGTCAGAAGGGAATATACCGTTTCACCTCGGTCAACAAGAAGAAGATGTTTTCCGTAAGGGATAACGGCCGGTTGGCAATCGTTGACATCGATAACAAAGACCGTGGCTCGTGGTTCACGATAGAACAGGTCGAAAAGCCCAGGATTGCAAGCCCGGTATGGGAGGACGAAACTGTTTTTGCCGTCAACAAGCTTCAGGGCATTGCAACATATATGCCCTATGCCAGTTCAAAGGAGATGCATGCCGACAAGGCATACTACCGGACACCGTGGACAGAACCAAGGAGCAGCCTGTACCAAAGTCTTGACGGGACATGGGACTTCTGGTTCACTGCCGTTCCCGAGAAGGGCATAGCCATGCAGACCGGTGATGTGGAGGTTATGGACGTACCTGCATTTCAGAAGGCGTTGGCAGTCAGTTCCCCGGATCAGATTCCCGTTCCCAGTTGTTGGGAGATGCTCGGATACGATCGCCCCATATACTGTAATGTGGAATATCCCCACAGCAACACACCGCCATATATCAAGGCCCGTCCCGGATACAACGACGGAGGTAAGAACTATGCCATAAACCCGGTCGGAACATATCATCGTAAATTCCGGGTGGCAAAGGAATGGTTGGGACGCCGTACCATTATCCATTTTGGCGGAATCTATTCAAGTGCCCAGGTTTGGGTCAACGGCAGGTATGTGGGATATACCCAGGGCTCTAACAATGTGGCAGAGTTCGACTTGAGCAAGTTTCTGAAGGAAGGCGACAATGACCTGATTGTACAGGTTCACCGCTGGTGTGACGGCTCATATCTGGAATGTCAGGATATGTTCCGTATGAGCGGTATTTTCCGTAGCGTGTATATATATAATGTTCCTTCCCGGAGCATACGCAACCATATCATCCGGACCTCTCCTGCAGGGGACGGCAAGTGGACTGTTTCCGTATCGGTAGACGAGGACGTAAATGCAATGGCCATGCTGTATGATACAAAGGGAAAGTTCGTGGCTTCACGTCCGATAAAGGATAAAAAGGCCGAGTTCTCAGTCGTTAATCCTCAGCTGTGGAGTGCCGAGGTTCCCAATCTGTACACTTTGGACATCATTCAGTATGATGCGCAGAACGTCGAGCAGATGGCATTCTCGACCAAGGTCGGTATCCGTAGCGTGGAGATTCGCAAAGCCAATGGAGGTTCGCTGTTATATGTCAACGGCAAACGTGTGATGCTGAAGGGAACCAATCGCCATGACAGCGACCCGGCTACCGGCCGTACCGTATCGGTTGAAAGTATGCTCAGGGATGTCGTCATGATGAAGCAGAATAATATCAACACCATACGTACAAGCCATTATCCCAATGATGCCCGCATGTATGCAATGTTCGACTATTACGGGCTGTACTGCTGTGACGAGGCTGACAACGAGGACCATGCAAATCAGGCCATTTCGGGATGGGTATCGTGGATTCCTGCCATGGAGGACCGTATTGCACGCCTTGTAAGCCGTGATATCAACCACCCCTGTGTCATTATGTGGTCAATGGGTAACGAGGCAGGAGCAGGAAGCAATTTCAAGAACTGCTATGATGTAGCAAGACGAATGGACCCGACCCGTCCCGTTCATTACGAGGGAACGCGTATCGACAAGGATTACGGAGGCAGTGCATACAGCGATTTCTACAGCAAGATGTATCCCGGTATGGACTGGATGGCACGTAATACAAATAACCTGGACAAGCCGATGTTCCTGTGCGAGTATGCCCATGCCATGGGAAATGCCATTGGTAACCTGCCCGAGTACATGCAGTCCATGGAGCAGAGCAACTCCACTGTCGGAGGCTGTATCTGGGACTGGGTGGATCAGGCTATATACGAACCGAACGAACTGAAGCAGGGTATCAGGAAGCTGCACACGGGCTATGACTTCCCCGGCCCACATCAGGGGAACTTCTGCTCTAACGGTATCGTAACTGCCGAGCGCGACCATACAGCCAAGCTGGCCGAGGTCAGGGGTGCATACCAGTATGTAGGCTTCTCCGTCAACGGTGCAGTGCTCACTGTCAGGAACAAGTACGCTTTCCGCTCGCTGAAAGGACTGGATCTCGAAATCCAGTTGCGTGACAATGGTAATGTCGTTAAGCGGAAGACCGTTCATCTTCCCGACGTCCAGCCCGGCGAGACGTTTGCCATTGCCTGTCCGTCCGTTGCCAAGCCCAAGGGCGAGACGGTAATGGTATGTCTGGTACGTGACACACAGTCAACGTCATATTCGGCAAAAGGACATGTCGTGGCCCTGTACCAGCATCAGTTGACAAAGCCCGCCAAGCTTGCAGAACTGCCCGTAGTTGCCGATAATGTCAAGGATGCCCTGGGCTTGCAGTTCGGTATACAGAACAACCGCTGGATAGAGAATGACCGTTGGGGATGGGCTGATGCCAAGGCAAAGGCAGACTGCAAAATCAGCTACGTGCAACTGCAGGGCGGTGCCGTTGACGTGACTGTCAGGATTACCCCCAAGGACGGTGAGTTGCGCCGCGCAGGTGTGGCATGCAAGCTGGATCAGAAGCTGAGCAACATACAGTGGTATGGATACGGACCGTTCGAGAACTATCCCGACCGTCATGCAGGCGTCGTCATGGGACGCTACAGCAGTGACCAGCAGACTGTTGCTGCGGACAGGAACACTCCACTGGGTACTGCCATGTGGAACGAGCCATACATCAAGCCCCAGCAGACAGGCGACCGCTTTGCACGCGAGATAATACTGAAGGACGCGGAAGGCCATGGCTACAAGATAGAGTGCCACGAGGGTCTCTATTTCAGCGCCAACCGCTACACGGACGCCGACTTGAAGGATGCGCAGCATCAGTGGGAACTTGAGCAGAGGCCGTATATATGGCTGCAGCTGGACGGTGAACTGCGCGGGTTGGGCAATGCATCGTGCGGCCCCGGTCCTATGAAGCAGTACACTATACCTGCCACCCAGGCCATTACCTTCACGTTCAGGGTAACGAAACTGTAGTGGGAAACGGAGCGCGGTGTGCCGCTTTTTGTGTGTATAAACAAGTAACAACAAATAACAATAAGACAATATGAACAGAATTCAAAGACTACTAACCCTTTTGCTCCTCGTTTGCGGAATGACCACGGGAGCGTGGGCACAGGAATCTGTCACCGACCTCAGCGCAACTGCAACGGCGAACACGTATATTGTTTCTGCTGCCGGGAACTACAAGTTCAATGCAACGGTAAAGGGCAATGGTGGGTTGGATCCACTTACTGGCACTACAGCTACGCCCATTGCCCCTGCCAACATCGCCGGAGTCAAGGTGCTTTGGGAACTCGGCGATACATACGGCAGAGCCATTAAGTATGAGGGCGGTGCGTATGATATCAGCTATTCTGACGGCTATGTTTATTTCTCCACCCCAAGTACTTTCACTACTGGTGTTGCATGTGTCGCTATCTATGACAGTTCCGACAATATACTTTGGAGTTGGAATATATGGAGCACCCCTGAACCGGGTACAGTAACACATAACGGGAAAACCTTTATGGATCGTAACCTGTGTGCTATTGATCTAAACAGCAATCGCGGGTTCTTATATCAGTGGGGCCGTAAGGATGCCTTCTCTGCAGCCACCGGTGCTTATGCTTCCTTCACATTCGTTCCGACATTGTTCACGGCTTTCAATACCGTTACCGGCATTCAGACCATAGATTACTGTATCAAGCACCCGACAACGCACGTAAACAATGGTGACGAAAATTCCTGGATGTCCGAAGAAGAATATAACACGTTGCCTTGGCGTGATAATATAAAAACTATCTATGATCCCTGCCCGGCAGGATGGAGAGTACCTACAGCCGCACAGCAAAACGGTTTCTCGGGCTTGCCTGGCACAGGATTCAGCAATTCAATCAACGAGTTTGGTAATCCTGGGAGTGGATATTATCGGTCTTCAACCATCAGTTCGTACCCTAAGGCGTATGCTTTCCGCCAAAGTGGTGAACAGAACAATTGGGGAACCAACCCTGCCTTTGCCATTCGTCCGGTGCAAGAGCCAGAGCCAGTGCCAATCGATCTTCAGCAAGATGACGAGGGCTACTACCTCCTCGGCTCGGTACAGGATTGGCGAGGCTTTACAGAACAGATAAAATACACACCTACTGCCAACGCCCGAATGACGGCAGATATCGACCTGGGTGATGACCAGACGACAGTAGGTACTATGGAGACTCCTTTCCAAGGCATCTTCGACGGCCAGGGACACACATTGACAATAAATTTCACTCCTGCTGAAGAACGTTTTGGCTTGTTCCGCTTTATTTCCGGTGCGACCATCAGAAACCTGAACGTGACCGGCACGATTAATATGGCTTATCGAATGGTCGGCAGTTTGGTCGGCAGAACAGACGGCGGTATTAACAATATTACCAATTGCCGTTCAAGCGTCCATATTAACTCCACTACAGATGAGGGACACCAGACAGGAGGCCTCGTAGGGCGTGTATCTGCAGATGTCACCCTTAATATCAGCGATTGTGTGTTTGATGGTAGTATAGTAGGACAGTCTTCTTCCGATTATTGTGGTGGAATTGTTGGCTATAATGTGGGTACTTTAAATATGAGCAACTGCCTGTTCATGCCGGAAACTGCTGAAATAGGTTCCTCCTATACCTCTACTCTTGTTCAAGACGGTGGTACAACCAATATCAGCAACTGCTATTACACAAGCGCCATGGGTACCGTCCAAGG
>JAFZVW010000018.1 GCA_017617635.1 Bacteroidaceae bacterium | reverse complement strand
CTGCCAGATAATTATTTATAGCTTCGGGTAATCCACCAACAAGCAGATAATAACGGAAACGTTTCAGCAGAATATTATGAGTACTCTCATCTAAAGCCTTTTCGTCCAAAAAACAATTTCGTATATTTTCTATCCATTCCTTTCCAACACCTGTGGCCCAAAGGAACTCCTCAAAGTCAAGAGGATACATCTGCTCGACAGTCACACTTCCGAGCGGAACGGAAGGTGTCTCGGATAATGCAACACCTAATTGTGAACCACTTGCAATAAAGCGATAACGTGACTCCTGATTGAGAAATTTAAGCATCGTCATCAAGTGAGGATAACTTTGTATCTCATCCAAAAATATTAGTGTATCTGTCTTATCTCCTAAAGGCTCGGAATAAAAATTACCCAACCGCATATAGAAATCGTTGGTTGTATGAACATCGGCAAATACCTTATCACCTTCAACATCCTCCTTAAGGTTTATTTCTACGAAATGACGGAACAGTTTCTGCCCAACATAACGAATAAGATAAGACTTACCTATCTGCCGCGCACCATTGACGAGAAGAATCTTATTGGGTTCTTCCTTGAGAAAGTTTGTCAGGAATGAAGTGAATTTACGTTCAAGCATAACTGCATCATTAAATTGATACAAAATTATAGTTTTTCCTCTTTATAGCCAAGAAAAAAAGCTACTTATTCCATATTTTTGACGGCATTTTTGGTGACTTATTCCGTTTTATAGTACGTGAGAGAAGCCACTTATTCTGTTTTTGGATTTTAGCCTGACCCCTCTCAAAGGAATGAGAACTACTCTTTCATCAGGTTTTCGAAGAAGGCGTTGAGGTCGTCGTCGAGGCCTTCGAGGAGACTGCCGCTCAGTATCACAGTCTCCTGGTCATCAACCAGATAGAGGTCCAAGAGGGTTTCCCCGTCCTCGTCCTGAAGGACAAAGCTGTAGGGCCGCAACAATGACATATTGTCGATGACTTCCTGGCGTACTCCTGATATTGCCTCCTGCAGTATGGGAGTGACCTTCTGGTAGAAGTCCTCTTCACGCGAGCCTTTTATCCACTCGGGTATTACGATACGCATCAGTTCGTTTTCCTCGTCATCGAAGAAACGTACCTCGCCGCTGTGCGGGAACACACGCAGCGAGATATCTGTAAGGACTGGCTCCTGTCCCTGCGGGAAACGGGTAGCCACATGGCGCAAAGCGCGCTGGATTTGTTGCAAAGGTGTTATCATTCTCTCGGTACTGTTTAAGATTTTCCTGTTATCAGACTGCTATCAGACTATTCCGCGTCCGTGGCACTGTTTGAACTTCTTGCCTGAGCCGCATGGACACGGTTCGTTACGTCCCGGCAACTTGTCAGCGCGTATAGGTTGCGTAGGCTGCTGCTGGCGTGTATCGCGACCTGCTGCCTGACGCATTCCCTCGTCGGTCATGTCTCCATGACTCTCCTGCAGGCGCTGGCGTGGCTGTCGACGTTCGGGTGCTGCCTCGCGAATCTGCAGTTCGGGCACCTGGGCACGCATCAGCACGCTTACTGTGCGGTCGTTTATCTTGTTGACCATATCGTCAAAGTACTTGACGCTCTCCAGTTTGTAGACCAGCAGCGGGTCTTTCTGCTCGTAGCTGGCATTGCGCACGCTGTGTTTCAACTCGTCCAGCAGACGCAGGTTCTCCTTCCATGCATCGTCGATGGTATGCAGAATAAGACTCTTGTGGAATGCCGTAACGATGGCCTGGCTCTTGGTCTCGTATGCCTCCCTGATATTGCAGCTTACCTGATATACGCGACGTCCGTCAACAACAGGTACCATGATATTCTCGTACTGAGGCATGGTATCGGGATTCTCGACGATGTGGGCAACGGCCTTCTGTGCATTGGTTGAGATAATCTGGCATTTCTGCTTGAAGCGTTCCATAACCTTCTGATACACCTCCTCGGCCAGTTCGTCCATATCGCCGTTCTCATAACGGTCCTGGGACAACGGGAACTCCATGGCGAGTATCTCGAGGAAGCGTGAGCGGCACTCCTCGTAGTTGTGTGTCTCCATGATAACACAGACGCGGTCCCATATCATGTCGGATATATCCATTCCCAGACGTTCACCGATAAGGGCATGGCGGCGCTTCTCGTAAATTACGGTACGCTGCTTGTTCATTACATCGTCGTACTCAAGCAGGCGCTTACGAACACCGAAGTGGTTTTCTTCGACTTTCTTCTGTGCCTTCTCGATAGAACGCGTAATCATCGAGTGCTCTATCATCTCACCCTCACGGAATCCCAGACGATCCATAACCTTTGCAATACGGTCGCTGGCAAAGAGACGCATGAGCTTGTCCTCGAGTGAGACGAAGAATACAGACGAACCCGGGTCACCCTGACGTCCGCTACGTCCGCGCAGCTGACGGTCCACGCGACGGCTTTCATGACGCTCGGTACCTATGATTGCAAGACCGCCTGCGGCCTTGACCTCGGGGGTGAGCTTGATATCGGTACCACGACCTGCCATATTGGTGGCGATGGTGACAGTACCCAGACCTTCGTTGCTGCGGCCTGCCTCCTTGACGATATCGGCTTCCTTCTGGTGCAGCTTGGCATTCAGCACCTGATGTGGAATCTTGCGCATCTTGAGCATACGTGACAGCAGTTCGCTTATCTCCACGCTGGTAGTACCCACAAGCACTGGGCGTCCGCTGTTGCGCATCTTCTCAATTTCCTCGATAACGGCAACGTACTTCTCGCGCTGCGTGCGGTAGATGCGGTCGTTCATATCCTTGCGGATTACGGTGCGGTTGGTCGGAACCTCGACAACATCCAGCTTGTAAATGTCCCAGAACTCACCTGCCTCGGTAACGGCAGTACCTGTCATACCGCTCAGCTTGTGGTAGAGGCGGAAGTAGTTCTGCAGCGTTATGGTTGCGTATGTCTGTGTTGCAGCCTGCACCTTGACATGCTCCTTGGCCTCGACTGCCTGATGCAGTCCGTCGCTCCAGCGGCGGCCCTCCATTATACGGCCTGTCTGCTCGTCGACAATCTTGACCTCGCCGTCCTGAATGACATATTCGTCGTTGATATTGAACATGGTGTATGCCTTGAGCAGCTGCTGCAGGGTGTGCACCCGTTCGCTCTTGAGGGCATAGTCGGTGTATATCTCGTCCTTCTTCTGTATACGGGTCTCGTCGTCCAGTGTCTTGTCAGCCTCGATCTGGGACATCATGCCTGCAATGTCGGGCAGTACGAACAGAGCCTCGTCCTTGACCTGCGACGCAAGCCATTCGTTACCCTTGTCGGTAAGGTCGACGCTGTTCATCTTCTCGTCAACGACGAAGTACAGCGGTTCTACAGCCTCGGGCATACGCCGGTTGTTGTTCTCCATGTATATGTCCTCGGTGCTGAGGAGACCAGCCTTGATACCTGGCTCTGAGAGGTATTTAATCAGGGCCTTGTTCTTGGGCAATGCCTTGAAACTGCGGAAGAGCGAAAGGAAACCCTCTGCAGTCATATTCTTGTCGTTCTTCTCCGTGCCCTCGGTAATCAGCTTCTTGGCCTCGGCAAGATACTGTGTGGCAAGGGTGCGCTGAACGCCTACGAGACGCTCTACCAGCGGCTGGTATTCCTCGAACATCTGGTCGTCTCCCTTGGGAACGGGACCAGAGATAATCAACGGGGTACGTGCATCGTCAATCAACACCGAGTCAACCTCGTCGACAATGGCGTAGTTGTGGCCACGCTGTACCAGGTCGCGTGGATCCTGTGCCATGTTGTCACGCAGATAGTCAAAACCGAACTCGTTGTTAGTACCGAACGTAATATCTGCCAGATATGCCTGGCGACGGGCCTCGCTGTTGGGCTCGTGCTTGTCAATGCAGTCAACGCTGAGTCCGTGGAACATATATATGGGCCCCATCCACTCGGAGTCACGCTTGGCAAGATAGTCGTTGACGGTAACGACGTGTACGCCGTTGCCTGTCAATGCATTCAGGAAGACCGGCAATGTGGCTGTCAGGGTCTTACCTTCACCTGTGAACATCTCGGCAATCTTGCCCTGATGCAATACGGTACCGCCAAAGAGCTGCACATCGAAATGTACCATTGCCCATACGGTCTCGTTACCACCTGCAATCCAATGGTTATGATATACTGCCGTATCGCCGTCTATATCGACAAAGTCGTGCTTTGCTGCCAGGTCACGATCAAACTGCGTAGCCTTGACACGCACCTCCTCGTTCTCGGTGAAGCGGCGTGCAGTGCTCTTGACAATCGCAAAAACCTCGGGCCGGACTTCGTCCAGTTCCTTCTCCAGGATTTCCAGTACTTCCTTCTCCAGTTTGTCTATTTCGTGGAAGAGCGGAGCACGGTCCTGTATTTCGGTCTGTGGTATGCGCGACTTGATTTCAGCAATCTGCGCACGCAAATCTGCTGCCTTGCCGGCAATCTGTGCACGTATTTCCTGTACTCGTGCACGCAAGTCGTCATTGCTCAGCGCATCGATGGCTGGATACTTCTCCAGCACGGCATCCACCAACGGCTTGTAAGCCTTCAGGTCTCGGGACTTCTTGTCACCGAATAGTTTTACCAGTATTTTTCCTATATCCATAGTCGTATTTTTAGTTTTCGGTATATTTTCGTGTTATCAAAAGTCAGAACAGTGGTCTACGGGCACAGCCGTTAGGGGCGCGTATTCTGAGAGCCTGTGTGACTGTAGGTGCAACACGGTCTATCGTTACGGGAGTCTCGACCTTCTCGCTCCTGATATTCGTACCAAGGAAGAAAAGCGGAAATCCCATATATGTCTCACGCGAAATACGTTCCTCGTGTGTTGAACTGTTAAACAGAACCCATCCGGGATTGACCTGTATGATAATGTCACCCGAGCAGTGGGGATTATAGCCATTGCGCAGGCGGATTGCCTCGCTCGTCGAACTGCCCAGGGACAGGCGCTTGCTGGTATACACATCCTTGACACCTGCCATCTGGATCAGGAACGACGCGCTGCGGTCCAATGCCTCGCTGTGGTTGACGTTCCTCTGCTCCATGAGCTTGAGGTTGAGGTATATCTCGTCGTTGAGACTCGTCTCGACCCACTGGCCCTGTCCGTATACCGCAATCAGGTACATATTGAGCAGCATCTGGGCCTTGGTCATGTCAAAGGTTCCGGTAGGAATGCGGTATCTGGCCAGATCGGTGCTCTTCGGGGCATCGCTGTAGCCTGTGCTTGTAACGATGAACAGTGCCCTGCCCTTTCCTACGCGGCTCTCGACAGCATCCATCATATCGCCCAGAGCCTTGTCCAGACGGACATAGGTATCCTGCAGTTCCATGGGGCATTCCTGTGCCGAGGCATGATCGAAGTTGCCTGCGTAGTATGTGAGCATAAGCATGTCGGTGACATGGTCCACTCCCATGCCTGTCATCTGCATGCTCTGGAGTGCAAAGCGGTTGACCTCCTCATTGACAAAGGGACTTGCCTTCATCTGGCGGTATGCCCTGTCGCCCCTGAAATGGTGGGAGAAAGGCTTGTTCAGGCTGCCGCCTATGAAATAGTTGAAATTGCCTACCAGGTCGTTTGATGGCTCCCAGACCTTCTGGCTGAGATAACGGGCAGGCGACAAGGTATTGTTGTATGCCAGCGCCCACTGCGGGAAGGCACCGTAATAGCTGCTGGAGCACCACTGGCCCGTCAGGTCGTTGAGCCAGAAGCATGCATCAGCCGCATGCCCCGCCTGCAGGACTGCAGCATCGCGCTGCGGTGCGACGCTCAGGACAATGGCCTTGCCCTCGGTTGCAACCTTCAGTTCGTCTCCCATGGTCGAAACCGTCAGGCGTTCGGCAGAGGAATTCTCTGCAGTAAGAGTACCGCTGTAACGGCTGTCATCCACGCAATATATGGGTCTCAAGGTCTGACGGTCCAGCCAGCGCTGAGACGGAATACCGTTGTCGTATGGCGAGGTTCCGCTTACGAAGCACGCGACGGCACTGGCGCGGTCGGGGCTTGCAAAGGGATATTCGACCTGACTGTACGAGCGTCCCTCGCTCATGAGCCTGCGGAAACCGCGTGTACCGTACAGGGATGAGAAAGCCTCCATATAGTCAGTACGCAGCTGGTCTATCATTATGCTCACCACGACACGCGGCAACTCGGGGGCTGTCTGAGCTCCTGCACCGCACATGGCAGCAAGCATGGCTATCGTGGCAAACAGCCTGTATGTCGGGATTCTGTTATTCATTACGGCCATATCGTATGATGTAGGACACGGGCCTTGTAACCAAAGCCAGTGCCAAAGGTATCGTTATTACTGAGTATTTCTGCGGAATCCATGGTGTGAAGACCAGGAACGAGAGTATCATTGCTGCCAGAATATAGTGCCAGATACAGCACTGTCGCTTCCATGCGTCCCTTACAACAAAGGGCATTGCCAACAGCGGCAACGGATTAAGCAGCCATACCTGCCAATTGGTATCCAATGCAGGATGCTGCGAGAAAAGGAACACGAAAAGCAATATTGCTCCTGCCACGCCATGCGCTGTAAGCAGGACAAAATCCAAAGGCCACAGCATATATCCTGTCCTGTACTCAATCAGGGCTATAAGACACAGCACGGCGAACAGTCCCCATACGGCAATCACGGGGGAGACGGGGAATGAGTCCTGCTGCGCGCCAGCAGGGACGGATGCCTCGAGCAGCGTCTCGGTACGACGTACCATGGGACGCGTGTCTGCAACCAGGTCGCGGATGAGCGCACCGTTCAGTGCGCTGCTGTAATAGTCGGGAACAAAGCACTTGGCTCGGGATGACAGGATTGTATCCACGTCACAGCCCAGCAGGATGTCGTTGCCGACCTGTGCCCAGGGCGAACCGTTGGTGTAGTCGTGTATTATATCGCGGTATGTAAGCCTGTCGGTATCCCACGAATATACTATGCGTCCCTTTATGGCACGCTCCACGCAGTCCATGACACGCAAAGTGCAGTTGTCTGTCAGGTAGTTGTAACGGTATATACAGTTCTCAGGCTTCAGATTCCAGTCCAGATAACGGACAAGGGAGTCCGTCTCCTCCTCTGTCAGGTTCAGCACCTGTGCCTTTACCGAACTGCCCCTTTGACGGTACTCGTCGATGAAGAAATGCCAGGGTACTGCCATGCACATATAGTCGGTCTCGCCCAGGACAAATTTCCATGCAAAGTGATCGGTATTGAAATCGAACACGCCGTAATTGACTGCAATGTCAAGCCCGCGTGCCTCGTCCCTGAGGCGTATGGCAGTATGCCCATAGAGAGAATAGACCTCGTCTCCGGGACTGCAGGTGATGACGCTGACCTCGGTATGCGAAGGGCTCTGGGCGACCGCCAAAAGCACGCTTGCCGACATCATCAGAAAGAACACTATACGCTTCATCGGGCGCAAAGGTAGAAAAAAAAGACGGGAAAATGTATACACACGTTAAAAATATATATAAAATAAGGTACAGAACGGTTTTTCGACAACACTGACTTTGGGGAATTACAACAAATATTGTACCTTTGCACACGCAATAAAACTATTCCGACAAATTGGCACACAAGATATTCACACATAAAACGACGGCCTTCCTGGCTATTGTAATCATGCTCGTGAATGCCGGACAGGCACTGGCACAGTCCGGAGGGAGCAACTCCTCATATTCACAGGTGGGCATGGGCCTGCTGAACGATGACTCGCAGGGATGGAACCGTGCAATGGGTGGCGTGGGCGTTGCCCTGCCTTCGGGAAACCGTCTGAATACGATGAACCCTGCCTCGTACGCATATCTTGATTCGCTGTCCTTCATACTGGATGCAGGCATGAGCGGCAGTTTCGGACGTATGAGCAACAATACTGCCAGCATGAATATACGCAATGCCAGTTTCGACTACCTGGTTGCAGGTTTCCGCCTGCGCAAGAACCTGGGTATTTCGTTCGGATTCAAGCCGTACACTTCCGTAGGATACAGCTTCACCACGACTGACGGCAACGTATACAGGGATTTGATTACGGGAGAAATCGTCACCAGCACGTCAACCCACTCTGGTAACGGAGGACTGCGCAAAGCCTTTGCAGGCATAGGCTGGAAGCCTTTTGCCGGTTTAAGCGCGGGCATGCATGTCAATATCCTGTGGGGCAGCTATACGCACTACCTGATTCACGGTTTCTCGATGTCAGACAGCAACGGCTTCAACTATATCTCGACTGCCAGCGCAACCACATACCAGCTGGACTTCGGTGCACAGTATGCCTTGCGCCTGTCGCGCAGGGACTGGCTGACCATTGGTGCAACAGTTGCACTTGGACACTCGTATGGCGGCGAGGGTATGCTGCTGCGATATATGGACAGCGGAGACACGCTGACAGTGGACATAGACAAGAACGCCTTTGACCTGCCAATGAAATATTCGGGCGGCCTGGCCTGGCAGCACAAGAACAACCTGCTTGTTTCCGCAGACTATTCGTACACAGGATGGGGCAGTTGCCGCGTACCGACAATGATTGCCTCTACCGAGGGCGTCACATACCACAGCATGAAAGGCTCGTACCGCAACAGCAGCCAGATTAAGGCAGGCGTGGAATGGACTCCCAATCCAACGGCCCTGCGCGGGTATTTCAACCACGTCAGATACCGTATGGGCGTATCATACGCAACTCCATACCTGGTATTCGGCAATAGCAACGGCCCCAGCGAGACAAGCGTCAGCGTAGGTGCAGGATTCCCCATAAACAATTCCATCAACCGCCGCGCAGGCGTGCACCCGACCATTAACCTCGGTCTGCAGTGGCTACGCCGTGCTCCTGCAGACAAGTCCCTGATTACGGAGAACTATTTTGTCATCAGTCTGGGCGTCACATTCAACGAACGCTGGTTCATGAAGTATAAAATCCAGTAAATTTTCCCCGAGACGCCATTAATGGACCCCGACAGTCTTAAACGCATCTGCCATACTATCATACTTCGCCATCTGGCTTTGGCGCTTGCCGCATTGTGCGCATTCCCCGCTCTCTGGTCTTGCACGCACACTGTCGAGCATACTGCCGAGGCTGTAGATGAGAAGGATTCCCTACCCTTTATGCATTCGACGGGCATCAGCACGCTGATATCCGATTCAGGTCTGATACGCTACCACATGGTGGCTGAGGAATGGGACATATACATGAGCGACGGCAAGCAGCCTACGTGGAAGTTTCGCAAAGGCCTGCTGATGCTGCGTCTGGACAACAAATTCCACGTTGACCTGTATGTCCAGGCAGACACCGCCTACCTGCATGAGCAGAGGCTGTGGGAACTGCGGGGACGTGTGCGGGTGCGCAATATCGAAGGCACGGTCTTCAATACCGAAATGCTGTACTGGGACCTGAGAGAGCATGAGATGTGGAACCACTGTCCAATGGAGATAATCACGCCGGACCGCACGCTGAACGGAACTGAATTCCGCAGTAACGAGGAAATGACGCGATACACTGTCAGGAACTCAGTGGGAGACTTCCCTGCATCCGATGCTGAAGGCACTGGCGAGGAACCTGCACCTGCACAGGAAGACACCACGGTACAGGTACAGGAACAGCGGTCACGACTGCTGCCGCCTGACCCGGAGAAACAGAAAATAATGAACATGAAATGACAATACCCTTTGACCATACATTAGTGGCAGGCATTATTATCGCCCTGCTTTTCTCTGCCTTTTTCTCAGGTTTGGAGATAGCCTTTGTCTCGAGCAACAAAATGCTGTTCGAGATAGAACGCGAGGAGCGCGGTTTTACCTCGCGCATCATAGACATATTCTACCGTCATCAGAGCAACTTCCTGTCCACGCTGCTGGTCGGAAACAACATAGCCCTGGTCGTCTACGGCATTATCATGGCTCATATCGTACACGGGCTGATTCTGCAGACACTGATAGGCACTGCCATTGTACTTTTCGTGGGTGAGTTCCTCCCCAAGACACTGTTCCGCATCAACCCGAACGGAATGCTGCGTATCTGCGCCGTTCCCGCCCTGCTGTTCTACATCATCCTGTGGCCCATAAGCCGTCTGACAAGCGGTCTGTCCTCGGCAATACTATTCATGATGGGTACACGCGTGAAAAGCGACGTGAGGCCCGCCAATTTCGGAAAGGCTGACCTGGACCACCTTATCCAGAGCAATATAGACAACGTCCAGGACGATGACGATATCGAGGAGGAAGTCAAGATGTTCCAGAATGCCCTTGCCTTCCGTGACATCAAAGTACGCGAATGCATAGTGCCGCGAACTGAAATAGTCGCAGTAGGGCTGGATGCCCAGCTGCCTGAGATACGAAGCCAGTTTACGGACAGCGGCATATCCAAGCTGATTATATACCGCGAGGACATTGACGACATCGTGGGTTTCCTGCATTCAAGCGAGATGTTCAGACTGAAGCCCGGCGACGACTGGACACGCTGCATACGCCCCGTACCCATTGTTCCTGAGACGATGCCTGCGCAGAAACTTCTCACGACATTCATGAGTGAGAAGAAGTCACTGGCGGTTGTCGTTGACGAATTCGGCGGTACCAGCGGCATAGTGACACTCGAGGACCTGGTTGAGGAAATATTCGGTGACATACAGGACGAGCACGATACCACAAACTACATCGCACGCCGTCTGCCGACAGGTGAATGCCACCTGTCAGGGCGTATGGAAATAGAGAAGGCAAACGAGCTTCTCGACCTCGATCTGCCTGAGAGTGACGAGTATCTGACCGTCAGCGGATTCATACTGCACGAATACCAGAGTTTCCCGAAACTGAACGAAGTCATTGACTTGGGCAAATGGACCGTCAAGGTCACCAAGATGACTGCGACCAAGATAGAAGAGGTGCTCCTGACCGAAAAATCAGGCCACTAAATCACTTTTTATAATTTTAGATAAGGTATATTTGCGATTTTTTATTACCTTTGTACGCTGTTTGTGCATTATGCACCAGCCCGAAAGACAGGAAATAACAAACAAATAAATAAAAAAGCACTATGGCAGCTTTACAGAAAGTACGTAATTGGAGCAAGTTCCTCATTGCAGTGGTAGGTCTTGCCCTGTTTGCCTTCATTGCCGAGGAACTGGTGCGTTCCATCTCATACCGTGAGACGGAGACACGCCAGCGCGTAGGCAGTGTATACGGCAAGAACATCAGTCTCCAGGAGTTCAACGACCTGGTAGACGAGTATCAGGAGGTCCTGAAGGTTACAAACCCGAATATGGGCAACCCGACGGACGAGCAGATGCACCAGATACGCGAACAGGTTTGGAACACATACGTCCAGAATCAGATTATCGCTCACGAGGCTGAGAAACTGGGTCTGCAGGTTACCGACAAGGAACTGCAGCAGGTAATCCAGTCAGGCAGCCACCAGCGTCTGACACAGACACTGTTTACAAACGACAAGGGACAGTTCGACTATCAGCAGTTGAAGCAGTTCCTGTCACAGTACGACGAAGTCATGAACAATGCCGACATTCCTGCCGAGCAGAAGGAACAGTTCGCTACAATCTACAATTACTGGAAGTTTATCGAGAAGAGCATCCGTCAGGACATTCTTTCCGAGAAATACTCCTCACTGCTTGCAACAAGCATGATAAGCAACCAGGTTATAGCAAAGCAGAACTTCGAAGCACGCACGTCAAGCTCTGACGTAGCCCTGACAGCCGTTCCTTATACAAGCGTAAAGGACTCGGACGTAAAGGTCAGCGATGACGAGCTGAAGGCCAAGTATGACGAGTTGAAGGAGTTGTTCGTAAATCCGCAGGAACTGCGCGAGATCAAGTACATCAACGTCGCAGTAAAGGCCAGCAAGGAAGACATCAAGAACCTGGAAGGCGAAATGGACGGCTATGCAGCACAGTTGGCAGAGGGTGCAGCACCTGCAGCCGTGGTACGTGACTCCAAGAGCACAGTAGCATACTGCACACTGCCCATAAGCAAGCGCGCCCTGCCTACCGACATTGCCGCAGAACTGGACAGCATGAGCGAAGGCACACAGAAAGGCCCTTACTACTATGCAGCTGACAACACACTCAATATCGTGCGCCTCATCTCGAAGGTGAGTCGCCCTGACAGCATTGAGATACAGCAGATTGTCGTTCCGGGCAATGACCAGGCAGCAGCTGAGAAGAGCGCTGACTCTATAATGACAGCCCTCGACAACGGTGCTGTAATCGACTCTGTCGCTGTCAAGTACGGCAATACAAGTCCCAAAATATGGGTAACATCTGCCGAATACGAAGGCCGTCCGATGGACGACAACATCAGGGACCTGTACCAGCTCATCACGACTGCGGCCGTAGGCTCTGTACACAAGGTTGCCCAGGAGGGTCAGCCCATCCGCATCATCAGAATCTGCGACAACCGCAACATAGAGACCAAGTACGACGTTGCAGTCATCAAGACACCGCGCAGTTTCTCGAAGGACACATACAATCAGGCCTTCAATGATTTCTCTTCATTCCTGGCAGGCAAGAATGCCGTTGAAATCGAAGCCGGTGCCGTCAAGGCAGGCTACATGGTGGAGAAAGAAGTACTGGCCTCTACAAGCTACAAGGTTGCCAACGTAGGCAGCACACGTGAGACATTGCGCTGGATATTCAACGAAGACACCGAGGTAGGCGACGTAAGCCCATTGTACGAGTGCGGTGACAACGACAACCTGCTGTGTGTCATGCTCACAAAAGTCACGAAGAAGGGCTACTACCCATGGGATGACGAGCAGGTAAAACGCTACCTGACCGATGCCGTACTGCGCGACAAGAAGGCTGAGAAGATCCTGGCCCGGATGAATGGTGTCAAGGACCTGGCTGCAGCAGGCAAGATTGCAGGTGCAGTATCCGACACACTGCGCAACGTATCATTCTCACAGTCAGCATACATCAACAAGTTCTCTGCTCCTGAGCCAGCCCTTACAGGCAGCATTACAGCACAGAAGCAGGGTGCATTCAAGGCAGGCATCAAGGGTAATGCTGCAGTTTACGCATACCAGGTGCTTGCAGTCAACAAGCAGAAGGATGCTGAGTTCAACAAGAAGACAGAAGAGACCCAGCTCGAGCAGATGGCAACATACAGCATCTTCCAGAGCGGTATCCTGATTCAGGATCTTCTGAAGAAGGCAGATGTCAAGGACAACCGCTACCTCTTCTACTAAGCAAGCGCATACATAAAAAAAAAATAAGCCCGACCTTTTGGCCGGGCTTATTTTTTTCCTGAACAGACTTTGGTTTAGTTGTTCTCTGGACGCAACTGACGTACTGTCTCGGCTGTGCGCCACATCTCGCTCTCACGCAGGGCAGCCAGCTCCTTCTCAAGACCTACGCGGTAGTCAGGCTTTGAGTTTGCATCGATACTGATCTGAGCCTCGTTGCCGCACTTAACGCTTGCATAGAGCTGCTGCATAACCGGCTTGATGGCATCGTGGAAGCGCGGGAACCAATCCAGTGCACCACGCTGTGCGGTTGTAGAGCAGTTTGCATACATCCAGTCCATACCCTTCTGTGCGAACAGCGGCATCAGCGACTGTGTGAGCTCCTCTACCGTCTCGTTGAAGGCCTCGGAAGGTGTGTGGCCGTTCTCACGCAGAACCTCGTACTGAGCCAAAAGCAGACCCTGGATGGCGCCCATCAGCGAACCGCGTTCGCCGGTCAGGTCGGATGTTGCCTCGCGCTGGAAAGTGGTCTCGAACAGATAGCCCGAACCGATACCGATACCCAAAGCCAGTGTGCGGTCCAGTGCACGGCCTGTAGCATCGTTGTAAACAGCATAAGAGCTGTTCAGTCCACGACCCTCGAGGAACATTGTACGCAGCGAAGTACCGCTACCCTTAGGAGCAACCATGATAACATCGATATCCTTGGACGGAACACAGCCTGTACGGTCGCTCCATGTGATGGCGAAGCCGTGGCTGAAATACAGTGCCTTGCCTGGTGTCAGATACTTCTGCAGGGTAGGCCATACGCTCATTACGGCGGCATCACTCAGCAGACACATTATGATACTTGCCTTCTCAGCAGCCTCCTCGATAGAGAACAGTGTCTCGCCCGGAACCCATCCGTCGGCAATAGCCTTCTCAAAAGTCTTACCCTGACGCTGACCGACGATTACGTTGAAACCGTTGTCGCGCAGGTTACAAGCCTGACCTGGACCCTGAACACCATAACCGATAACAGCAATCAGCTCGTCCTTCAGAATCTCACGGGCCTTCTCCAACGGGAATTCCTCACGTGTCATTACCTCCTCGATAACGCCACCAAAATTCATTTTTGCCATAGAAACTTAATTTAAAATTAGACGTTATATTATTTTTGATTTTTCACTTTTCATTTTTCACTTTTCACTCTTTCACTCTTTCACTCTTCACTTCACCGAACCGGACTCGTGCCTGACATACCACGTCGCCGGCGCTCACATCCGTTACATTCTTGCGTATCTCCACATCCGTGCTTCCGTCAGCCTCGTTCTCCTGAACCAGGAAACTGAGCTTGTCACCCATGTAGCTCTCAGCCTTGTATGCAATCTCGAAGCGCTTGATACCACGCTCGAAATTCTCACGCGGGAACAGGTCCAGCACATGCTCTATATACTTGATGCTGTTGATATGCCCATTGATATCCACATCGCTGTAATAGGTGTCTATGGTACGCACAAGCCTCGCATTACGGAAACTGAAGCGCCCATGCCCCTCTATCGGACACACATTGTCCTCATCAGACACCACATAGTTAAGTATGTCCCCGTCATATAGCGACAACAGGTCACACGGGCGACGCGTTTCCAAATCTATCATGGCCCACACACTGCGGGCATATCCCATAGGCTTGCCATCGCTGTCCAGTATTGCAAAGTTACGGTTCGTGAACAGCCTCATCACGCTCTCGACCCACGTCTTTATGGTGCAATGCTGAAACTGTTCGGGCATGCGCATCATCTCGATTGACAGACGGCTCAGCACCCATGTATGACTTGTCTCATTCAGCGCGCCTATACCCCACCCTCGCTTCTGCGAATGGTTGCCTGCAGCATTCAGCAGATGATTTCCCAGCACGCCCATGAATATGCGGCCAGTAAAATCAACATGAAACGGCTCGACGAATATATCGTGACTGTCAATCTTCTCCATAATTACAATTATGAATTATGAATTAAGAATTATGATCCTCCTCACGCCTTGCAATATACTGGTCCAGGCGCTCCACGCTGGACTTCGTCACAGCTATGCGGCCCGTACGCACAAACTGCAGCACACAGCCTATCTTGTCCAACTGACGGAACAGTTCCAGCACATCCTCGGTGATACCGGTCTTCTCAACTATGGTATAGGTCGGGTTCACCTCAACAAAACGGGCATCAAAACGGCGCACGATACGCGATATGTCCTTGTCTGCCAATACCATAGGCGAAGACAGCTTCATCAGCGAAGTCTCCAGGATGAATATCTCGTCATCCAGGAAGCAGTTTGCCTGCAGCACGTCAATGCGCTTCTCTATCTGCTTAGTCAGCATCTCAGCCATCTCCTGCTTGCAGTAGCATGTAATCGTGTATTTGTGCACACCAGGTGTAGAACTTGCACATACGTTCAGCGACTCGATATTGACCTGACGACGTGTGAACACCGCGGTAATCTGGTTCAGAATACCCGCAAAGTTCTCACTGTATATAATCAGCGTGTACAACGTCAGCCCGTCGTGCTGGCTTACAATGGCACCCTCGTGTGCAGGAGCTGAAGGACGGACCACCGCATTGCGCTTGAACGTCTCACGCTGGTCACCCTGAGCCATGTCGCGGCACAGCGTCCTGCTACGCTCACGCCGCAGACTCTTCTCGTACGAGTCACGGTCCACTGTCGCAGCCCTGCGCACAGCCTCGTCAAAGCTCTGCATTTCCTGCTCAAGAGCATCGCACTTGCCACAAGTATTACAATCGCCGCACTGAGAAGCCCCTACCTGACCTCCCCGAGGGGAGGAATTATCTTGTTTATTGCTCATATTTTACTCTATCATTATCTTAAGACTTAACGTCTCCCCTCGGGGAGATTCAGAGGGGGCAGTTCAAGCAGCATTTCATCCACATTTGCACCCGGGGGCGTCATAGGCAGGACATTGTCCTCCTCCTTCACGGCACACTGCAGCAGGAACGGACCGTCCGTCTCCAGCATCTCCCTGACGGCGTCGTCCAGGTCCTTTCTCTCCACCACTGTACGGCACGGGATATTGTAACCGGCTGCTATCTTCTCGTAATCCGGATTCATCATCGGGGTAAACGAATAGCGCTTGTTGAAGAACATATACTGCCACTGGCGCACGTTGCCCAGGAAATTGTTGTTCAGCAGTATCATCTTCACCGGAATTCTGTTCTCCATTATGGTTCCCAGTTCCTGAATTGTCATCTGGAATCCGCCGTCACCGCACAACATGCATACCGTGCGCTCCGGAGCACCGTAGCAGGCACCCATGGCAGCCGGAATACCGAATCCCATAGTACCGCAGCCGCCGCTTGTAACCACACTGTGCGGATGAGTGAACTTGAAATAACGGCAACCGAACATCTGGTTCTGGCCTACATCCGTCACCATGATAGCCTCGTTGTTGGCAGCCTCGCTTACCTTGCGAACAACCTCGCCCATAAGCAGAGGGCCTTCCTTGGGATGCAAAGCGGCATCAATAACCTTTTCGTATTCCTTGTCGGCATACGGTTTGAACCCGTCAATCCATGCCTTGTGCTCAGCCTTCTTAACCAGACGAGTCACCTCGGGCAATGTAACCTTGCAGTCACCCAGCACGCTCAGCGTGGGACGCACGTTCTTGCCCAGTTCGCTCGGGTCAATCTCAAAGTGTATGATTTTCGCCTGCTTGGCGTATGTCTTCAGGTTACCCGTCACACGGTCGTCAAAACGCATACCTACGGCAATCAGCAGGTCACACTGGTTTGTCATTACGTTCGGAGCCAGGTTGCCGTGCATTCCCAGCATACCCATGTTCAGCGGATGATCCGTAGGAGCAGCACTCAGTCCCAGCAAAGTCTGTCCGAAAGGAATCTGAGCCTTCTCAACCAAAGCCAACAGCTCCTCACCGGCATCTGCCAGTTCAACACCCTGACCTACCAGCATGAACGGCTTCACGCTGTTGTTTATCATATCCGCCGCCTTCACAATGACCTGACGGTCAGTTGACGGATAAGGATCATAGCTGCGTATAAAGTCCACCGTCTGCGGCTCATATTCAATCAGTGCCGTCTGGGCATTCTTGGCAAAATCCAGAACCACAGGTCCCGGACGGCCGCTACGGGCAATATAGAATGCACGAGCTACGGCCCAAGGAATATCCTCGGCGCGCCTTATCTGGTAGTTCCACTTGCTTATAGGCTGCGTCACACCGACCACATCCACCTCCTGAAAGGCATCCGTACCCAGCATGGCAGCGCCCACCTGACCACAGATTACCACCAATGGGGTTGAGTCAATCATTGCATCCGCAATACCCGTAATAGTGTTCATCGCACCCGGACCGCTCGTAACAATGGCACAGCCTACACGGCCGCTTACACGGGCATAGCCCTGAGCAGCATGCACTGCAGCCTGCTCATGACGCACCAGTATATGGTGCAGCGTCTCCTTGTGATCATACAGTGCATCGTATGTAGGCATTATAGCACCGCCGGGATAACCGAAGAGGACATCCACCCCCTCGTTCTCCAGCGACCGCATCAACGCCTCAGCACCGGTTATTTTTTTTGAATCCATAATTCACAATTCATAATTCATAATTCACAACCGCTAACCGCTAATCCTCCGGCAGGAGTCTCACTCCGCCCTTGTCGGCAGAAGCGACACTTTGGGCGTATGCCCTCAAGGCCTTGCTGACCACGCGCTTGCGCTTGAGCGGCTGTTGGGGACGTGCCTCCAGTTCCTCGTCGCTAAGCTTCACGTTAATCGAGCGGCTCGGGATATCAATCACTATGATGTCACCGTCCTTGATCTTGCCTATAGCACCGCCGCTTGCAGCCTCGGGACTGATATGTCCTATGCTCAGGCCGCTTGTGCCGCCGCTGAAACGTCCGTCGGTAATCAGCGCACATTCCTTACCCATGTGCATGCTCTTGATATACGAGGTCGGATACAACATCTCCTGCATGCCGGGACCGCCCTTCGGACCCTCGTGCGTGATGACCACACAGTCGCCTTTCTTCACCTTGCCGCCCAGAATTCCCTCGCAGGCATCCTCCTGCGAGTCAAATACAACGGCAGGACCCTCGAAGTGCCACAGCTCGGGAGCAACGCCTGCAGTCTTCACCACACAGCCGTCCTTGGCAATGTTGCCGAACAGGACTGCCATACCGCCGTCGCGTGTATAGGCATGCTCGATGTCACGGATACAACCGTTGGCACGGTCGGTGTCCAACGACTCCCATTTAGCATCCTGTGAGCCCATCTTGGTACTAAATCTGCCACCTGGGGCGCTACTGTAGATACGCAGAGCCTCTGGGTCAATGGTGTCGCCAGTGATAGAGTACTTCTTGATATCCTCACCCAGGGTTGCACCGTTCACTCGCTTGCAACTGAGGTCCAGCAAGTTGCCTTTTGCCAACTCGCCCAGGATGCCCAGTATACCGCCTGCACGGTTCTCTTCCTGGATACTGTATTTCTGCCAGTTGGGAGCCAGCTTGCACAGGAACGGAACCTTGCGGCTGAGGGCATCGATATCCTTCATAGTAAAGTCAACCCCTGCCTCCTGCGCAACAGCCAGCAAGTGCAGTACCGTATTCGTACTTGCCCCCATCGCAATGTCCAGTGTCATCGCATTCAGGAAAGCCTGACGCGTTGCAATCGACCTCGGCAACACACTCTCGTCACCGTCCCGATAATATTTCCAAGCATTCTCAACCAGAATACGAGCTGCATCCTTGAAAAGCTGCACGCGGTTGACGTGCGTTGCCAGAATGCTGCCGTTGCCGGGCAGAGACAGACCGATGGCCTCGGTCAGGGAGTTCATCGAGTTGGCGGTGAACATGCCCGAGCACGCACCGCATCCAGGGCAGGCACACTGCTCAACCTCTGCCAGCTCCTCGTCGCTGACCGTCTTGTCACCACCCTTGATCATGGCCGTAATCAGGTCAGCATTCTCCCCCTTGTACTTACCAGCCTCCATCGGGCCGCCGCTAACGAATATAGCAGGAATGTTCAGACGCATGCTCGCCATCAGCATACCCGGAGTCACCTTGTCGCAGTTGCTGATGCAAATCATCGCATCCGCCTTGTGCGCATTGACCATATACTCCACGCTGTCAGCGATTATGTCACGGCTCGGCAAGCTGTACAGCATACCGTCGTGACCCATTGCAATACCGTCGTCCACGGCAATTGTATTGAATTCCGCTGCATAGCAACCCATCTTCTCGATCTCGGCCTTCACAATCTGACCGATCTCATGCAGATGAGTATGTCCCGGAACAAATTGCGTAAAACTGTTCACAATAGCAATAATAGGCTTGCCGAACTGTTCCCTCTTCATTCCCGTGGCAACCCACAGCGCACGTGCACCCGCCATACGGCGACCTTCGGTGCACACTGCACTCCGTAACTGATGTTTCATTATAACTAAATACTAATTTGATGTCCTTAAAGACATACTAATACCTATTCGGGCGACAAAGTTACGTTTTTTTTTCCGTTTGGCAAAACGAAATGCACTATATTTAAATAAGGTACATTCGCAATTTATTTAACAACAGAGAAAGAAATAAGTTACGATTGCGAACAGATTTTTATATTCAAGGGCGTTGAACATGTGTTCCAAGGCGTTGAACATATGTTCACAGACGTTGAACTTGTGTTCAGCGCCCATGAACATAAAAAATCATTAAGAATAAAGAGAAAACAGGTTATGCACAAATTTGACATTCCTGTACATTTTTTAAATTTTGTCACAAAAAACCTTGTGCACGTATACGCATAAAAGAAAAAAAGTGTAACTTTGTGCGCGGTTGTGAACTATAAAGACCACATGTATTCCGAATCCATTGCACAATACGAACAGCTCAGGGGCAAGTATCAGGAAAAGATAATCGCCCCGATGAAGCAGCAGGAATATTTCGACTACAGCGAAATACTCTTCTCGGCACACAGTTGTGCAATAGAAGGCAACAGTTTCTCGGTAAACGATACACGCGAACTGAAGGAAAAAGGACTCGGGATGATTCCACGCGACAAGAGCCTGCTGGAAGCATTCGAGATACTGGACCACTTCTGTGCATTCGAATACATGATGCAGCAAGCTGCCGCAGGCACCGCATTGGACGAAAAACTCCTGAAGGAAATCAACCGCCTGTGTACCCTGCATACGCTCAACTACCACGCAGCAGACGCCGTTCCCGGCGAATACACAACATGTGACATGGCTGCCGGCGATACACTGTTCGGCAATCATCAGGAACTGATTGCACGTGTTCCGGAGTTGCTCCGCAGTACCGAAAAGGCCCTGCAGGAAGCAGACAGCACCGTCACTAACCGCCACCCTATGGTCATTGCTGCAAGATTCCACGGCTTTTACGAATACCTGCACCCGTTTCGAGACGGAAACGGACGTACCGGCCGTCTGGTCAGCAACTACATACTACAGCGCGCAGGCCATCCGCTGGTCGTCATCCCAAAGGAGTGCAAGGAGGAATATATCACTGCCCTGCGACAGATACGACAGGAAGGAACCGACGAGCATCTCGTCCACTTCTTTTTGGACTGTGCCATCCAGGGAATGCAGCAGGCACTAAAACAGAAAGCCACAAATACCCACAGTTTCAGGACATTCATATTCTGACAACATAATGACAATAACATAAACTTTTAACTAACAACATTTATTAACCAAACAAACCAAAAAATGAAGAAATTTACTCTTCTTTTCGCAATGCTGATCGGAATCTTCAGCAGCGCGTGGGCAGATGAGGTTGCTATCGACCGTTCGAGCTGGACAGTAGCCGCGTATGCCAACCCAACTACCGCAATTGAAGGTAGCGGAGATGGTCGCAAGGAAGCTATGCTTGACGGCAGTTCCTCAACGTACTTCCACTCTGCATGGACTTACAAGCCTTCTAATCAGTCCGGCAACGATGCCACACAGGCTTTCTTAATCGACATGGCACAGGAGGAAACCCTTACAAAGATTGACCTCCTGCCACGCAGTAATGGAGCAGGTGCCCCTCTTACATGGCGTATTTATGTCTACGACAAGGATGCAACACCTGTTGACTTGACAACATTGACAAGTTCCAACGTTGAAAGCAGTCTTTCCGAGGCTACTCTTGGTGCGCCGACACTCTCTGGTACATGGGAAGACAATGCAAATTTGAAGACCGCCACATTCACCGAGCCTGTAACGGGTAGGTATATTCTATTTGTTGCTGACGATCGCCATGAAAGTGATGCAAAGTGGCTTTGCGTTGCAGAATTCAATGCATATAAAGATGCTTCAACATACAATATAACCTACGATTTCTATATTGATGAAACAAAAGTTGGATCAAGTAATCCTATTGTTGTTGAAGCAGGTGCCGCTTATCCAAACATACAGTTGCCTTCAACAATGACATGTAGTGCTGATTACTATACTCTCAGTGCCAAGCCAGCAGGTACCGTAACAGCAGATGAAACTGTAAACATCACTATTACGCAGAACACACCATTCTCAATAAGTGACAGTTATGCTAATGCAAAGTGGTATACTATTGCAAATCATACTAATGGCTACTATTTGAATTATGAAAGTGGCAGCAGCAGCATGACATTGAACAGGACAACAACAGAATATGCTGATGAAGATCTATTCTGCTTTGTAGGTAATGTCGTTGAAGGTTTTAAAATCTACAACAAGGCAGCAGGTGACGGCTACCTTCTGTCTTCTGCCAAGTCTACATTTGATGGTAATACAGGTGGTAACACTTATGCAATTATGACTGCAGAAGCAACAGCAGTAACTCAGTCATATCTTTGGGATATAACAAAGAGCAGTAATATAGAAGGTGCCTTCTATATCGGCCAGCATAACAATAACAGCGGCAAAAACCGTTTGAATCGCCGTGACAGTAAGCTTGCATATTGGAATTCTGGAGCAGATGCAGGTTCTTCATTTGTCGTTTCCCGAGTTTATGGCAGTGCAGCATACACTCTTCTGTACAATACTATCGAATCAGCAGTTATCGGTACAGACCCAGGTTATTTCACACAGAGTGCTGTTGATGCCGCAACTTCGGTGCTCAATGATCCTAACTCAAGCGATGCCGACTACGAGCAGGCTAAGAATACTTTGGATGCTGCTATGATAATGCCCGAGGACGGCAAGACTTACCAGTTGATTTCTGCAAATCCCGCATTCGAGCAGCAACAGGGTCACAAGAAGGCTATTTACGACAACGGTACACAGATGCGCTGGGGTCAGTTGAACGCAGAAAGCCGTTCATTCTACTGGACATTTACTGCTTCTGACAACCAATATATACTTCAGAATGTAGGTACAGGGCGCTATCCTGGTGTTCAGGCTGCACAAAATGTTGCAGTACCTTCTCAAGAGGAATCAAACTCTGTAACTCTTGCTTCTCTTGGCTCTGCCCAGTTCAACATTACTGCCACAGGTTGCGGAGCAGCCATGCACACAATGGGGCATAATGCCGGTGCAGGAACAGAGAATTTTATTTGCATTTGGGATGCAGGTCTGAATACAGGTTCTGCATGGTACATTGTAGAGGCTGTGGCTCCTTCTGTAGACCTTGTTGCACTGGAAGCTGCCATTGCAACGGCTGAAGGTTATCAGGGTCACATTGGTACAGGTCTGGGCCAGTACCAGGGTCTTACCGCCGAGGCACTTGCTTCTGCCATTTCTGCTGCTCAGGGAGTCCTGACAAGTATGAACCAGGAGGAAGTTGACGCAGCAACAGCTGCCCTGAATACAGAAATCGGCAAGCTGACAATCAACATGCCGACAGCTGGTCAGTACATGCGTATAAAGGGTTCTTACTACGAGCAGTACATTGGTAATGGCAATGCCAGCAATGGCAAGTACTCCCGTACCGAAGATGAGGCTGAGGCTCTCGTTTACTTCGACGGTACTACTCTGCGCAACGTTTCTACAGGCAAGTACTATGCAGTAACAGGCAGCAGCTGGGATTGGGCTGACACTAAGGAAAATGCACAGACAGTAGTATTTGATTCTAAACTGATTGGCAAGTACACTGTTAATTGTGGTGAAAGATATCTGTATGACGCTGATGGCTATGTAGACCGTGGAAGCGAATTGCCAGAAACAACAAATGCACAGTATCCACGCTATACATCTTGGATTCTGGAGGATGCTGAGGCTTCTGCTGCCAACATGCGTATATCTGCTGCCGGTTGGGCTACATTCTGGGCTCCATTCGCAGTCGAGGTT
>JAFZVW010000017.1 GCA_017617635.1 Bacteroidaceae bacterium | reverse complement strand
GTATGCCGGACTCTTGCGGATTACGACAACATCATAAGGCTTTAAGTGGAATGTTGTGTCAGTTGTGATATTATACTTTTCGTCCATGCTGAAAGTGAAATGCTCTGCACTTTGTCCCAAAGTTTCTACAGCTTTAGCATCACGGACACGGCGGAAAACATCAACGCGTGCCAGACTGGCAGCTTCCGTCAGGCCACCTGCCTCCAGAAGCATGTCCTGTAATGTCGTGTTCTCTGCATACGGATAGATACCAGGGTAGGTAACCTCACCGCTAACCTCAATAGTGCGGTCACCCAACATCTCCGTCCGGCTTGGAATAAACAGCACGTCATTGTTCTTCAAAGGGATGTCGCTTGCAGTTCCATTCATAATACCGGTAACGTCAACGCTCACCATCTCCAATGTCAGGTCATCTTTTTCACGATGCATTATGGCGCGCTCCTCATAGGCATCTTCGCGCAAGCCCTCTGCGGCAAGCATCAACTCGCGTACCGTCTGGATGCTGTTGCCCAGTTCAAAACGTCCCGCATGCTTTACGGCACCGCGAACCTCGACCATGTTGCTGTAACGGGCACGTGTGCTGTCCACCTCGATAACATCCTCGTCAGCAAGCGTGAAGGCACGCATCTGAAATTCGTCAATTGTATGAATACTGTTTTCCGAACCGGCCTTGCGCAGCAGTCGGACACTCTTGGTATAAGCATTGCCCGAGAAACCTCCACTGTAGTCAAGAATGTCACGTACGGTCTCATCCTTCTTCATCTCGTACCACATAGGGCGTTTTATGCTACCCTTAACCTGTACGAGACAATCGTATGCACCCACTACGATAACGTCATTGTCCTGCAGGTGAACGTCACCCTTTACGTTACCGTTCAGGATATAGTCATATACGTCAATTGTGGCAATCCTGCGGCCACTGCGGTAAACCTGAATATTACGTAGTGTACCGATATTGCTAATGCCACCGGCCATATACAATGCATTGAACGCACTTGACAAGCCTGACAAAGTGTACGTTCCCGGTGCCTTTACCTCGCCCATGACCTGCACTTGTATGCTGCGTGAATCAGTCAAAGACATCTCAATGCGTGAATCGGAATACCGCGCACCCAATTTCCTGCGCAATGCAGCTTTGGCCTGATTTACATTCAATCCGGCCAGTTTTATGGGTCCGACGCCCTCGACAACAATGTATCCGTCGTTGTTAATTGTCTCGTCTATCGTTGTCTGGCTTGCGCCCCAGATATTGATGGATACAGCATCACCGGCTCCCATAATATAATTTGTCGGGGTTGATATGTTGGCTGATGGCTGGAATGTAAGATTGCGTGTGCTGAATATATTGCGTCCGAATACCTCGCGTGTTTCAACCTCTATATTGTCCTGCTCGTCAGGATTCTTGTCATTTTCAATGTCATAGTCATTTTCGTATGCAGCCAGATTCTCGCTTCTGTATGTCCCGCGTACCTCTGCATTACGACGGGCGGTCGGATTGACATACATGTCGTCCATGTCACCGTTCTTCTCTGCTTTCTTGTCGTTCTGTTCCTTCTCGGCTTTGCGCTTTTGCTGCTCAGCCTTGCGACGGACACGTTGTAACTGATTGGTTGTAACACCGTTTTTTATCAGGTTAGTTACGATTTTCTGCTGCGAGGAACCCTTTTCGGTTTCCTTCAGGATGTACTGCATTACCTGATCATCTGTCATAGAACTCTGGGCAAAGCCGCTGATGCTTATCACCAGTAGGGCAGCCAGGACGAGGATTTTGTCTTTCATATATCTTTGTTGTTTTTATGCGTACGTGTGAAAAATAACGCGCGTGTGTAACACATTATTGTACAAAGATACATCAAAAAGTTGGAAAATCAAAATAAAATCGTATCTTTGCACTCGATATTAGGGGCTGACATGGATTTGACAGCAGGATGATGTGTTATGTAAGCACGCAGAGAGTTGGCAGCCGCTCTCTATAATACATGACTTCCAAAAATTTAATTGGCGAAAACACTTACGCTCTCGCTGCCTAAACGAAGTACAGTAGTTTACTGGCCTAATCCCGGCACCAGGTGTTGGGACGAGACATCGCTCAGAAGCTGTTGTTCCGAAGCGTCTGATTAAGCGGTGCAGGAAAATCGGGAATAGTTGACGGAGATGTTTCTATCTGTCGATGAAATCTATAGAAACTAAGGTTGCAGTTGGTGGTCCAGGTCTTGCTGCAACACAAAAATCCAAGTCTGGAATAAGCGTGTAGAAAGCATAGGATGTCCCTGTTTGGACGAGGGTTCAATCCCCTCCAGCTCCACTCTCCAGCCATAGTGTAGGCATACTGTTAGCATACTCTAGCCTGCTTCTAGCCTGCTTCAAACAGCCTTTTGAGTATGCCTAGGAGCAGCCTAGGAGCAGCCTAGGAGCAGAGTGCTTGCTGTCAATGGATGTAAAAAATGCATATTTGTGATAATTTAATATATTAGTGAATGAAGGAACTGGAACTGAAGTATGGTTGTAATCCCAACCAAAAGCCTTCCCGTATTTTCATGGAGGAGGGCGAGTTGCCGATTGAGGTGTTGAACGGCCGCCCTGGATACATCAATTTTCTGGATGCGCTTAATGCGTGGCAGTTGGTCAAGGAACTGAAGCAGGCTACCGGTCTGCCTGCAGCTGCGAGTTTCAAGCATGTTAGTCCTGCGGGTGCTGCTGTGGGTCTGCCGCTGAGCGATACACTGGCGCGTATTTATTTTGTGGATGATGCTCCGTTGCCTCTGACTCCCATTGCCTGTGCCTATGCCCGTGCACGCGGTGCTGACCGTATGTCGTCATACGGAGATTTTATCGCGCTGAGCGACGTTTGCGACGAGTCTGTTGCACGTTTGATTAATCGCGAGGTATCGGACGGTGTGATAGCTCCAGACTATACGCCCGAGGCTTTGGAGGTGTTGAAGGCTAAGCGTAAGGGTACTTACAATGTTATCAAGATAGATCCAGAGTATCGTCCTGCCCCGATAGAGCGCAAGCAGTGTTTTGGCGTTACGTTCGAGCAGGGACGTAATGAAATCAATCTGGCAGACGATGCGCTTTTCGGGAATATCCCGACCAGGAACAAGGATTTCCCTGCTGAGGCGAAACGCGACTTGATTATTTCGTTGATTACGCTGAAGTACACGCAGTCGAACAGTGTATGCTATGTGAAGGACGGACAGGCTATAGGCATCGGTGCCGGTCAGCAGAGTCGTATCCATTGCACACGTCTTGCAGGCAACAAGGCTGATATATGGTGGCTGCGTCAGCATCCAAAGGTGATGTCGTTGCCTTTTGTTCCTGGTATACGCCGTGCTGACCGTGACAATACAATTGATATATACATTGGTCCTGAGCGCGATGATGTACTGCGTGACGGGGAGTGGCAGAAGTTCTTTACCGAGAAGCCCGAGCCTTTGTCTGCAGACGAGATGAAGGACTGGCTGGCGCGGAATACCGATGTTGCCCTGGGCTCTGATGCGTTTTTCCCGTTCGGTGACAATATCGAGCGCGCCTATAAGTCGGGCGTGAAGTATGTCGCCCAGGCAGGTGGCAGTGTACGTGATGACCATGTTATCGAGACATGTGACAAATATGGCATTGCCATGGCATTCACAGGTGTGCGCCTGTTCCATCATTAATACGTTGCGCATATGAGTAGTTTTGGCGGTGACGATATAGACCTGGTTATAATGAGTGGAATCACATTCAAGGGTGGTCCCGGGAAGGATGGGGCAAAGGATGATTCCAAGGTAAAGACGAAGGCCAGGAAGAAAAAATACATAACGGGTGCACATGGTAGCGGTGCAGCCAAGAAAAAGGCTGATATACGTACCAGAAGGGCCAATCGTCCGTCGCAAAGGAAAAACAAATAGAATACGTGAAGGTTCTGGAACTGTTTATAATCGTATTAGGAATTCCTCTTCTGGCATTTCCCCAGGAGAGGGATTCTGTGATTATTAACAGTGATATGCACGAGGTTACTGTTTACGGCAGGCAAAGGGATGAGATTGTTCCCAGCCAGCGGCTGAGCGGGGAACGTCTGGAATCGTTGCGCTCGCATTCCGTGGCAGATGCCTTGCGTTATTTCAGCGGTGTGCAAATCAAAGACTATGGCGGGGTAGGTGGTCTGAAGACGGTTGACGTGCGGAGCATGGGAACCAATCACATGGGTGTCTTCTATGACGGAATCCAGTTGGGAAACGCGCAGAACGGTCTTGTGGACCTGGGGCGTTTCTCGATGGAGAATATCGAGGAAATAGCCCTTTACAATGGTCAGAAGGCGCAGATTTTCCAGCCTGCCAGGGATTTCGGTACCAGTGGTTCGGTATACATACGTACTCGTCGCCCCAGGTTTGACGAGAGTAAAAGATATAATGTCCGTGCTGTGCTGAAAGGCGGCAGTTTCGGTCAGATCAGTCCGACTATAGTATGGGAGCAGAAATGGAACAAACGGATATCTACCAGCCTGAGTGCAGATTACACGGGTGCTGACGGCAAGTATAAGTTCAGATACCGTCGTGTTCTTCCCTCTGGTACTGTTGCGTGGGATACGACTGCGGTGCGTCAGAATGGTGACTTGTGCAGTTTCCGTATTGAGGGTGCCGTTTTTGGTAATACTGATGACGGAACTTGGAATGCCAAGGTATATTATTACGACAGTAACCGTGGAATCCCTGGTGCCATAGTAAATAACGTGTGGAGATTCGCGCAGCGACAGTGGGACAGGAATTTCTTTGTGCAGGGAAGTTGGATCAAGCATGTCAGCCAACGGTACAAATTCCAGGTTGCAGGCAAGTATGCCAATGACTGGATGCGTTATCTGAATCCTGACGAAACGACTATGCTGCTTGACAACCGCTTCCGCCAGAACGAGTTGTACCTGAGCACAGCCCATAATATTGAATTGCTTCCGCGGTGGGAACTGAATGTCTCAGCAGACTATCAGTACAATAGACTGAATGCGAATCTTGCAAATTTCGTTTATCCAAGCAGGCATACTCTGTTGGTTGCGGTTGCTACCCAGTATCAGTTCTGGCGTTTTCGTGTTATGGCGAGTCTTTTGGGTACGAATGTGTGGGACAGGACTACTGTGGTACAGTCCAAGGTCAGGGATGCTCTGAGCCGTTGGACTCCTGCAGTATATATTTCGTGCAATCCTATCAAGGATAATACGGATTTGTCCCTACGTTTCTTCTACAAGAAGATATTCCGTCTGCCTACGTTCAATGACCTGTATTATACCGAGGTTGGCAACACCAGCCTGAAGCCGGAGAATACACAGCAGCTGGATTTCGGGCTGATATACCAGCATGACTGGAAGCGGGGTGTATTCCGTCACCTGGAATTCAAGACTGACTGGTATTGCAGCAAGGTAGACAACAAGATAATAGCCGTGCCCAGGGGCAGTGGACAGTATCGCTGGATGATGATGAATGTCGGCAAGGTGAGGATTCTGGGTGTCGAGACTACTGCTCAGACTGTAATGCGCTGGTGCAGGGACTGGAGTATGGTGCTGTGTGCTAATTATACATATCAGAGTGCGCAGGACCGTACAGATCCGACTGACAATGACCCGTATTATGGCACCTATGGCGGACAGATAGCATATATTCCATGGCACAGCGGATCCGCTACGGCCAATCTGAAGTGGAAGCAGTTATCGCTGAACTATGCATTTGTCTATGTGGGTGAGCGTTATCATGCGAGTTCGAATATCAGGGAGAATTATGAGCAGCCGTGGTATACACATGACTTGAGCATAGGGTATACATTCAGAAGGTTTACTTTTACGCTGGAATGCAACAATGTATTTGACCAGCAGTATGACGTTGTTCCAAATTATCCCATGCCGGGGCGTAACTGGAAAGGCAGTATAAGGGTTGAACTATGAGAAACGTGCAGGCATTTCTAACTATGTATTCCATAATTGTCTTGATGGCATCTTGCCGTCAGGACGTAATTGTATGGCCATCCGAGTCGGAAACAGCCGGTAATGCGGAGCATGGTCCTGTTACGGGCTTTTATCTGCTGAACGAGGGTAACATGGGGTCGAACAAATGTACTCTGGATTACTATGACTACACAAATGCTACATACACGCGCAATATATATGGCAATGCCAATCCCGATGTTGTCAAGGAACTGGGGGATGTGGGAAATGACCTGCAGATATACGGGAGCAAGCTGTGGGCTGTGATAAACTGCAGCAACAAGGTGGAAGTCATGGATGCGGCTACTGCTACGCGTATAGGACAGATAGAGATACCTAATTGCCGGTACATTGCCTTTGACGGGCCCTATGCGTATATAACGAGCTATGCCGGACCTGTACAGATAGATGACAATTACAAGCAGTTGGGATATGTGGCGCGTGTTGACACTGCAACGCTGCAGATTACAGACAAGTGTCTGGTGGGCTATCAGCCTGACGGTATTGCAATATTGGACGGGTATGCCTATGTATGTAACAGTGGCGGATATATGGTGAATAATTATGAGACGACGGTATCTGTGGTAAATCTGTCGTCAATGACTGAGGAACGCCGTATTCCTGTCGCTGTAAACCTGCAGTATGCCGTTGCTGACAGGTTCGGGCAATTGTGGGTTTCTTCCCGTGGAGACTATTACGATGCACCTGCTTCCCTATATTGGATAGACCGCCCTGGAAGTTCTGCAATTGTCAATGAACTGACAAGTCCGGCCGGCGGTCATGTGGCTGCCAGTGCAATGACACTGTGTGGTGATTCGCTTTACATAGTAGGGACTGAATTCAGCTATGTGACTCAGGAAACGACTATGACATACGGTATAGTGAATGTACGTACGCACAGTCTGGTCAGCACTAACTTCATAACCGATGGAACTGACAGTAGGATAAGGAGGCCGTATTCGGTTGCCGTCAATCCGGATAATGGGCAGATGTTGGTGGCAGATGCCCGTGATTATGTCAATCCCGGCAGACTGTATTGCTTTTCGCCGGACGGTGTCAGGTTGTGGGATGTGAGGACGGGGGACATTCCTGCGCATTTTGTATTTATGCGAAGACAATAGTCAGTCTCTGACCCATCCGGTTGTTACGATGCGCTTGCTGGAGTCAGTAGGCTTTACCGTGAATGTAACTGCTGCTCCCGAAATCCTAATGCTCAGGTCTGCACCTGAGAACCAGTTGGTATAGCATAGGCGTATATTGAGAATTCCGTCGTTGCTCCAACCATAGCAGCCGGCAACTTTCCAGTTTTGCGGCAGATTGCTGAAATTGTTCAGGAAAGGGCGTGGATTATAGGGTAGTCCGGTAATTGTGCTCTCTATCCATTTCCTGTTTCCCAATTCCAGCGTATATGTCTTGTTGTCGCTATCCGTTACTTCCAAGCTTAATCCGTTTATTGACGGCTTTATGATTACGCGTTGCCATCCCAATACATTGGCGGCCAAATGGATAGTGGTGTTATGAATGCACTTGTGGCTTGTGGCGCTGCCTTTTATTGTGGGGATTGCGTATTTCTTTTGTGCCTCGCGCAGGATCTCCTGGTCGCTGGCCAATTGGTATGTCTTGACTATGCGTCCATTGACTTTTCTATACAATTTCCGTTGTACTACCGCTACGGGTTTCTTCTGGCAATGCGATGCCAGGATTGTCTTGATTAGTTTCTGGTGGGGGATGCCCTGATAGTTACATGCAGTGATTACAACTACCATGTCTTTTTCCGGTATAATGTCGATATATTGGCCGTATGCTCCGTTTGCCTCCGCCCATCCGGGGTAGTTGCCTTGCCACATCTGATAGCCGTATTTGCCGGTCACACTCTGTGCCTTCATCATTTCGTCCACCCATTCCCTGTCTATGATGCTGACTCCGTTCCATACTCCGCCGCGCAGAAGCAGCTGACCGAACTTTGCCATGGATTCCGGCTGCAGATACAGTCCCCATCCTCCGCAGGTTATGCCCTCGGGGCTTTCTTCCCATGCCACCTGGGTGATGTGCAGAGGGTTGAAGAGACGGATTCTCAGGAAATCCATGAGTGTCATTCCTGTCACTTTCTGTATGATTGCCGACAGCATATATGTTACAATACTGTCGTATGCCCATAGTACGCCTGGCATGTCTTTGGGTTTCTGTGCTAAATAGAAACGCAGCCACTGCCTTTCGACGGTTCGCATCCTTGTGTCAACTGGCAAGCCGCTCTGCATTGTCAGCAAATCCCGTATAGTGATGCCCTGAAGTGTGTCGTTTGGCTCTTCGGGGAAATGTTCACCCAGATATTTGTATATGCTGTCGTTCAGAGTAAAGAGGCTGTCACCTATGCACATTCCTACAGCGGCTGCCGTAAATGTCTTTGAGGCGGAATAAAGTGTATGGCTGTAGTCTTTCTTCCATGGTGTCGGATACATTTCTCCTATTACACGACCGTGCCTGACAATAATACAGGAATGTATCTGCATTGTCTTGAATGTCTGCAGTGTGTCCAGGAACTGTTTTACGTAACGCGATGCTATGCCCTCGGCTTCGGGTGTGGAGCGTACCAGTTCGTTGATCTGCGCCTTACTGGCAAGGACTGTGCAGAATAGGGATATTATGACTATGATTTTCTTCATCTTATTGTAAAATTCTGAGGTATCTTGCGTGGTGCCGGTGTCAGGTCCCGTGGTCTGGATTCGTTTCCAAAGTCATCCAGTTCGGTTACTGCCAGGTGCATACCCCAAAGGCGTCTCGTAAGTTCGTTCCATTTTACGTCACCCCAGAATACACGAACCAGGTTTTCGGGTTTTGCAGTATCCACAGGATAGTCTTTTGATGCGTACAGTACAAGGCGCGTATTGCGTTTTGGGGAATTTGTACTGCGGTTATTGGTTTGGTATACTCCTTCTGTCAGTGGCGGTATTATTGCTGGAGTGGTATAATAGAAGTTGCGCATCCAGTTTTCAAGACCCTTTACATCGTCAAGCAGAAAGCGTGCCCTGAAAAATGCTGCACCTGGCATCCCCAGGCTTCGTATATAGCATAGTTCACGGGTGACGTCTTTCAAATCCCAGTTCTTCTCATTAGGATGCAGGAAATATATACCTAATCCCGGAGCTACCAGTTTGCCGTGGCATTGTTCCTGCCAGTCTGCACAGAATGGATAGAAGTGGTCGTCCTTGAAATACATCATGGGGGAAATCATGTCCATGATTCCCTCCTCCATCCACAATACTGCATCCTGGAACACGGTGCCGTATGCGTTCCATCCGCGTGACGGGTAGCGGCTGACATCGTAGTATTTGCCCACAGGGCTGCATGATACCCGCAGCCATGGTTTCTCGTTTTTTACGGTGTTGTAAAGTTTCCTTACTATCCTTGTGATGTTGTCACGCCGCCACTGCTGTCTGTTATTTGGGGTGTTTTCCGGGTAGCGTATGTAGTCAAGGTGGATACCGTCCACATCATAGTTGTGTGCAATTTCCTGACAGATGCTGCTCAGGTATTGTTCTGTCTCTTCCCGGGCAGGATCCAGGTAGTACATGTCGTTCTGCTTGAACAGCAGGGAAGGATTCGTGTATATCAGTGACTGACCGCCAAGACGCCGTGCAGTTTCAATCTTGGCATATGGTATTGTCACAACCCATGCATGGCATTCCATTCCGCGTTTGTGACATTCCGTGATGGCAAAAGCCAGTGGGTCATATCCGGGCGATTTGCCGTATTTGCCTGCAAACACGGCATCCATGGGCTCTATGTGTGACGGATATATGACTGCTCCGCGTGTCCGGGTCTGCAGGTAGATAAGATTTATTCCGTCTTTTTGCAATCGGTCCAAATCACGGCGCAGTTCCTGTTTCTGGATTTCCATTGTGGCATGGTCCGTTGCCTGTGTCCTTGGCCAGTCCAGTCCCATCAGCGTGGTGTACCATACAGCGCGTATCTCGTGCTTGGGATTGGCACTGATTGCGATGTTACAGGATAATGTAAATGCCAAAAGGATGATGATTAGTCGCCTCATGCCTACAAAGGTATTACTTTGTGAGTGATTTTCCAAATATTATTTGCTGTTTTGGGAACTTAATCGTATCTTTGTCCATGAATAGTGTAGTTCGCAAGAATAAAGATGAGCACATTTGTTTTGGCATTGACATTTTTGATTGTCGGCTATTTTATATACGGAAGCTTTGTCGAGCGGGTATTCGGTCCTGATGCAGACCGCAAGACGCCGTGCTATACCAATGCCGACGGAGCGGACTATATACCGATGCCTACATGGAAGGTTTACACTGTGCAGTTTCTGAATATTGCAGGTACAGGTCCTATCTTCGGTGCATTGATGGGTATACTGTATGGTCCTGCTGCTTTCCTGTGGATTGTGTTCGGATGTCTGCTGGGCGGTGCCATGCATGACTATATGGCGGGAATGATAAGCATCAGGCGTAATGGTGCATCGCTCCCTGAAATTATCGGTGACGAGTTGGGAAACGGATGCCGGCTGGCCATGCGAATTGTGAGCCTTGTTCTCATGCTTTGTGTCGGTGCAAGCTTTACACTGATTCCTGCCGGGTTGATGGACAGCCTTACAGCACAGACAATGGGCATTCATGATACTTATGTCTACTGGGTTGTTGCCATGATGCTGTTCTATGTATGCGTGACAGTATTCTCGATAAGCAAGATAATGGGTAATATCTATCCGGTTTTCGGTGTGGCTTTGCTACTGATGGCTTTGCTGGTAGGTGTCGGCATATTTACAAATGCCGGTGAAATCCCGGGAATAGCATCAGCTTTTGCGGATCATTACCCGTCAGCTTTGGATCCGGCCGGCACACCTTTGTTTCCTGCGTTGTTCATTACTATTGCCTGCGGTGCTGTCAGCGGTTTCCATGCTACGCAGTCACCAATGATGGCGCGTTGTATAAAGAACGAGAAATATGGGCTGAGGTGTTTCTATGGCGCAATGGTGACGGAGGGAGTCATAGCCCTGATATGGGCTGCAGCGGCAATCAAATTCGTTGATGCCATGGATATGGAGGCCATATATGGTTCTGTGGCGGCTGTATTGAATACTCCATACGAGAAATTATACTATGCCATGACGCATGTTGTTGAAAATGGCAGTGTATATGTCGTCAAGATGAATCCCGCCCTTGTCGTGAACATGATATGCAATGACTGGCTTGGCAGGCTGGGACTGGTGCTGGCGGTGTTGGGTATTGTGGCTGCTCCAATGAGTACAGGCGGAAGTGCATTCCGTGCAGCAAGGCTGATATGTGCGGATTTTTCCCACTATGCCCAGAAATCCGTTGTACGGCGCGTGATATTGTCATTGCCTCTTTTTGCCGTGGCAGTAATTATGATTAACGTAGGCTCGTTCAAGGTTTTGTGGCTTTATGTCAGTTGGCTTAACCAGGTGTTGGCCTCGTTTACGTTCCTGACTATAGCACATTATCTTAAGCACAGGCCAGATGCTTCTGCATGGACGTGGCTTATAAGTTTCTTCCCTGGTGTATTCATGTGTGCGGTTAGTGCATGCTTCATACTTATTGACAAGGGGAATGGCTTTGGATTAGAGTCTTATATCGGATATATAATCGGTTTGTCGTTTACGGCACTTGTAGCCGTTGCGTTCCTAATATACAATAGAAAATGATAACATTCAGCGTTGCATTGATATGCCTGTTGCTGGGCTATTTGCTTTATGGAACAATCGTAGAGCGGGTCTTCTGTCCCAGTGATGCCACTAAGATGCCTTGCTACGAGAAGCAAGACGGCGTGGACTTTATCCCCATGCCTGCCTGGCGGGTATTCCTGATTCAGTTCCTCAATATCGCAGGCACAGGTCCTATTTTCGGTGCCATCATGGGCATTCTGTTCGGTCCTGCGGCCTACCTGTGGATAGTGCTTGGCTGCATCTTTGCCGGAGCCGTCCACGACTACTTTTGCGGCATGATATGTATTCGTCAGGGAGGCGTTTCGTTACCCGAGATTATAGGAAACGAGTTGGGCGACGGGATGCGATTGGTGATGCGAGTTGGAGCGCTGGTGCTCTTGGTTCTTGTCGGTGCGGTGTTTGTTACGACACCTGCTTCCTTGCTTGACAATATGACTCCCGACAAAGGTTGGCTTTTCTCAAACGGTTTCTGGCTGACAGCTATCTTCCTGTATTTCATCCTCGCTACGCTTTTGCCCATTGACAAGCTCATTGGCAGGGTTTATCCAGTCTTTGGGTTTGCTCTTCTGATTATGGCCATCGGTATTTGCTGGGGCATATACACGAAAGAAGGTTGGATGCCGGAGATTACGGATGCACCTTTCATCTCCCATCATCCGCAGGATCTTCCCATCTTCCCAATGCTGTGTATTACAATAGCATGCGGTGCAATCAGCGGTTTTCACGGAACACAGAGTCCACTAATGGCTCGTTGTCTGACTAATGAACGTCTTGGACGGCCGATCTTCTACGGAGCCATGATTACCGAGGGAGTTGTAGCACTCATCTGGGCTGCCGCCTCCGTGAAGTTCGCCAGCACACTCCCGGGCCCGGAAGGGGCAACGGCATACGAAAAACTTGCAGCTTTAGGCAATCCTGCTATAGTGGTGAAGGAAATCAGCATCGGTTGGATGGGAACCATTGGAGCCATTCTTGCCATCCTTGGCGTTGTGGCAGCACCCATTACGAGTGGAGACACGGCATTCCGCAGTGCCCGACTCATAGCTGCCGATTTTCTGCATCTCAGCCAGAAGCAAATCAGTAAGCGGCTCCTGCTATGCCTGCCGTTATTCGCCATTACGACGTGTCTTTTTTTCATCGACTTCAATGCTCTTTGGCGTTACTTCGCCTGGACAAACCAGACCCTGGCAACGATTATGCTGTGGGCTGCAACCATATGGCTAAGGCAAAGGCGCGGTCCGTCTAAGGCAGTATTGACATTGATTCCAGCCTTGTTCATGACTGTCACCTGTGTCAGTTATATATTTGTTGCACCAGAGGGCCTGCAACTGTCTTTGGATATTGCATTGGTTTCGGGTGTACTTGCAGCAGTGGCAGCTGGTGTGTGGTATTTTATAACAGGATTAAATGAAACTAAAAAATAATTATTAACTAAAACTTAGAACATTATGAAAAAGTTTGTCGTTACACTGCTTTTCGCAGTTGTTACACTTGGTGCAAGTGCGCAGTTCGAAAAAGGAACTCATTATGGTGAGGCGAGTATCACTGGGTTAGGCATTGGCTACGAAAAGAACACGTTTAGTTTTGGCTTTGGTGCAGGCTATGGCTACTTTGTCGCTGACAACTGGATGGTAGGCGGTCGTCTTGGCTATCGTCATCAGGGTGCCGGTAACAACTTTGCAGCAATTCAGGCTTTGTTCCGCTACAGCTTCAAGAAGAACGGTCTGAACCTGGGTGCCGGTCTCCAGTATGAGCATGCTGGAGGTGACTATGTCCAGTTGTGTCCGCAGGTGGGCTATACTTTCTATCTGAACCATTATGTCAGTCTTGAGCCAGCAATCTACTGCGACCTGGGCCTGAATGAGATTAAGTATGGTACCAATTTCGGTTTGAAGATTGGTATAGGTCTCTATTATAATAAAAAGAAATAAATAATTATGAAAAAGTATGTATGTGATGTCTGTGGCTGGGAGTATGATCCTGCTGTAGGCGATCCCGAAAACGGAATTGAACCGGGTACAGCCTTTGAAGATCTTCCTGAGGATTTCGTATGCCCGTTGTGTGGTGTAGGCAAGGACGAGTTCAGTGAGGCTTAGTCTTTTATAGTTTTGACTTTAGGAACCGGCCCGTGTAGCTATCAGCTATGCGGGCTATTTCTTCAGGTGTGCCTGCCCCAACCAAGTTACCGCCTTCTTCTCCGCCTTCGCGCCCCATGTCAATAACCCAGTCGGCACACTTTATTACCTCCAGATTATGTTCGATAATAATAATGGTGTGTCCGCGGTCTATAAGTGAAGCGAAACTGTCTAGCAGTTTCTTTATGTCATGGAAATGCAGACCGGTTGTGGGCTCGTCAAAGATAAACATGGTAGGAACGTGCTTTTCCATTCCCAGATAGTAGGCAAGCTTTACACGCTGGTTTTCTCCTCCTGAAAGTGTGCTGCTGCTTTGTCCTAACTTGATATACCCCAGGCCTACGTCCTGTAGAGGCTTCAGGAGACGTACGATTCTTTTCTCGTCGTGTTCATGGAAGAATTCAATAGCTTGGTTAACGGTCATTTCCAGGATGTCGTACACGTTTTTCCCATGGAAACGTACTTCCAGTATATCCTGCTTAAAACGTCGTCCATGGCATGATTCACACTCCAGGACAAGGTCTGCCATGAATTGCATTTCCACAGTCACGGTGCCTTCGCCCTTGCATTCCTCGCATCTGCCTCCGTCTGTATTAAAACTGAAGTATGCTGCAGTGAAGCCCATTTGCTGGCTCAGTGCCAGGGAAGCAAAGAGCTTGCGTATTTCATCCCAGGCTTTGATGTATGTTACGGGATTTGATCTTGTACTTTTACCTATTGGGTTCTGGTCGACGAACTCTACTGCCTGAATGGCATCCAAATCACCTTGAATTGACGCAAATTCACCAGGGCGCTCGCCAACCTGATCCAGTTCACGTTTCATTGCATTATACAGAATGTCACGCACCAGGCTGCTCTTGCCTGAACCGCTTACGCCTGTCACACAAGTCATTATATTCAGAGGAAACTGCACATCAATACCCTTCAGGTTGTTGGCACGTGCTCCCTTGATTTCGATAAAGCGGTTCCATGGACGATATGACGATGGAACATCGATGGTTTCTTCGCCAGACAGATAATTTATGGTATGGGAAATGATGTTGTTGCGTCGGCTCAGTGATTTTATGTTTGCGACAGGCTCGTTGAATACAACTTCGCCACCAAGTCTGCCTGCATCAGGCCCGATGTCGATAATCCAGTCTGCAGCACGCATTATTTCCTCGTCATGCTCTACTACGATAACTGTATTGCCTAAATTGCGCAATTGTTTCAGGACGTGAATCAGACGCTCTGTATCGTGGCTGTGCAGACCGATGCTTGGTTCGTCAAGAATGTACATGCTGCCAACCAGGGCACTGCCCAGTGATGTGGCCAGGTTGATGCGTTGGCTCTCACCTCCTGAAAGACTGTTGCTTGGCCTGTTTAATGTCAGGTAGGGCAGTCCTACATCCATAAGGAATCTAATCCGGGACTTAATCTCAGTCAGCAGACGCTTTGCAATTTTGTTTTCCTGTTCATCCAGTTGCAGGTTGTCGAACCATTCCTGCAGGTCACTGATGGGCATCTGCACCAGGTCGGTAATGGTCTTGCCTCCGATACGTACATACTCGGCTTCCTTGCGCAACCTGCGCCCCATACACAAGGGGCATGTTGTCTTACCACGGTATCTGGCAAGCATCACGCGATTCTGAATCTTGTACTGACCTGCCTTGAGCATGTCAAAGAACGCGTCTATGCTGAGTAATCCCCACTCCTTTTCCTCGTTGCTTAATATCCAGGAATCCGGTATCCTGATTTTTTTTGAATCTTTGGCAGCAGGTTCCAAACCCAACGGGCTCCCGTGCCACAGCCAGTCCTTTTCCTCGCGAGTGAGTTTGTAATAAGGTGTATGTACAGGAAATCCCCGTTCGCTGTTAAAACGGATAAACCAGCTTTTCCATTCCCCCATTTTCTCGCCTCGCCAGCATTGTACACAGCCTTCGTACAGCGACAGGGCGGAGTTGGGGATAACAAGTTTTTCGTCAATGCCTATTATTTTCCCGTAGCCTTCGCATTCAGGACATGCACCTAAAGGAGAGTTGAAGGCAAACATCTGGTCGCTGGGCTTCTGGAAGACAATTCCGTCGGATTCAAATCTGTTGGAAAATGTGTGCAGGATACCGGCTGGCAGGAATCGCAGCATCATTTCACCGTTGCCTTCGTAGAATGCTGTCTCTGCAGAATCTGTCAGTCGTGCGATGGAATCTTTGTCATTCTGAACGCTCAGGCGGTCTATAATCAGGTATATATCATCAGTTTCGTTTGGCCGTAGTTTTGAAAGCAGTGCTTCGTTGACTATTACATCCTCAATCAGTTGTGTTTCGCCATTGATCTCGATTCGTGCAAAACCTTGTTTCTGATATTTATTCAAGACCTCGTTCAAATCGCTGTTTTTTACGTCAGCCCTGGTCATTACCATAAAGCGCGTACCCTCCCGGTAACTTTGCACACACTTTATTACATCTTCCACACCCTGGCATTTGACTTCATCGCCACTGACGGGACTGTATGTCCGTCCGATGCGTGCGTACAGGAGGCGAAGATATTCGTAAATCTCGGTACTTGTGCCAACAGTACTGCGTGGGTTGCGTGTCGTTACCTTCTGTTCAATTGCAATTGCAGGCGGAATGCCTGTAATCATGTCGCATTCAGGCTTTCCCATTCTTCCCAGAAACTGACGGGCATAGCTGGACAGACTCTCGACATAGCGGCGCTGTCCCTCGGCATATAGGGTGTCAAATGCCAGCGAAGACTTGCCGGAGCCCGACACGCCTGTGATGACGATCAGTTTGTTGCGCGGAATCTCCAGGCTAATGTTCTTTAGGTTATTGACCCTGGAGCCTTTGATGTATATATTTTCGTTCATCCCCATTATAAGGGTTAAAGGGTATTACTCGAAGACTTCGTTTAGGATTTTTGCCAAACGCAAGCCACCTCGCAGGAATTGCATCTCTATGACAGGTGTCCACGTCAGGATGTACTCATAGGATACGTGACTGTCCCGGGGTGTATCCCTGTATATCTGTTGGGCTATAACATAACTTTCGTATGCCCAGTCCCTGGGGGAGCCTGTCTGTATGGAAAGCGTGTCGTAAGTAGATGGAATATCCAGTTCCTCGGCCCATTCTGTGTGACTCCAGTTATGTGTTGCCTCTACCAAATATGTATCCCATAGAGTGTGCAAGTCGGTTTCTCTCTTGAAGAATTTGATTTTCCATGTGTTGCCGCCATAGTCGCTAAAATGTCCCAAATGCATAGGTTGGTGAAGGTCGCCAATCAGGTGTATCAGGAACTTCAGTGCCAGGGATTTTTTTTCATGAGCAGCCTTGGTATCCTTGAGAATGTCAATCTGTTCGTCAATGGCAATCAGGATGTTTCCATTGGGATTAAGACTTGCGTTGTCGAATGTTTCGTCTGCGTTGATGTTCTTATAGTGCCAGGATTTAGTATGCATATATTCTTGAATATTGTTGCTCGCCTGATCCATCCATGCAGCATAGTAAATCATGCTTTTGCCGTCCAAAAGTGAAGTGACGGCAGACTGGGCTTTATTGCTCAAGTGTCTGGCTGCAATGGCGCATGTCACGTCATGCCCTTTGTTACCCCACGAAAATGCACTTCCAATAAACAAGTGGACAGATATTGCTAGCAACAGTATTCTTTTCATGTTTTCAATGTATAAAGGTCTGAACTATAGTTTCACTTTTACGGCCTTGCTTTCATTCTGCATATGATCCAATGCGGTAATTGTATATGTGTGGCCTTTGGCATCCGGTGGCAGGGTATAGCAGCAGTCACGTGTAACAGTTATCAGGTAACGGCTATTTCTGATGTCAAGATTCCCGTAGTCGTCACTTCGGTATATTGCATACCATATTGCACGATCCGTCTCTTTTCTGGCTTTTGGCGCATCCCAGGTTATAACAGGTCCTTGGATTCCTGCCTTGATGGCAATATTGCGCGGTTTACCGGGTGCTTTCTTGTCAATCCACTTCATCTCAGGCTGTAGGGCAGGGTAGCGGTGATATACCAGCTTAAGCATTGTTCCATAGTTGCCTGGATTGTCCACAACGGCCTTGGCATACCACTGGCATGATCCGGATATGCCTGGCAGAGAGCGTTGCAGTGCGTACTTTGTTCTCATCTGATGGCTGTTTGCATCTTGAATGTCAGGATGTTTCACTGTACGCTCGACATCCTGTCCGATATATAATGGACGGTTATAAGTGTAGCGGCTCCACCAACGTATCAGTTTGTCGTAGTCTGCCGCCTTGTTGCCTATTTCCCAGTAGATCTGTGGCAGGTTGTAGTCAACCCATCCGTTTTTCAGCCATAGCAGGACATCGGCATACAGGTCATCGTAGTTTTGTGTTCCGTTTGTATCTGATCCAGGTATCGAATTGCCGTTGCGTTCGTTGTGGTAGATACCGAAAGGACTGACACCGAACTTGCACCATGGTTTTGCCTGACGCAGGATATGGTGCAGTTCCCGTATAAATGTGTTTACATTCTCGCGCCGCCAGTTGTCGAGTGACATGCCCTTGCCGTATCTTGCATACGAGGCTTCGTCGTGGAAAGGCAAACCTTTTACAGGATATGGATAGAAATAGTCGTCCATATGCAGGCCGTCAATGTCATATCTGTTGACTATGTCAACGCAAACTCTGTATATATATTCCCTGTTTTCAGGCAAACCCGGGTCGAAAATCAGCAGCCCGTCATATTCTATGAATCGATCGGGATGTAATGTGGCGGGATGATTGGCGGCCAGTTCATGCGTAAATTTGGTCTTGGCACGGAATGGGTTTATCCATGCGTGACATTCCATTCCGCGTTTGTGACATTGTTCAATCATCCATTGCAATGGATCCCATTTTGCATCCGGAGCCTGTCCCTGACGGCCTGTAAGATAGCGGCTCCACGGTTCGATGTTGCTTTCATACAAGGCATCCCCTTCAGCACGTACCTGAAACATAATTGCATTTATCCCGTACTTCTGCAGCTCGTCCAATTGGTATGTCAGTGTCTGTTGCATCCTGTCACGCCCCAGTCCTATCCATTGTCCGTTGACACATTGTATCCAGGCTCCGCGAAACTCACGTTTCGGGCATTCCTGAGCATGTGAGGTGATACCTAATATGATGGCAGACAAAATAATAAACAGGTATTTTTTCATTTTGTTGTTATATTTATCGAATGCAAAGATATAAAAAAAATCGTTTTCGTTTTGCCAATCGATTATTTTTAAGCCTTCGTTCCATTTTTGTCATTTATATTATATATATTTGTGGCGCGAATATTTATAGTTTATGGAAAACAGATATATAAAGGTACAATACAAGTTGTATGCTCCGATGGGTGAGGGTAAGGACATACAGATGATTGAAGAGACACGTGACGACATGCCGTATGATTTTATAAGCGGTATGAATATGGTTCTCGATTCGTTGGAGCGTCAGCTCGTTTCTTTGTCGGACGGACAGGACTTCCGTATTGAATTGAGCGAGGAAGAGGCGTATGGTCCCTATATTCCCGAGGGAGTACAAGAGATTCCGGTTGAGGCTTTCTTCATTGAGGGCAAGATGGATACTGAGCATGTATACGAGGGTGCTGTAGTTCCGCTGCGCAATGCAGACGGTGAGCAGTTCAACGGAACAGTAGTCAGAATCACAGACAAGACTGTCGTAGTGGACCTCAATCATCCTCTGGCTGGTAAGGCGTTGACGTTCCTGGGTAGGGTTTTGGAGAACCGTATAGCTACAAACAAGGAAATTGAGGAATATCTCAATGCACAGGGAGGCTGTGGCGATTGCGGTGGATGCAGTGGTAACTGTGGCAGATGCGGCGGTGGTTGCGATTAAATTGAAACGGTAGTTTTGAATACTTTTGGAACTTTATTCAGATTAACCACTTTTGGCGAAAGCCATGGTGTTGCAGTAGGTGGTGTCATCGACGGTATGCCTGCAGGGATTGTCGTTGACATGCCGTTTATTCAGCAGCAGTTGGACCGTCGTCGCCCCGGGCAGAGTCGTCTGACGACGTCTCGCAAGGAAAATGACCAGTTGGAGATATTGTCGGGAGTCATGGACGGCTATACTACAGGCCAGCCCATCGGTTTCATGGTTCTGAACAATAATCAGCACAGTCAGGACTATGACAACATGAAGGATATGTTCCGCCCAAGTCACGCTGATATGACATATTACATGAAATATGGTATACGTGACCATCGTGGAGGAGGCCGTAGCTCGGCACGTGAAACCGTAAGCCGTGTGGTAGGCGGTGCCTTTGCCATGTTGGTGTTGCGGCAGAAAGGGATTTCGATACAGGCGTATACACAACAGGTAGGTAATATCGTGCTTCCCGGAACATATATGGATTATGACCTTGGTCAGACAGACTCTAATGATGTCCGGTGTCCGGATGCAGAGACAGCCCGTCGTATGTCTGACCTGATAATGGAAGTAAAAGGCGCTGGAGATACCATTGGCGGAGTGATATCATGTGTAATAAAGGGGTGTCCCGTAGGATTGGGTGAGCCTTGCTTTGGCAAGCTTCATGCCCAGCTTGGAAACGCAATGCTTTCGATTAATGCAGCCAAGGGGTTTGAATATGGACAGGGATTTGGTAATATGAGTCTCCGTGGCTCACAACAGAACGATATCCTTATGCCGGGTGACGGGGATGTTTCGTGTAAAAAGATGCCAAGGTTCAAGACCAATAACTCCGGGGGTATTCAGGGTGGAATAAGCAATGGACAGGATATATATTTCCGGGTTGCATTCAAACCCGTAGCAACATTGCTTATGGAGCAGGATACTGTCGACATATATGGCAATGCGGTCAAATTAAAAGCACGTGGCCGTCATGATGCCTGTGTGCTGCCACGGGCAGTACCGATTGTCGAGGCAATGGCAGCGATGGTTATTCTGGATAACATGAAACTGGCAGGAATGGTATAATAGCCGCCTGTATGAAAAATAGAATAGGAAATAGAAATAATTTATATCGAAATGAATATATTGGAACTGAGCGAGCAGGAAATAGTTCGTAGAAATAATCTCCAGACACTGCGTGATATGGGTATTGAACCTTATCCTGCGGCGGAATATCCGGTAACGGCGTGGAGTACGGATATCATAGCCTCCTTTGTTGACTTACCGGTGATTGGCAAGGATGACGAAGGGAATGATGTCAGGGAAACTGCTACTCCGGAAAACAGCCCTGTGGTCAGTGTTGCAGGTCGTATGATGAGTCGCCGTATTATGGGCAAGGCCGGATTTGCCGAGTTGCAGGATAGTAAAGGACGTATTCAGATTTATGTACAGCGTGATGCAATTTGTCCGGAAGAGAATAAGGACTTGTATAACATCGTCTTCAAAAAGTGTCTGGACTTGGGCGATTTTATAGGCGTAAAGGGTTATGTGTTCCGTACCAAGACTGGCGAGGTAAGCATTCATTGTACAGAATTAAAGGTACTGAGCAAGAGCCTGAAGCCTCTGCCAATTGTCAAGACTGATGCCGAGGGTAATGTGTATGACAAGTTTGATGATCCCGAATTGCGTTACCGTCAGCGTTACGTTGACCTGGTTGTAAACGATGGCGTCAAGGAGACATTCATGAAGAGGGCGACTATTGTGCGTACAATGCGGAATATCCTGGATGGTGCAGGATATACAGAGGTTGATACACCTATTCTGCAGAATATTGCAGGTGGAGCAAGTGCCCGTCCGTTCATGACACACTTTAATGCCCTGAATCAGGATATGTACATGCGTATTGCGACGGAGCTGTACTTGAAACGTCTGATTGTAGGTGGTTTTGAGGGTGTGTACGAGATAGGCAAGAATTTCCGCAACGAGGGAATGGACAAGACTCATAACCCGGAATTCACCTGTATGGAGCTTTATGTAAGCTACAAGGATTTGAACTGGGGTATGGACTTTACCGAAAAGATGCTTGAAACGATCTGTACTACAGTTAATGGTAAGCCTGAGGTTGAAATTGACGGTAAGGTTATATCGTTCAAGGCTCCTTTCCGCCGCCTTCCTATATTGGATGCGATAAAGGAAAAGACAGGCTACGACCTCTATCCCATGAGCGAGGACGAGATTCGCGAGGTTGCCAGGAAACTGGATATCGAGGTTGATGAGACTATGGGCAAGGGTAAATTGATTGACGAGATATTCGGAGAGACCTGTGAGGGTGATTTCATTCAGCCAACGTTTATTATGGATTATCCTGTCGAGATGTCCCCGCTTACCAAGATGCACCGCAGCAAGCCTGGTTTGACTGAGCGCTTCGAGCTTATGGTAAATGGCAAGGAACTTGCAAATGCCTACAGCGAGTTGAATGATCCGATAGATCAGGAAGAGCGTTTTAAGGAGCAGATGCGTCTTTCCGAGAAAGGTGATGACGAGGCAATGATCATTGATCAGGATTTCCTTCGTGCACTTCAGTACGGTATGCCTCCGACATTTGGTATAGGTATCGGCATTGACCGTTTGGTAATGTTGCTGACTGGTAAGTTTGCCATAGGCGAGGTGATGCTGTTCCCACAGATGAAGCCTGAGGTCAAGGCTCCACGTGACAAGGACGAACTGTTCATAGAGAAAGGTGTGCCTGCTGAGTTGGTGCCTGTCCTGCGCAAGGCTGGATACAATCTGGTTTCAACACTGCAGGGTGTTGCTCCGGCAAAACTTCAGCAGCAGATTATTGAAATTGTAAAGAAGTACAAACTCCAAATAGAGAAACCAAGTCAGGATACAATTGCTGCTTGGACTGTGTGAATCTATGATAGGAAAGATAGCAGTGCTGGGTGGTGGTAGCTGGGCGACGGCTATAGCCAAGATGCTTTTGGAACAGACAGACGAGATATGGTGGTACCTGCGCAGGGACGATCGTATCAGTGATTTCAAGCGTCTGGGACATAATCCGGCCTATTTGACCAGCGTACACTTTGATGTCAACAGGATACATTTCTCCAGTGATATCAACGAGGTGGTGTCTAATTGTCATACTCTGGTATTTGTAACCCCGTCTCCATATTTGAAGGGACATCTCAAGAAACTGAAATGCCGCTTGCGTGATAATTTTATTGTCACTGCAATCAAGGGTATTGTTCCGGACGAGAATCTTATCTGCAGTGAGTATTTTCATCAGATATATAATGTTCCGGACGAGAATCTGGCAGTTATTGGCGGCCCGAGCCATGCCGAGGAGGTTGCCCTGAACAGGCTTACGTATTTGACCATAGGTTGTGCGGATGTTCAGAAAGCTGAGGAATTCGCATCCCATATGGGTAGCAGCGAATATGTCAAGACCAAGGTCAGTCAGGATGTCATAGGCATTGAATATGCAAGTGTCCTGAAGAATGTGTACAGTATTGCGTCAGGAATATGTCATGGGCTGAAATATGGAGATAATTTTCAGGCTGTTCTAATGGCTAATGCAGCACAGGAGATGCAGCGTTTCCTTCAGACGGTATACCCGATGGCAGACCGTAATATCATTGACAGTGTATATGCAGGTGACCTGCTTGTTACCGGATACAGCAATTTTTCGCGAAATCGTGTGTTTGGTACAATGATAGGCCAGGGATACAGCGTCAAGAGTGCGCAACTGGAGATGGAAATGATTGCCGAGGGATATTTCGGCACTAAGTGCATGAAGGACATAAACCGCCATCTGCACGTCAATATGCCCATTCTGGATGCGGTATACAATATCCTGTACGAACGTATCAGTCCAAGTATAGAAATCAGACTTCTGAGTGAGGCTTTCAGATAAAAATCAAAATATAGAATAAATAATGGTAACACTTGACATTACAAAGGCATCACAGTTTGTGGGTGATGCGGCAATCAATGCCTTTGAGGGCAAGGTTGCAGAAGCACAGCAGGCATTGGAGGACGGTACCTGTGCCGGTAGCGATTTTCTTGGCTGGATGCACCTTCCAAGCAGTATAACACCGGAATTCATTGCTGAGATAAATGCCTGTGCAAAGACATTGCAGGAAAATTGTGACGCAGTAGTAGTTGCAGGTATTGGCGGCAGCTATCTGGGTGCACGTATGGTTATCGATGCGCTGAGCAATTCTTTTGGCTGGCTGCAGAGCAGCAAGTATCCCCGTATCCTGTTTGCCGGAAATAACATAGGTGAGGATTATCTCAGTGAGCTTATCGCTTATCTTAAGGGCGTGCGCTTCGGTATTATCAATATCAGCAAGAGCGGTACGACTACCGAGACAGCATTGACTTTCCGCCTGCTGAAGACCATGTGCGAGGAACAGCGCGGCAAGGACGAGGCCCGTAAGGTCATTGTGGCCGTAACCGATGCAAAGCGTGGTGCTGCACGCACTACTGCAGACAAGGAGGGTTATACGTCATTTGTCATTCCCGACAATGTAGGCGGTCGTTTCAGTGTTCTTACACCAGTAGGACTGTTGCCTGTTGCTGTGGCAGGCTTCGATATTGCTGCTTTGGTCAAGGGTGCTCAGGATATGGAGGAACAGACATCACAGAAAGTGCCGTTCCGTCAGAATCCTGCAGCATTGTATGCAGCAACCCGTAATGCTTTGTACCAGAGTGGAAAGAAGATAGAAATACTTGCCAACTATCAGCCCAAGTTGCATAATGTAGGCGAATGGTGGAAACAGCTTTATGGAGAAAGTGAAGGCAAGGACGGCAAGGGCATTTTCCCTGCCAGCGTTGATTTGACAACAGACCTGCATTCAATGGGACAGTGGAATCAGGATGGTGAACGCACAATTTTTGAGACGGTGCTGAGTGTTGCACATCCAAATCATGAGTTGCGTGTACCAACTGACGAGGAGAACCTGGATGGTCTTAACTTCCTTGCAGGCAAGCGTGTGGACGAGGTCAATAAAATGGCTGAGCTGGGAACACAGCTTGCGCATGTTGATGGCGGTGTTCCTAATATCAAGTTTACAATAGACAGTATAGACGAATATCACATCGGTCAGTTAATATATATGTTCGAAAAAGGATGTGGTATCAGCGGTCTGCTGCTTAAGGTCAATCCGTTCGATCAGCCTGGTGTGGAAGCATACAAGAAGAATATGTTCGCACTGCTTGGCAAGCCGGGCTATGAAAAGGAAACAGAGTCGATAAAGGCTCGCTTGTAATAAAGTCCTTCATAAACATTAAAGGCTCGGAAAATTCCGGGCCTTCAATGTTATCTCCTATTTCAGGTAGTGTAAGCTGAACTGTGTCAAGGCTCTGTTCCTTATATCTTAAACCTCAGATGGGAGACGTGATTTATAATCGCGTTTTCCAGATGAGGAGTTTTCCTGGTTGCAAAGTTACATAATTTCATACCTGTCACCAAATTTTATAGCTAATTGTTGTGAGATGAGTGCCCAGTTGGAAAGAGGCATAGTCCACTTCTCCCTGATGTTACGGTAGGCCAGATAGACCAGTTTCTCCAATGCCGTGTCAGAAGGAAATACACCCTTATTCTTGGTAACCTTACGTATCTGACGATGATACCCTTCTACGGTGTTTGTTGTATAAATGAGGCGTCGAATCTCCTTGGTATACTGGAAGAATTCTGTAAGACGCTCCCAGTTGTCACGCCATGACTTGATGACGATGGGATACTGCTCACCCCACTTGGCTTCAAGGTTGTCTAGCTCCGTTTCAGCAGCCTCCTTGCTGACGGCTCCATAGACACGCTTCAAATCCCTCAGAAACTCCTTCTGGTGTTTGCTGCCAACGTACTTGATGGAGTTG
>JAFZVW010000016.1 GCA_017617635.1 Bacteroidaceae bacterium | reverse complement strand
TTGTGCCAGACGTATGGCTATATCAGCGAGGGAGAGAGTTTCACGATTGCCGACAAGAACGAGGTTTGGATAATGGACCTGATTGGCAAGGGCAAGGGCGAGAAAGGTGCCGTATGGGTTGCCCGCCGTGTGCCTGATGACATGATATGCGGCCATGCCAACCACAGTCGTATTCGTCAGTTCCCGTTAAACGACAAAAAGAACTGTATTTACAGCAAGGATGTTATTTCCTTCGCCCGCAAGAAAGGTTATTTCAACGGTAAGGATGCTGATTTCTCATTCTCTGCCGCCTATGCTCCGACAGATTTCGGTGCTCAGCGTTTCTGTGATGCCAGGGTGTGGAGCTTCTTCAACAAGTGGGCACAGGATGATATGACTCCATATCTGAAATATGCGATGGGCGAGGATTTTGATCCTGTGACCAAGAATCCTTTGGACGGTATTGCCCACGAGATGCCCCTATGGGTTAAGCCCAAAGGATATCTGAGCGTTCAGGATGTCAAGGATATGATGCGTGACCATTACGAGGGTACGCCTATGGATATCACTACAGGACTGGGTGCCGGACCTTACGAAATGCCTTATCGTCCGACTCCTTTGCAGTTTGATGTTGACGGAAAGAAGTATTTTAACGAGCGTCCTATCAGTACCCAGCAGACGAGTGCGGTGTACGTTGCCCAGCTGCGTTCGTGGCTGCCTGACTATATGGGCGGCATACTGTGGTTCGGTAACGACGATGCCAACATGATAGCTTTTGTGCCAATCTACTGTTGTACCAGCGAGGTTCCCGAGTGTTTCAGCAGGAAGCTTGCCAATGCGTTTACCTTCAGCTTCAAGAATGCATATTGGATGTGTAACTGTGTGAGCAACATGGTTTACTACCGTTACAATGCCCTGTTCCCTGAACTGAAGGCTGTCCGTGACCGTCTTGAGAATGATTTCACCACGATGAATATTCTGGTCGAGAAAGATGCCGAGAGCATGAATGCCGAGGATGCTGCCAAGTTCCTGAGTGACTACAGCCACCGTATGTCAGGTATGATGACCGACGAATGGATGCAGCTGGCTCAGCGTATTATCGTCAAGTACAATGATATGGTTATCAAGAAGACCGATTCGGCAGGTAATTACCTGAAGACTCCCGGCGGTGAGCCCGACCGTGTCATTCGTCCAGGATACCCTGAGGAATACCGGCGTGCCATTGTCAGGGAGAGCGGTGACAAGTATCTTTCCAGATAGTTGACAGGGCAGATGAAGGAGAAGTTCGGTTGCTCGGGTTGCAAGATAAGTATGTTTTGCGGCCATAAGGATGAGGGAGTTGCCTGTGAGACAAGCCTGAAGGCAGTTGCCATTGCCTTCGTCATCCCACTGATTGCCATTGTCGTGATTCTGGCTGTCGGGCAGCTGTATTTTGACGAGATAGTGTCCGCTCTTGCCATTCTCTGTTTCCTGATACTCTATTTCCTGGCTATCAGATTGATTAAACCTAAATTCTGAGAAACAAACCAAACTAATAATATTATGAATGTAATCTTGATTGCAGTATGCGTCTTGGGTGGCATTGGCTTGATATCCGCTGCGGTATTGTTCATTGCCAGCAAGAAGTTTGCTGTATGGGAAGATCCCCGCATCAAGGAGGTAAACGAAGTGCTTCCGCAGGCTAACTGCGGCGGCTGCGGCTATCCTGGATGTGCGGGCTTTGCAGGAGCATGTGTCAAGGCTGCCGAGGACGGAAGCCTTTCGGACCTGAACTGTGCTCCGGGTGGACAGGCCGTGATGGAAAAGGTTGCGGCCATACTTGGCCTTCAGGCAAGTGCTGCAGCACCCAAGGTAGCTGTCGTACGCTGTCAGGGCACTTGTGACGTGCGTCCGCATGGCGTCGAGTTCGACGGTGCTCATTCCTGCCGTATCCAGAACATGACAGGTATGGGCGAGACTTTGTGCCAGTATGGCTGTCTGGGTGAGGGCGACTGTGCCGCTGTATGTCTGTTCGGTGCAATTACCGTGAATCCTGCAACACGTATCGCCGAGGTTGATGAAAGCAAGTGTACGGGTTGCGGTGCCTGTGCCAAGACCTGTCCACGCGGTATTATCGAGCTGCGCCCCCAGGGACCTAAAGGCCGCAAGGTGGTTGTTCTCTGCAACAACAAGGACAAGGGTGCCCTTGCAACCAAGGAGTGTAAGGTCAGTTGCATAGGATGCGGCAAGTGCGTCAAGACCTGTGACAAGTTCGAGGCAATTACACTGGGCACAAACCTGGCTCATATCGATCCTGACAAGTGCAAGTTATGCCGCAAGTGCGAGGAGGCATGTCCGCGCGGTGCCATCAAGGCATTCAATTTCCCGCCACGCAAGCCTAAAGTTGAAGAACCGGTAAAAGAGGAGGGCAAAGCATGAAGACATTTAGCATGGGTGGTGTCCACCCCGAAGAGAATAAACTGAGTGCAGGATGCCCGATACGTCAGGCAGCCCTGCCCAAGCAGGCAGTTTTCAGTATGTTCCAGCATATTGGCGCCCCTGCTGTTCCCGTGGTGAAAAAAGGTGATGTCGTCAAGGTCGGCACTCTGTTGGGTGAAGCCAACGGCTTTGTCAGTGCTCCAATATATTCGTCGGTCAGCGGCAAGGTTTCCAAGGTCGATGTCGCCCTTGATGCCAGTGACACACGCCGTATGGCTGTTTACGTTGATGTCGAGGGTGATGAGTGGGAGGACTCTATTGACCGTTCGACAGACCTGGTAAAACTCTCCGACCGTCCTGAACTTGACAGCAAGGCTATTATTGACAAGGTGAAGGCTGCCGGCATAGTAGGCATGGGCGGTGCTACATTCCCCTGTCACGTGAAACTGTGTCCGCCTCCCGGCCAGAAGGCAGAGTGCGTTATTATCAATGCAGTTGAGTGTGAGCCTTATCTGACTGCCGACCACAGCCTGATGCTGGAACATGCTGCCGAGATTCTGGTGGGCGTAAAGCTGATTATGAAGGCAGTTAATGTACAGAAGGGCTACATCGGTATTGAAAACAACAAGCCTGACGCAATACGTCTGATGAAGGAGACTGCTGCCGAATATCCCGATATCGAGATTGTTCCGCTCAAGGTCCAGTATCCGCAAGGTGGTGAGAAGCAGCTGATAGATGCCGTAATCGGACGTCAGGTACCTGCTCCTCCTGCAATACCTATCAACGTAGGTGCTGTCGTGCAGAACGTCGGTACTGCGTTTGCGATTTACGAGGCTGTCATGAAGAACAAGCCTCTGATCAGCCGCGTAATTACTGTTACGGGCAAGAGCCTGAAGAATCCCAGCAACCTGATGGCACGTCTGGGTACTCCGTTCAGCCAGCTTATCGACGAGTGTGGCGGTTTGCCTGCCGATACGGGAAAGATTATAGGCGGCGGCCCGATGATGGGCAAGGCTTTGATTTCCACCGACATTCCCATGACCAAGGGTTCGTCCGGTCTTCTTATAATGAACGACAAGGAAGCACGTCGTGCTAAAGTTGAGCCATGTATCCGCTGTGCCAAGTGCGTAGGTGCATGCCCCATGGGACTTGAGCCTTATCTGCTGTCGACACTCTCATCCCAGCATGTATGGGACCGTGCCGAGGCCGAGGGTATTACATCATGTATCGAGTGTGGCTCTTGTGCGTTTACCTGTCCGTCACACCGCCCATTGCTGGACAATATCCGCCTGGGCAAGACGACGGTAATGGGTATTATCCGCAGTCGTGCTGCCGCAGCCAAGAGTTAATCAGGAGTTTTTTGTATTAAGAATTATCAATTAAGATGAATAGACTTATAGTTTCCCTTTCACCTCATGTTCATTCTGGCGACAGCGTGCAGAAGAACATGTATGGTGTATGTATTGCGCTGGTTCCGGCGATGATTGCCAGCCTTTACTTCTTCGGTCTGGGAGCTGCAGTGGTTATGCTGACCAGTGTCGTCAGCTGCGTGCTGTTTGAATGGGCCGTTACGCGCTTCATCCTGCGTCGCGAGAAAGTTACTGTCTGGGACGGAAGCGCAATTCTTACAGGTATCCTGTTGGGATTCAATCTGCCCAGTACCCTTCCTGTATGGATTATCGTGATTGGTGCGATGGTTGCAATATGTATCGGCAAGATGACCTTTGGCGGTCTTGGCCAGAATCCCTTCAACCCTGCACTGGTAGGACGTGTATTCCTCCTGATTTCGTTCCCTGCCCAGATGACGATATGGCCTGTTAGTGGTTCGGTAGCCTATGTGGATGCCGAAACCGCTGCTACGCCTTTGAGTATCATGCAGAATGCGATTACCGAGGGTGATTCCGGGATTCTCAGCCAACTGCCCGACAGCCTTGACATGCTTGTCGGCAGGACAGGCGGTTCGTTGGGCGAGGTCAGTGCCATTCTGCTCCTGCTGGGTTGTGCATTCATGCTTGTGCGCAAGATTATCACATGGCATATCCCTGTCAGCATATTGGGAACCGTTGCCGTACTCAGTGCAGTCCTGCATGTTGCCGATCCTGTATATGCATCTCCGGTTGCAGTACTGTGCAGTGGAGGTCTGATGCTGGGCGCCTGCTTTATGGCTACCGACTATGTCACCAGCCCTATGGTTCCCAAGGGGCAGCTTATCTATGGCGTATCCATTGGTATTCTTACAGTTGTGATACGTAACTGGGGCTCCTATCCCGAGGGCATGAGCTTTGCAATACTTATTATGAATGCCTTTACTCCCCTGATCAATACCTATTGTAAACCCAAACGCTTTGGCGAGAAGCCAGGAAAGGAGGCTGCAAAATGAAGAAACTGGAATCTACATGGTACAATATGGTTGTTGTACTTACTCTGATTGCCGTATGTGCAGGCGCAGCCTTGGCCTATGTCAATCATCTGACCGAGGGTCCTATCCGCGAAATCGCAGAAGCAAACGAGGCAGCAGCAATCAAGGCTGTCCTCTGTGCCGATGACGTTACTGTTACCGATACCGTTGTCGTAGGCGAGGGCAAGGATGCCGCCACTGTATATATTACGGACAAGGGTGCTGCCGTCAAGACCGGCGATCCCGGCAACAAGAGTTTTGGCGGCGGTCTCTCAATCATGGTAGGCCTTGATTGCGAATTCCATGTCCTGGGTTATTCGATACTGACCAGTAACGAGACTCCAGGCCTTGGTGCTAAGGCCGGCGAGTGGTTTCAGAAGAACGGCAAAGGCAATATTATCGGTAAGACTGCAGGCAGGCTGACCGTTTCCAAGGACGGCGGCGAGGTAGATGCAATCACTGCCAGCACAATCACCAGCCGTGCTTTCCTTGCTGCCGTGAACAATGCATACGTTGCATATTCGTCAACCAAGCATAATAATAGAAAGGAGGATAGTCATGAATAGTCTTAAAGTTCTGTGGAATGGTATAGTCAAGGAAAACCCCACCTTTGTGCTTCTCCTGAGTATGTGTCCCACATTGGGTACGACCAGCAGTGCACTTAACGGTATGAGCATGGGACTTGCCACAATGGCCGTGCTTGTTTTCTCCAACCTGATTATCTCGCTTATCAAGAATCTGATTCCCGATATGGTGCGTATTCCATCGTTCATCGTTGTCATCGCATCACTTGTTACAATCCTGCAGATGCTGATCAAGGCGTATGCTCCCGAGATTGACAAGTCACTGGGACTCTTTATTCCGCTGATTGTCGTAAACTGCATTATCCTGGGCCGTGCCGAGGCATTTGCCGCCAAGAATGGTCCCGTCTCCTCGGTCATGGACGGTATAGGTATGGGACTTGGCTTTACCCTTGCCCTGACACTGCTGGGTGCAACACGCGAATTGCTGGGTACCGGCAAGATATTCTCGTTTACGATGTTCCCCGAAAGCTACGGAGCCCTGGTATTCGTCCTTGCTCCCGGTGCCTTCATCGCCCTTGGCTACCTGATTGCAATTGTCAACAGGCTAAAATCGTAAATAGTAAATTGTCAAATCGTAAATAAGCATGGCATACATATTGATTTTCATCACAGCAATCTTCGTTAATAACGTTGTGCTGTCACAGTTTCTGGGTATCTGCCCCTTCCTGGGTGTAAGTAAGAAAGTCGACACTGCACTGGGCATGAGCGCAGCAGTTGCATTCGTGCTCACCCTGGCAACAATCGTTACATACCTGATTCAGGTCTATGTGCTGAATACACTGCATCTGGAATACCTCCAGACAATTGCCTTCATCCTGGTAATTGCAGCACTGGTACAGATGGTCGAGATTGTCCTGAAGAAGGTTTCGCCTGCCCTGTATCAGTCCTTGGGCGTATTCCTGCCCCTGATTACCACCAACTGCTGTATACTGGGTGTCGCTATCCTCGTTGCCCAGGGAACATACAATTCCCAGGGTCTGGAACCTAACCTGCTTACAGGTGTCGTCTACGCCATCAGCACTGCGATAGGCTTTGGACTTGCATTGGTTATCTTCGCCGGCATACGCGAGCAGCTGAGCATGGCCAATATTCCACGCGGCATGCAGGGAATGGCAATAGCCCTTGTTACCGCAGGTCTCCTGGCCATGGCCTTCATGGGCTTCAGCGGTGTAGACAGCGGCCTCGCAAAGGCATTGGGGTTGTAAGATTTTATCACTTTAATAGAGTGCAGTTACATTGCTTTGTACTGCACTCTATTTTTATGTTTCCACTAACCATATTAGAGTTACCCACTAACTATAATAGAGTTGCCCACTAAGTCTAATACTGGCGTAAGAGATAGCAACGCAGATTTTCCCCTTGGTTGTTTTTTCACACATCTGGAGGCGTGTTGGATATAATATGTTACTTGGCTCACGAAGCTAGCTTCATAGGCTCACGAACACATGTTGCTAAAAAGGTGTAAAAAGAATTGAGTTTGTGAGCCCTTTTTTTTTACGAAAACTTGCATAATATCTGTTAAGTGGATATATTTGTCTCGGCAAATTGATGTAAATATGAAAAAAAGGCCTCTACTTTATATTTTAGTTATGCTGTCAACGCTGACGGTAAGTGCATATGATGCTGAAATTGATGGTATCTATTACAATTTCGATACCGGTAATATGGAAGCTGAGGTAACATCCGGCGACACCAAATACACAGGCAGTGTGATGATTCCAGCGACTGTACAATACGATGCTACTACTTATGACGTGACAACAATTAAAGGCAGTGCTTTTTATCACTGCTACGAGTTGACAGAGGTGACAATTCCCAACAGCGTGACAACCATAGGAAATGATGCTTTCTGTGATTGCAACCATCTGACCTCCCTCACTATTCCCAACAGCGTGAAGAGCATAGGAACTCGTGCTTTTTACAGTTGCACGCGCATAACCTCAATTACAATGGGCGACGGCGTGACGAGCATTGGATATGAGGCATTTGGTGGGTGCACCAGCCTGCCGTCAATCACAATAGGCAACAGTGTGACGGACATAGGAGATTATGCTTTCAGATGGTGCGATGCCTTAACCTCTGTAATTATTCCCGGCAGTGTGACGAATATTGGAGAATATGTTTTTCATGAATGCCCCAACCTGACAAATGTAACAATCAGCGATGGCGTTACAGCAATAGGAAACAGGACTTTCTATGAATGCAGCGCTCTGAAGGAGGTGATAATCCCCAACAGCGTGACCAGCATAGGAGATGAAGCATTCCGTAAATGCCTAAGTCTTACATCTGTCACGATTGGCAATGGTGTTACATCAATTGGAGACAGAGCTTTCTATAGCTGCCTCAGACTGACAGAGGTTACAATTCCTGGCAGTGTGAAGAGCATAGGAGAGACAGCTTTCTTCTTTTGTGGAATAGTCTCTGCCACGATATGTGACGGCGTGACGAGCATAGGAGATGAAGCTTTCTACAGTTGCTGGAATTTAACCGATATCTCTATCCCTAACAGTGTCACAAGCATAGGTGATCAGGCTTTTGCTGGTACTCCATGGTACAAAAATCATCCGGATGGATTGATATATGCAGGTAAAGTCGCATATACATACAAGGGTTCTATGCCGGCAGAAACACATATTGAGTTGGAAGAGGGTACATTGGGAATTGCAGACAGAGCTTTCTACAGTTGTCCTGATCTTACATCCATCACTATCCCCAACAGCGTGAGTCGCATTGGTATATTAGCTTTCGGTAATTGCTCGGGTCTAACATCAATTACCATTCCCGAGAGCATGGAATATATTAGTAAGGAAGCTTTCTATGGATGCTCCGGTTTACAGGAAATGTTGTGTTTGGCAAAACAGGTGCCGACTACCGGACCAAATATTTTCTGGAACTCCAGCATCGCATCTGCTATTTTGTATGTTCCGGCTTCTGCTTTAGATACATACAAGTCTACTTATCCTTGGAATAAATTTGGCACTATCCTGCCTATTGCAGAGCCCACATATATCGTTGGCGATGCAAACGGCAATGGTGAAGTGGAAATCGGTGATGTTACATCTGTCTTGACCCTGATGGCTACGCCCGAGGCTACCGGTTACGACAACAAGGCGGCTGATGCAAACAAGAGTGGTGCTATTGAGATTGGCGACATTACAACGATACTGACGATAATGGCGGGAGAATGAGGTTCCATGCGCCGTTGGCGCGTTCCATATTGTTCCATAGTTGTTAAAATGTAGTTCCACGCGACTTGCCGCGATAAATAGTTAAGCGCCTACTGGATATTCCTTCCAGCAGGCGCTTGTTATTGAACGGCGGAGGGACCGATTATTGTAAAGAACTGTGTCCCGAAATCCACCGAGGGTTGATGTGGTAAATCAACCGAGGGTTGAAGTGGTGGACGAACCGAGGGTTGATGTGGTAGATTAACCGAGGGTTGATGTGGTGGACGAACCGAGGGTTGATGTGGTGAATGAACCGAGGGTTGATGTGATATAACCGTTAACCGGCTTTGCTTAGCAGATAGTCTGCTACGATTCGGGCAGCGGATTCGACCTTTTGGGCACAGGGGCGTGCCTTGTAGTATTCTACGGTGCGTGCATCGGGGACATTGGTGTTCTTAACGACGGGGCATTTGTTCATTGCAAGGAGCTCGGCACATATTATGCTTCCGTTCTCTTCCTTGAATGCGTTGACCAGTTGCTGTACGGTCTTGTAGCATTCGGCTTTCCCGGCATTGTCCGACCCTTGTGTCTGTCCGTCCTGCAATCCTGCAACTACAACCATGCCTGACACTGCTCCGCACATCATGCGCATACGTCCGACACCTCCGCCAAAACCGGCGCTGATGCGCAGTGCCATATCCTGGTCAAGATTGTAGTATGGTGCAAATGCTGCGACAACTGCCTGGCAGCAGTTGTAACCTTGCTTGAAGTTTTCTACGGCCTGCTGTACGCAGGCGTCTGCCTCTTTAGGTGTCATGGTCTTGTTGTGTTATTCGTGTGTTGCAAGGCGTTGTTCTGCCAGTTTCTGGTACTTTGTCCCAGGTCGGCCGTAGTTTGCGTATGGCCAGATGCTGATGCCGCCGCGTGGCGTAAAGATGCCTGTGACCTCGATGTAGCGTGGATCCATGAGTTTTATCAGATCCTTCATTATGACGTTGACGCAATCCTCGTGGAAATCTCCGTGATTGCGGAACGAGAAGAGGTATAGTTTCAGGCTCTTGCTCTCGACCATTCGCTGGTCGGGAATGTAGCTGATGCGTATCTCGGCAAAGTCTGGCTGACCTGTAATGGGGCATAGCGAGGTAAATTCGGGACAGTTGAACCGTACCCAGTAGTCGTTGTCGGGATGGCGGTTCTGGAATGTCTCCAGTACCTCGGGTGCATAGTCCTGTCGGTATTGTGTATTCTGACCTAACTGCTGCAGGCCTTCGTCTGTTCTGTTCATTGTATATGTGTTGTTGTTTTCAAATCAGTTCCAAATGCAGCATTTTGTGTAGCATTGATATTCCGCTGTTTTGTTCCATAAACGCTTTGAACATTTCGGGTTTGGAAATCATCCGCTTTATTTCCTGTGCCTCGGCTATGCGTACGTTGATCGTGAATTTGCCGTTCTTTAGATTCTGGCGCATCGTGGACAGGATGCCGGCCATCATGTTGTTCAGGTTTTGTGCAATCTGTGCATTATTGGCTGTAACCTGGTAGATGTCGCCTTCAATCCAGACGGGAGTCATGCTGCGCATACGTATTTGCATTGCCTTTTGTTCCTGAGGCATTGCATTTATCATCCTGTTCCACTGAAATATTACGTCGTTTTCGGTGTATGGGCTTTCAAGTTCCGGACTTACGGTTACTTGCTTCTCTTCCTTGTCCTTTGCAACGTCTGCATTAACGGTATTGTGGATGCGTGGTCCCAGATTTGACAGTTTCACTGTTGCAAGTTTGGGCGTACTCTGGAACTTGGGAGCAGAAACACCGACCTTGGACGCGGGGACACTGACCTGTGGCGCCGGCTGAGCCTGCACCTGGGTCTTGAATATGGGTTTTAATATACGCCTGGGGCTACGCCCCGAGCCGGGTTCATCTTCTCCCTGTGTTATCTGCGCACATTGTATCAGGCAGATTTCTACCTGCAGGCGTTTGTTATGGCTCTGGCGGTATGCCTGGTCACAGTCGTTGGCAAGCTTTATTACGCGGTATATGAACTTGAAGTTGCATTTCTTTGCCTGTGTGCAATAGCGCTCACGTGTCTGCTGGCTGCATTCCAGAAGGGGCAGGGTGCTTTCGTCCCTTGCCACGAGCAGCTGTCGCATGTGGTTTGCCAGTCCTGATACGAAGTTGCCGGGGTCAAAGCCCTTCTGTATGATCTCGTTAAGCAGCAGCATGCATGCCTCGGTATTGTTCTCCAGGAAAAGATCTACAATGCGGAAATAGTACTCGGACGAGAGAACATTGAGGCTCTGGCACACTGTTTCGTAGCTGAGGTTGCCGTTGGTGAATGCAATCATCTGGTCGAAGATGCTGAGTGCATCGCGCATACCACCGTCGGCTTTCTCGGCAATCAGCTTCAGTGCTTCGTCGTCTACGGTATAGCCTTCTTTCTGTGCAACCTGTTTCAGGTGGTTGACAGTGTCGCTGAGTGTAATGCGACTGAAGTCATAAACCTGGCAGCGTGACAGGATTGTGGGCAATATCTTGTGCTTCTCGGTTGTTGCCAGTATGAAGATAACGTAGTGTGGCGGTTCCTCGAGCGTTTTCAGGAAGGCATTGAAGGCCGAGGTCGACAGCATGTGGACCTCGTCAATGATAAATACCTTGTATTTGCCTGTCTGTGGCGGAATCTGCACCTGTTTGATCAGTTCGCGTATATCCTCGACGCTGTTGTTGCTGGCAGCATCCAGTTCGTGGATGTTCATGCTGCGTCCTTCGTCAAAGCTCCTGCAGCTCTCGCATTGTCCGCAGCTTTCGCCGTCTGCCTGGGGCGAAAGGCAGTTGATGGTCTTTGCAAAGATACGCGCACAGGTGGTCTTGCCAACACCCCTGGGACCACAGAACAGGTATGCGTGTGCAAGCTTTCCGCTGTGTATGGCATTCTTCAGCGTAGTCGTCAGCGACTGCTGGCCGACAACTGTATCAAATGTCATTGGGCGGTACTTGCGTGCAGATACAATGTACTCTTGCATTATAATTTGATGTTATAGGTTCGGTTAGTATTTAATTGCTACAAATTTAGAATATTTTATCCATTATTCTACACATGTGAAGTCTTTTTTTTCTATCTTTGCGACAAAATTAGCAAATATCCCAGGCAACAGAATTACGGCTTTATGAGCAGAATGCACTCTCTTGTAGATTTCCTTGGCAGACATAAATACGTAGTCACCGTATTCCTCATTATACTGATTGTCGGTCTTCTGGACGAGAACAGTTGGTATAACCGCTATCAGCGTTTGCAGAATATTGACAAGCTGCGTATGGAGATGCAGTCGTACAAGGATATGTACGAGAATGATACAAGGGAACTGAAACTTCTCAACCAGCGTGACTATGTTGAGAAGTTTGCCCGTGAACGTTATCTGATGAAGCGTGAGAACGAGGATGTCTTCGTCATCACAAACCGTCCGGATACCAGTTCGTTCCAGTGATTACTTTACAGGTATCGATGCCACACGTGCCTCGTGACGGCCGCCTTCGAAAGGAGTATTAAGGAACTCGTCCATAATACCCCTTGCAGTGTCGTTGTCGATGAAGCGCCCAGGCATAACCAGTACGTTTGCATCATTGTGCTGACGTATGAGATGTGCAATCTCGGGAATCCAGCATAGTCCTGCACGTATGCCCTGGTGTTTGTTCAGTGTCATTGATATACCCTCGCCTGAGCCGCACATTGCAATGCCGGGATATACCTCGCCGCGTTCGATACCTTCGGCCAGTGCATGACCGAATTCAGCATAGTTGCAACTGTCTTCGGTATACGTGCCGTAATCCTTGTATTCCAGACCTTTCTCCTCGAGGTATTGCTTTACATACTGCTTCAGCTGGAATGCAGCATGATCCGATGCCAGACCTATTACCATAGCCTAAATAGTGTTCTATAGGATTTTCTTTGCCTGCTTGTATACATTCTCGGCGGTGTAGCCAAGTTTCTCGTCAAGTACCTTGTAAGGTGCCGAGAAGCCGAATGAGTCAAGACCGTAGATGAAACTGTCGGGATGTGCACCTACCAGGAAGCCCTCGAGTGTTACGGGAAGACCTGCGCTCAAACCGAATACCTTGCTGCCTACGGGGAATATCTGTCGCTGGTATTCAATGGGCTGCTGACGGAACAGGCCTTCGCTGGGGGCACTGACGGTACGAACCTTGTACCCGTCCTTACGCAAGAGACGTGCTCCTTCGATCAGTGTGCTTACTTCAGATCCGTTGCCGACAAGGATTATATCAGGATTCTCGTCGCTCTCGGCACTGATATATGCACCCTTCCTTACCAGTTCGTATGGTGTGCCGGCAGGCAGGGGTACGATGTTCTGACGGGACAGTATCAGGGCGGTCGGAGTATTCATGTTCTCCATAGCCATCTGCCAGCATACGGTCGTTGCATTGCAGTCGGCAGGACGCAGGACAAGCATGCTGTTACGTCCGCTGTGGTTCTTCATCCTTTCCATGAGACGAATCTGTGCCTCCTGTTCAACAGGCTCGTGCGTAGGTCCGTCCTCGCCAACGCGGAATGCATCGTGGCTCCAGATAAACTTCACCGGAAGCTGCATCAATGCCGCCATACGTATTGCGGGCTTCATGTAGTCGCTGAAGACAAAGAACGTGCCGCATGCGGCAAGCATGCCTCCGTGCAGAGTAATACCTATACATACGCATGCCATTGTGAGCTCGGCAACACCTGCCTGCAGGAAACCGCCGGCATAGTTGTCGCGTGTAATCACCGTAGCACCGCCTTTAATGAATCCGTCCGTCTTGTCCGAGTTGCAAAGGTCTGCACTGCTTACAATCATATTGGGGACAGTCTTTGCAAGAAGTGAAAGACATGTGCTGGATGCATTGCGTGTAGGATCTCCCTGCTTCTGTTCAAGTGTCTCCCAGGGGATATTTGGCAGACGGCCTGCAAACCAGTCATCCTGCTGTGCAGCCTTTTCGGGATTGGCAGCTGCCCATGCCTTTTCCTCCTCATGTCGCTTGGCAACAATTCCCAGCAGTTCCTTGCGGCGCTGTTCGTACAGTTCCTGAACCTCGGGACGGATGACAAAGGCGTTGTCGGGATCAAACCCCAGGTTAGTAATTGTATTGCGGTATGCATCTCCGCCCAAGGGAGCTCCGTGTGTCTTGCATGAGCGTTCGTAGCTGCTGCCGTCTGCCTGTACGGCACCCTTGCCCATCACGCAGTGTCCGATAATCAGCGTAGGCTTGCCGTTGCGCACAAGTGCTGTATTCAGCGCTTCGCGTATCTGCTGTGCGTCGTTGCCGTCTATTGCCAGGACGTTCCAACCCATTGCACGGTAGCGTGCAGCAGTATCCTCGACAGTGACAACCTGTGTTTCCGTACTCAGCTGTATGTCGTTAGCATCATAGAACATGACAAGATTGTCCAAACCCAGTGTTCCGGCAATGCGTGCAGCACCATGCGAAATCTCCTCCTGAATTCCACCGTCGCTGATATAGGTGTATATTGTCTCCTTCTTGAACGTGTCGTTGCCGGTACGTGCATACAGGCATTTGGCTGCCAAAGCAGCACCTACTGCGTATGTATGGCCCTGACCAAGCGGCCCCGAGCTGTTCTCAATGCCCCTGGCATAGTTCAGTTCAGGATGTCCCGGGGTAGGAGAGTCCCACTGACGCAGCTGTTTCAGTTCGTCAAGAGTGAATTTACCCGTGAATGTCAGTACACTGTACAGCATAGGTGACATGTGACCCGGGTCGAGGAAGAAACGGTCGCGACCTTCCCACAACGGGTTTTCGGGGTCATGTATCAGATACTCGCTGTATAATACATTGATAAAATCAGCTCCGCCCATGGCACCACCAGGATGTCCGCTTTTTGCTTTCTCAACCATTGCAGCCGTAAGAACTCGGATATTGTCTGCAGCAATGTTCAGTGTCTTGATGGAATTCATTGTAGTATATTGTTATTTGATTATCGGTTTGGATTACAGATGATAGTATTTCAGTTGTTTGTACATCATCCAGTCGAAATTATACAAGGCAGCAGCCCGTTTGCTGAATGACTTGTCCTTCTTGCCCGTTTCTATGAAGTAAGGCATTTCCTTCAGGCGTTTACGGAAATTCCTCTTGTCCAGTTCCATGCCCAGTATGCCCTCGTACACACGCTGAAGCTGTGTCAGCGTAAACTCTGCCGGCAGCAGATTCAGTGCAACGGGCGAGTAACCTATTCTGTCGCGCAGGATACCGATAGCCTTGGCAAGCATCTTGCTGTGGTCAAAGTGCAGCATTGGCAGGTTCTTGAGGCTGTACCATTCGCAGCCGAATTTCTGAATCAGCCTTGTATCGTGCAGTTTCTTGTTCAGCAAGGCGTAATATGCCGTACTTATCACACGCCCGCCCGGGTCGCGGTCAGGTTCACCGAATGTCTCAACCTGTTCAAGAAACACATCCTTCATACCTGTGCGCTCAAGCAATACGCGATGTGCTGCATCGTCCAGGGATTCTTCTGCTCCCACGAAACCGCCAAGCAGTGTGGGTTCTCCAACAAAAGGTTCGATTTTGCGTTTTTGCAGCAGCACTTGTATGTCGTTGTTCTCGTATGCGAATATTATGCAGTCAACGGCAACGTAGAATTGGGGGACACCGGCGTAAAGCGTATTTGCCATCACTTAAATGTATGTGTAGTTTGTCTTACTTGATATATACCTCAGCAAAGGTAAGAAATATATTTATATATTCGAGTGTAAATGTGACACATTTTCCGCTAAATACATATAAATATAAAAAAAAGGTCTCAATCCCGACAATGAGACTGAGACCTGTAAGTATAAACGTGTAAGACGGATTAGCAGAGCTTGCGTGAGCCGTCACCGATTACAACGTCAATTACAATCGGTTCCTTGCCGTACTTGGCAGCATACTTCTCCTTCACAACCTTTACAAAGTTGTCATAAAGCTCGTTTGCAACCAGGTTGATGGTACAGCCACCGAAGCCGCCGCCCATGATACGTGAACCGGTAACACCGCAATCCTTGGCAATGTCGTTCAGGTAGTCAAGCTCCTCGCAAGATACCTCGTACTCCTTGGACAGGCCATAGTGTGTCTCGTACATCTTCTGACCTACTGTCTCATAGTCACCGCGCTCCAGGGCGTCGCAGACAGCCAGCACACGGTCAACCTCACCGATTACGTAGCGTGCACGCTTGTAGTCTTCTTCCGAAACCTCGGCCTTCACCTCGTCAAGAAGAGCCATGTTTGCATCACGCAGAGTCTCGACCTCGGGATGGTGCTTGTTGATAACGGCAGCAACACGCTCGCACGATAGACGGCGGTCGTTGTATGGAGAACCTGCCAGCTCGTGCTTTACGCATGAGTTTACAAGAACCAGCTTGTAACCCTCCGGCTTCCATGGGAAGTATGCAAACTCGCCGCTGCGGCAGTCAAGGCGCATCAAGCTGCCTGCCTTGCCGAATACAGAAGCGAACTGGTCCATGATACCGCAGTTACAGCCAATGTATTTGTGTTCTGTACGCTGACCGACCTTGGCCAGTTCCATCTTCTCAATCTTGTTCTCGCCCCACAGGTCGTTGCAAGCGAATGCGAAGCAGCTTTCCAGTGCAGCACTTGAACTCATGCCGGCACCCAGGGGTACATCACCTGCAAACGCAGTGTTGAAACCCTCAACAGGTACGCCCAGTGCCATCATCTCACGACATACACCGAATATATAACGTGCCCATGTAGCCTTTGGACCTTCGGGGTCATCCAGACAGAATGTAACCTTGTCCTTCAGGTCGATAGAGTATGCGTTTACATTACGTGTGCCGTTAGGCTTAATCTCGGCAATCATGCCCTGCTGTACAGCGCCGGGGAAGACAAAGCCGTTGTTATAGTCTGTATGCTCGCCAATCAGGTTGATACGACCTGGTGAAGCATATACACTGCCTGTTGTACCGTCAAAGTGCTTGATAAAGCGACTTCTTACATCATCGATTGTAAGTCTCATTGTATTTAAAGTTTAATGGTTTAAGAGTTTAAGGGAATTATTTCTTTACGCGGCTGCCGATCTGGGCATAGAACAGCAGGTATGCAGCACAGAACATAACAACCCAGAAGCTTGTCATATAGCCTGCGATGTCTGCAACGAAGCCCTGTATACCCATCATAACGGCACAACCGAATACCATTGTCATGAATATACCGCTGGCGATAGCTGTGTATTTGCCAAGACCCTCAACGGCCATGTCGAAGATGGCACCCCACATTACCGATGTGCAAAGACCTACCAGCAACATGGCAAAGATACCTACGGGAACATCCTGTGTGATAACTGTCAGTGTCGACCAGTTAACGCCCGGGAACGGAACAAGGATATCCGTCGGTGCAAAAATACCGAATCCTACGAGCAGCAGGGTAGCGGTACTTACAATAGTAACCATTGCGCGTGCACTGACCTTCGAACCGATGCTTGCACCTACGAAACGGCCGATCATCATGCTTGCCCAGTAAACGGCAACCAGCAGACCTGCGATGGCAGGTGTTACATCAGAGTCAATCAGGTACAGGTTTACAAAGTTGGGAACACCAACCTCGATACCCATATACAGGAAGATAGCCAGGGCACCCAGTGCGAAGTGGCGGAATGCCAGAGCCTTTGGAATCATGCTCAGGTCAACAGGAGCCTGCTCGGGTTCGTCAATCTTTGTGAAGCAGATAACGATGAATGCAATAACGAATATTGCAAGGGCAATCATCAGCGCAGGAGTAGCATCAGCCATCTTGGCTTTCAGAGGATCTGCAATCAGCGCACCCATCAGGATGTAGCAACCTACGGCAGCAGCTGAATTGAATACGCCGCCCACCTGAATCAGCTGGTTACCGCCGTTACCGCCGCCGCCCAGAAGGTTCAGCATCGGGTTTACGACACAGTTCAGGATACACATGCACAGACCTGCGAGGAAAGCACCGCACAGGTATACACCGAAGATAGTGCCTACGCCGTCGGTAGCAGGGTCGAAGAAACCGCTTGCCCACTGGATCAGGATACCGGCAATACCTACGCACAGACCGATAAGGGCTGTCTTCTTGTAACCGAACTTGGAAATCAGCATACCGGCAGGAATACCCATTACCAGATATGCAACAAAGTTTCCGTAGTTGCCAATCTGTGCCAGCACATTCGAGATAGGACCCTGTGCCTTGATGATTGTTGCCATTGGTGAACACAGATTCGTCACGAAGGCAATCATCGCAAAGAGGGCAATCATAACGATGATGGCACCCCATTGTTTTGCTTGTTTAGCCATAAATTTAGTTTGTTTAGATTATTTGTTAAGATTCTTGTATTTCAGTTTCAGCAACAGTTCTTACTTGATACCGAACTTGTAGATTGTCTTCTGGGTATAAACCTCACCCGGTTTCAGCACGCAGCTGGGGAAGTGCGGGTGGTTAGGGCTGTCGGGGAAGTGCTGTGCCTCGAAGCACATGCCGCTATGCTTGCCGAATGTCGCACCGTGCTGTCCCTTGTAACCGTCTGCCCAGTTGTCCGAGTAGAACTGTACTGCAGGCTCGGTCGTCCATGTCTCCATTACACGGCCGCTCTTCGGTTCCCACAATGTGGCAGCGAGCGACAGCTCACCCGGCTCCTTCTTGTTCAGTACGAAGCTGTGGTCATAACCGGCACCGTGCTTCAGCTGAACGTCATCCTGTGCGATATCCCTGCCGATAGGCTTTGGAGTACGGAAGTCGAAAGGCGTACCCTCGACCTTCAGTATTTCGCCTGTCGGGATCGAATTCTCGTCAATGGGAACGTAGAAGTCTGCATTTATCTGCAGGACACAATCCAGCTGTGAAGGGGTAGGGGTGCCTATTCCGGTCAGCGAGAAGAAACCGTGGCTTGTCATGTTGACGATTGTCTTCTTGTTGGTCGTGCCGCGGTAGTCGATAACCAGTTCGTCGTCATCAGTCAGCGAATACCTTACAGTCATGGTCAATTCACCCGGGAAACCCTCCTCGTAGTATGCGGATACATAACGCAGAACCAGTACATTGTTGCCTATCTGCTCGGCATCCCATACACGTGCATGGAAACCGGTAGGACCGCCATGCAGATGGTTGGGGCCGTTGTTAATCTTCAGGTTATACTCCTTGCCGTTAAGAGTGAACTTTCCCTTGCATATACGGTTGCCATAGCGGCCCACAAGTGTACTCAGGAACGGCTCGGGGCTTGCGATGCAGTCCTGTATGCAGTCATGTCCCTGAATGACATTGGCCATCTTGCCTTCCTTGTCAGGAACCATGATGGCCACGATTGCACCTCCGTAATTCGTGATGGATACTTCCATCCCGTTATCATTAGTCAATGTGTACAGGTCTGTTTCCTTGCCCTGTACGACAGCCTGAAAGTCTTCACGCTTCAGGCCCGAAATCAGTGTATTTTCCATTGAAAGTAATATTTAGATTTACATTGTTTGCAATGCAAATATAACATAAAAACAACTAAAGTCCAAATATTACCCGAGGAAAATTACTGCCTGCTAAGCAAATCAGATACAATAAATGTGCTTCCGCCCACAAAAATGCTTCCGTTACCCACATTCTGCAATGCATTTTCGTATGCAACAGCAACATTAGGGAACGAATTGCCGGTCAGTCCGCACTGCTTTCCGATAGCTGCAAACTGCTCAACGGGCATGGCGCGTTTTACGGACGCCTGAGTAAAATAATACTGCGCATCCCGCGGCATCAATTTCAGCACGTGAGTCACGTCCTTGTCCGAAACCATACCTATTATAATATGTAACGGGCGGGGCATCCTGTCAAGCTGCCTGGAAAGATATTCCCAGCCGCCCACGTTGTGACCCGTGTCGCAGATTACCAGCGGCTTCTGGCTGAGTGTCTGCCACCTGCCCATAAGCCCTGTCAGTTTGCAGACGTTCAGGAACCCCTCCCCGACAGCCTTTTCGCTTATATGCAGGTCGGGACAGTTTTCCCTCAGGCAGTCCAATGCCGTCAGTATCGTCTGCGTGTTCTTTACCTGACAGTCACCCTTCAGCTCTGATTCAACAGGCTCGTGATGCAGCTCGTCTGCAAAGTATATCCTGGAGTGTAATCTGTTGGCAGTCAGCTCAAAGACGCTCCTTACTTCAATGTTTCCGTTAGTTTCCCCGATTACAACCGGTACGCCCTCTTTGATTATTCCGGCTTTCTCCCTGGCTATCTTTTCAAGCGTGTCGCCCAGGAACTGGACATGGTCAAAGCTGATGTTGGTTATAATCGACATAATCGGCGTGATGATATTGGTGCAGTCAAGCCTTCCGCCCAGGCCTACCTCGATTACGGCAATGTCAACCCCGGCCTCCTCAAAATACTTGAATGCAAGCGCAGTCGTCAGCTCAAAGAACGAACAGGCCCCCTCCATACCTCCCCGGGGAGAGGCTTTAAGTTGTTTGACAAACCGCACGACACGCTCCTCGGGTATCATTTCACCGTTTACCCGTATGCGTTCGCGGAAGTCAACCAAGTGCGGACTTGTATATAATCCGACCTTGTATCCAGCCGACTGCAATATTGCAGCCAAGGTATGCGAAACACTTCCCTTGCCGTTTGTTCCGCCTACATGTATTGTCATGTAGCTGCGGTGCGGATGTCCCGAAAGCCTGTCCAGCAACAGCGTGTTGTCCAAACCCTCCTTATATGCGCCAGCCCCGATATTCTGAAACATCGGGGCTGAGTTGAACAGGTATTCTATTGCTTCCTGATAAGACATATATATAATTATAGTATGGTTGAATCAGGAGAACAGGTTGCGGAATCTGTCGAAGAACGTCTTCCTGGTATGTGCCGAAGGCTTGCAGTTCTCGCTGTTGCGCAGCTTTTCAAATATTTCCTGCTCCTCCTTGTTCAGGTGTTCAGGTATATATATCGAAATGCGGATTATCTCATCACCGTAGCCCTGTCCGTATCCATGCAGCGAAGGCATGCCCTTGCCGCGCAGGCGCAATGTCTTGCCCGACTGTGTGCCCGGTTCAATCTTGATCTTTACTTTTCCGTCGATTGTCGGTATCTCAACGCTGCCACCAAGCACCGCTGTCGGAAGATCCAGCAGCAGGTTGTATATCAGATCCGTGTCCTGACGGTGCAGTTCCGGATGCTCCTCAACCTCAATGGCAACCTTTATGTCACCTGCATAGCCGTTGTTGCGTCCTGCATGACCCTTGCCTTGCACGTTCAGTATCATGCCTGTGTCAACACCTGCCGGAATCTTTACCTCGATTGTCTCGTCGCCGGCAACAACACCGGTACCTGCACAATGCTTACATTTGTTCTTTATCGTTGTGCCTGTTCCTCCGCAGGCGTTACATACGCTTTGCTGCTGCATGCGTCCGAACATGGTGTTCATCGTACGGGAAACATACCCCGAGCCGTGACATGTAGGACATGTATCTGTCTTTCCGTCCTCGCTGCCCGAACCGTTACAGTGCGTACAGGTCATGTTCTTGTGTACCTTGAATCTCTTCGTGGTACCCGTGGCTGCCTCCTCGAGAGTAAGTCGAACCTTGATGCGCAGGTCACCTCCACGGTGTTTCTGCGGGCCTCCGTAGCTGCCGCCACCGCCTCCGAAGAAGCTTTCGAAGCCACCGCCTCCGCCACCCATGTGTCCACCGAAGATATCGCCAAACATACTGAAGATGTCGTTCATGTCAAAGCCCTGTCCGCCTCCGAAACCTCCGGCTCCGCCCATGCCGGCAAAACCGAACTGGTCATAGCGTGCACGCTTGTCCTTGTCTCGCAGGATATCGTAGGCCTCGGCAGCTTCCTTGAACTTCTCCTCAGCTTCCTTGTTATTCGGGTTTCTGTCCGGATGGTACTTGATGGCCATCTTCTTGTATGCAGCCTTGATCTCTGCATCCGTAGCGTTTTTGGCTACACCCAGTACTTCGTATGGATCTCTTTGTGCCATGTTTCCTTTAATTCATTTACATTCCGACAACAACCTGACTGTGTCGTATAACCTTGTCGTTCAGCTTGTAACCCTTCAGGGTACAATCCATTATCTTGTTCTTCATCTCCTCGGTAGGAGCGGGGAGCTGTGCAATTGCCTCGTGCAGGTCGACGTTAAAGTCCGCACCTTCAGTTTCGATTGCCTTGACGCCCAGTTTCTCCAGGATGCCCATGAATTTCTTCTGAATCAGCTCGACACCCTCGACGACTGCCGAGACATCCTCGGCTTTCTTCATCTGCTCCAGGGCGCGTTCCATATCATCCATAACGGGCAGGATGGCCGTGATAGTCTTCTCGCCGCCATTCATTATCAGTTCCACCTTCTCAGCCATTGTACGCTTGCGGTAGTTGTCAAACTCTGCAATCTTGTACAGCAGCTGCTTCTTCAGGTCGGCAATCTCAGCCTCGGCCTTCTCCAGCGGATCAACTTCAACTTCCTGTTCCGCAGGTTCTTCCTTGACCTCTTCCTTTACTTCCTCCTCAGGGATGTTCTCCTTCTCCAATTCTTCTTTTTCTATATTTTCCTTTGCCATAGTCGTTAAAATACTTACATGTCTTGTTATACAAGAAATGTGCCAAACGTCAATTTGGCACACTTCATGTCATAACGGCAATTCCCGCATTTTTTCACTTTTCACTTTTCACTCGCATTATGCATTCCCGTACATCTTCGCCTTCAGCTCCTTGATATCGTCACGGCTGATGTATTCGTCATACTCCATAAGCTTGTCTATCGTGCCGTTAGGAGTAAGCTCTATTATACGGTTCGCAACCGTCTGGATAAACTCATGGTCATGGCTTGCAAACAGCACGTTGCCCTTGAACAGCTTCAGGTTGTTGTTGAATGCCTGTATCGATTCCAGATCCAGATGGTTGGTCGGAGTATCCAGTATCAGACAGTTGGCATTGTTCAGCTGCATACGTGCAATCATACAGCGCATCTTCTCACCACCAGACAGTACGTTGACTTTTTTCAGCACCTCCTCGCCGCTGAACAGCATACGTCCCAGGAAAGCCTTGAAATACACATCGTTACCCTCGCCGTACTGGCTCAGCCAGTCGACCAGGTTCTTGTCGCTTTGGAAGAATTCCGTATTGTCAACAGGCAGGTAAGCCGTTGTGATTGTAACACCCCAGTTGAATGTTCCACCCTGTGCCTCACGGTTTCCGTTTATGATTTCGAACAATGCAGTCATTGCACGCGGGTCATGACTCAGGAATACCACCTTCTCGCCCTTTTCCACGTTGAACGATACATTGTCAAACAGCACCGTGCCGTCATCCGTGACAGCCTTCAGGTTCTCAACCTCCAGAATCTGGTTGCCCGGCTCACGCTCCATCTGGAAAATGATACCAGGATATTTACGGGTGCTGGGACGTATATCCTCGACATTAAGCTTCTCAAGCATCTTCTTGCGGCTTGTCGTCTGCTTGCTTTTGGAAACGTTGGCACTGAAGCGGCGGATGAACTCCTCCAGCTCCTTCTTCTTCTCCTCAGCCTTCGCCTTCTGGTTCTGAGCCTGACGCAAAGCCAGCTGCGAAGATTCGTACCAGAACGAATAGTTGCCGGCAAACATGGTAACCTTGCCGAAGTCGATGTCAACAGTATGAGTACATACGCTGTCCAGGAAGTGACGGTCGTGACTTACGACCAGTACCGTACCCTCGATTTCGCTCAGATAGGACTCCAGCCACTGCACAGTGTCAAGATCCAGGTCATTCGTCGGCTCGTCAAGCAGCAGGTTGTCGGGATTGCCGAACAAAGCCTTTGCCAGCATCACGCGCACCTTCTCCTTACCCGACAGTTCACCCATCAGCTGGTAATGCTTGTCCTCCTTTATGCCAAGCCCCGAGAGTAGGGTAGCGGCATCGCTTTCTGCCGTGTAGCCGCCCATTTCTGCAAACTTGTCCTCCAGTTCTGCAACGCGGATACCGTCCTCGTCCGTGAAATCAGACTTGCTGTACAGAGCCTCACGCTCCTTCATCACCTCCCACATTGTCGTGTGACCCATCAGTACGGTATTCAGTACCGTCTCCTGGTCGTACTGGAAGTGATCCTGCGACAATACGCTCAGACGCTCGCCGGGACCAAGCTCGATAGTTCCCTTCGTTGCATCCAGGTCACCGCTGATAACCTTCAGCAAGGTTGACTTGCCTGCACCGTTAGCACCGATAACACCATAGATGTTACCACTCGTGAACTTCATGTTCACATCCTTGTACAATACCCTCTTGCCAAACTGTACGGCTATATTGCTTAAACTTATCATGATCTTATTCGCTAACCGCTAACCGATTTTTCACTCTTCACTTTTCACTCTTCACTCTTCACTTCCCATGCTTTCCGCATAGAAGCTGAACGGAACAATTTCCTCTATGCTGTCAGTTACATGTACACCGCTTTCGCTGTACAACAGCAGACGTATAGGCGAACCCTGCCTGTGCTCCACTTCCAGCAATGCCTGCCTGCAGACACCGCAAGGCCCCGTAACATCATCGGTGAAACGTCCCTTCGACTGTGCCGCAATGGCAATCGCCCTGACAGCCTGTCCCGGACGGTTGGCACCTGCCCAGAACAATGCCGTACGTTCGGCACAGCACGAAACAGGATACGATGCGTTCTCCTGATTGCTGCCCTTGATTATTTCGCCGCTTTCCATGCGCAAGGCAGCACCTACCTGAAAATGACTATATGGAGAATAGCTTGTCTCCGTTGCCTGTTTGGCAGCTTCCACCAACTCGGCATCAGACTTCTCCAATTCCGCAGGCATCAATACCTTTACACGGACGTTCAGTTCATATTCCTTCATAATATGCAGGTTAAATCTCGTGCAAAGATACTAAAAATTCTTGAAAAAGACCACCGATTGCCCTAATCTTACTCAGTATCTCATACTAATTACTGGAAAATTGTTAAATTTGTAAACGGAAAAACCAGGAAATAATATGGAAAAGATTGTCAATTTACAGATAGACGACCGCATCGCTTTGATTACGATGCAGGACGCAGAGCATTTCAATTGCCTGAGCGAGAAAATGTGTACAGGACTAATGCAGGCCATCGACCAGGCATACGCTGCCGAGTGTGTGGGCATCATCATCAATGCCGAGTGCAAGCGAGGCGTGTGGTCGGCAGGACACAATATCCACGAACTTCCTACCGACGGTTCCGATCCTTTGGCATACGAGGTTCCGATGGAGCAGCTGCTGCGCAAGGTGCAGGACATACCCATTCCCGTCATTGCATGCGCCAACGGTACTGTATGGGGCGGAGCATGCGACCTGTGCCTCAGTTGCGATATGATTGTTGCAGCAGACACAGCCACATTCGCCATCACACCGGCTAAGATAGGCATACCGTACAATGCGTCGGGTATCATGCACTTCATCAACCAGCTTGGCATCAACAAAGCCCGCGAGATGTTCTTCACAGCCAATCCCATAACTGCACAGGATGCGCTCAACGTTGGTCTTGTGAACCATATCGCACCCGAAGACCAGCTGGACGCCCTGCTCGAGGAGAAATTCCGTGCACCGCTGCGACGCAACTCCGTGCTTAGCGTATCGGCAATCAAGAGGCAGTTCCGCATCCTGAGCCGTGCAACATCCACGATGTCCAGCGAAAGTTTCGAGCGCATCAATGCCTACCGCACCAAGGTATATTGCGGCGACGACTACAAGGAAGGCATCACCGCCTTCTTCGAGAAGCGCCAGCCACAGTACAAGGGCAAGGCCGCAGATCTGGACGACAAGGGTTAGAAAACTACATCATGTATCAGCCAGCAGGTAAAGCTTGCTGCTTTTGCGGCCTTGGCTTATGATGCCGGTTGTGGGGTCGTAGGCGATGTCGCAGAGCTCGCGTGCGGCGGTTGAATAGGCAAGTCCTGTGAGTAGACACTAAAGATGGTCAGAAACATGATCGAGAAACTCAAGAAACAGCATTGGACATAAAGTGTTACTTTGGTACTCCTTTAGTCTCTATTCAATACCGTTCGGATAGCGTAGCGATACTCAGAAGCAAAAGTTCCCCCTTTTCGTACAGTAGAAGGCGGGATTCGTACAGAGGTGCTTCGTTGAGGGCTGAAGTTGGAAAAATACTCAGTAGCTTTGCTGTGAAAAATCATGTATAATTTAATCACGGCAAGAAAATGAGAAAAGTTTCAGCAAAAGAGTTCTTCACGGTATTGTGGAGTGGTGTGTGTCAGGTATTGGGGTGGTTCTTCGGTCTGTTCGGGTACAAAAGGGACGGCTGGTTTGCCAAGTGTGTATGGGGTATGTTTGCCATGAGTGCTGCCGTAATAACGTGCATTGTGGCGTCGGTATTGGTCTATTATGCCTGCGACGATTTATGGCGGTCGTATGGCAAGAGGCTTGTGACATGTGATGATCCTGAGTGTAAGGCAAACGAGTATCTCAGTAGTGTTATATCGTTTCATAATCATGGTGACGGCAAGGGTTATGTCTGCAATGCCAAGACTGGAGAGAAGTTGCTGAAGAATGTTGAGTGGATAGCGGGACCTTTGACTGGTGATTCGCTGGTTTGCTTCAGTAATGGTGTAAAACGTGGCTACTTCAGCAGGATGACGGGTAGGGTGGTTGTTGAGCCTAAGTATGATCATGCATGGGTGTTCTCGGATGGTTTGGCTTGTGTTGATGACGGCGGCTACATAAAGTTCATAGACGGAACGGGCAAGGTTGTTATTGACAAAAAGATGCCATATTTCCCGAATGTGGAGGGATATGTGTTTCACGGCGGCTACTGTGTAGTTGAATCGGATGAGGGACATTTGCGTGGATTGCTGGACAGGAAGGGCAATATGGTATTGCCGTTGGAATACAGCGTTATCAGTCCTACGAATGATTTCAAGCTGTGGCTATTATGGAAAGGCGATGAGAAGGCTGTCCTGGACAGTAATCTGAATACTATTGTTCCGTTGATGGAATGTGATATTTACATAAGTGATAGTTTGATTAGTGTGACAAAGCCTGACCATACGATATGCGAGTATGATTTTAAGGGTAATGTGGTTAATGACTTCTGTATATCGCAAGTACGTGTGATGGAGTATGAGAAGGATGAAATAGTGTATATGAAGAATTCTGCTGCGGATGATTATGACAGAGAGGAGCCCGGAACGTATTATCATCCCAAAGCGATAGCACGACTGCGTGCCTATAGGGCTGGCGATGAGTATGAGGGATTGATGACGGCTGACGGCCGTATCGTGACAATGCCTTTGTATTGTGACATTGATGCGATTGGGTATGATCTGTATCTTTGCACTACTCCCATCCGTAATAAAATCATTGTCAACGGCAAAGGGGAGGTGGTGAAATAAATGTATTATTCCCAAAGGCAAATTCTTCGATGAAGATTAAATAGCTACGATTATAGAAAAGTTGAGAATTGGAAAAATAATGGCATTTTGTTTTGTTCTGTTCTCGACTTTTCCTATTTTTGTGGTGTTAAGATTGAAGATTTTTACCATCTAGTAAATCTTACCATAAAATTATCTCAATCCAATGTGCAAATTTACTTCTAAAGAAACAAACATGGAAACTAAATTACTAACGGAAGTATTTTTAACAGATTTTTCTGAAGCAATTTGTGATGAATATGGTTTTTATTATAGTAGGGACTATAAACGTTTACTTTCTTATAAAAATCCATATGAGAAGCAGGACAAAATGCCTCGCAATTTGAAGAAGATAATTATTAATCCCAAAACAAAGATTATCTGTGAAGATGCATTTCGTAATTGTAAAGCATACGAAAAGTATATTGTGAGCCATTGTTCTGGATCTTACCAGGCATGTGGATTAGAGATAAAGTTTGATAATGACAACAAGACAGAATTAGTACTGCCTGATGGTTTAGAAGTAATTGGAAAAAATGCCTTTACAAATTCTTGCTTTTATAAGATAACTATTCCAAAGACTGTTAAAACAATATATGGGAATCCTTTCTCATATTCAGATATAACAATAATTAAGAATCTATCTCCATTTTTCGAGTTGGAAAATGGAATATTGTACACGCAAACGAAGGACTCTTTGATACATTGTTTTACCCAATTAGAGTCTTTTATTTCTAACTCACGCACAACAATCATTAGTGATTCAGCATTTGCAAGTCAACAAAATTTGAGAACAGTTATTCTTTCTAATGTGAAAGAAATAGGAGACAAAGTATTCTACAATTGCCCTAACTTGGAATATATAAGTCTTCCTGACAAACTTGAAAAAATTGGTGTGAAAGCTTTTAAGCAAAAGGTAGCATCTCCTCATTTCTCTGAAGATGAACGGGAGTATTATCTTGACACTCGAAAAAGAAGGCTTCGTAATATTCCTTTGGAAATAGTGATTCCCGCAAATACAAAGTATATTGGAAAAGAAGCATTTGCATGTATATCGAAAATACAAAGCAAATCCCGTAATTATATAATTAATGACAACCTGTTACTCTCCACTGATGGGAAGGTAATATATAATTGTCTTGGTGGATTAAAAACAATAGCTATTCCAGAGAGCGTTGAATGTATAATGGGATGTGCATTTGAAGGTATCCAAAGTATTGAGCGGTTGATTATTCCCCCAAATATAAAATACATAGGAAATGAAGCTTTTAGGTATTGTTATAACTTAAAAAGTGTCTATTTTGAAACAAATGATATTGAATTAGGAAAATCCGTTTTCTCAGATTGTATAAGTCTAAAGTATATTACTCTTCCAAATAATATTAAAGAAATACCCGAAAGAACTTTCAACAATTGCCCATCAATTGACAGTATCGTATTACCGAATACAATCGTTAGAATTGGTGAATATGCATTCGATGAATGTTCCTTTCATGAATTATCGATGCCTAAGGAATTAAGAATAATTGAGAAATGTGCATTCCAAGGCTGTAATAATTTAAAAACTATAATTTTAAACGAGAAGCTAGAAGAAATAGGAAGTTTTGCATTTAGCGATTCTGACAAAGTCGAAGAACTGTATATTCCAAAAAACGTACAGAAGATTGGAACTTATGCATTCAATATACAAAAGAAAGTTACAATCTCCAATACCTCGATGCAAATGGGAGATTACGGGGTAGGACGTAGGGAACATGAGTTAATTATTCAGATCCCTACACGATATGTACGGGACATGAAATGTCATCATGAGATCAAGGAGTATTGGCATATTGTCCCATCATTCAAAGAATGGACACTTGCAGAAAGGCTATCTGGAAAGGATATGGGAGAATACCGCCATATGCATTATGATGAATACGGACATCCTGTAATAGATGTCAGTAAGCCAGGCACTTATTCTGGTGATATGGAGTGTTTTATTTCTTTATTTGACAATTATTCATCCAATTGTGTTAACAAAATTGCACTTGACAAAAGGGTAAAGTACATATGTAACAACGCATTCAAAGACTATCATAATACAACAAGCAAACTTAAATCTGTGATTATACCAGATACAACAATAGCAATAGGTGATTATGCTTTCGAAGATACAGAATTAAACAAATTAGACTTACCGGATAATCTAGAACATATTGGGAATTTTGCATTTAAAGACTCAATCATCAAAGAAAAATTAATTATTCCAAAGACAGTATCCCATATTGGAACGAACCCATTTGCAAACACTTGGCAAAAGTGGTATTATACTGAGGTAGAATGTCTCAGCCCAAATTTCAAAATAATAGACAGCATTCTTTACACTAGCGATATGAAAAGGCTCATCTATTGCTTTAACCATGAAGATTACATTAAAGTACCAGAAACTGTAGTATCAATAGATGATTACGCTTTCTCGCAACTTCCATTAAAAAGCATCAGTATCCCATTTTCTGTAAAGCAAATGGGGAAGTCAGCATTCGATTATTGTAGAAATTTAGAAACAATTAATATAAACAATGTAAGTGTCATTGGAGAAGGTTGTTTTTCTGGATGTAAATCATTGAAAAAGATAGTAATGCCATATTCTGAACTGGTAAATGCATATATGTTTAATCATTGTGATAATCTTAAGTCTGTAATAATTAATGAGCATACACAAATCATAGGGGAAGGGGCATTTAAAGATTGTCATAATTTAACGAAATTAGTATTACCAAAGAATGTAATGCAGATAGGTGAATCTGCATTTGTAGGGAGTGGCATAAAAAATATTCTATGTGAGACATCCTATTTTGAGGTGAAAGACAATATATTGTATACAAAGGGACTAAGAACTCTTATTTGTAGTTTTAACAGAAAATCTAAAATTGTTATTCCAGAGGGGGTAGTTGAAATTTCAAAAGAAGCATTTGCAGGTAGAAAAGAAATGAAAAGCATACAAATGCCTTCATCTTTGCAAATATTAGGAGAAAGAGTTTTTTCTGGATGCAGAAGTCTGGAACTTATTGATTTAAGGAAAACAGAAATAAAGAAATTAGACACATACACATTAACCGAATGTAAATCAGATCCTAAAGTGTTAATAAAGGAGTAATCGTGTCCTACCGCATCAGAAAAAAGTAAGTAAAGTTCAAAGAAAACATGAAACGAGAGTTATTATACATAGATATATTAGGATTTAGTTCGATGATTAATGAACAATCGCCCAAGATACCACAAATATTTAATATAATAAACGAGTTGAGCGTCTATAAACATTATGCTTTTCAAACGATTGTCTTTTCAGATACAATTCTAGTGTATAATAAAGAAAATGATAAACCGACCCATTATTACTTAACCTATATGGTTGAATTTGCTCAACAATTGTTTTACAGATTGTTATCAATTGATGTATATTATAGGGGGCTGATAACATATGGAGAGTTTGAGTTCAAACAATTAGAGAACATACAAGCGTACTGGGGAAAAGCTTTGTTAGATTCTTACGAAGATGAAGATAAATTATTAGGATTTGGCTTGTTTGTTAGTAAAGATGTTTCCGAAGATATACTTATCTTTGATAAGATGGATATGGGAGGGAAATATGATTTTATATTTCTCTGTCAGTCATACATTAACCTGTATAAAAGAGCTAAAGGGATATTGCCTGTTGAGTTAGAAATAATTACGGAGACTGACGATTTTGATAGGATTGATGAGGACTTGATGTTTTTAAGACAGATAGCAGAAATGAAAGAGATATGTCCATGTGAAAAAATCAGAAACAAATACGTAGCAGTATATAACTGGTATAAAGAAAGGACTCCTAAATTCTTTAAGTTGTTTGAAGAAAAAGGGTTTATGCCTTTTGTAATAAACTCTAATTATATAGGATCAATCAACCCATGGAAAATGGAACTTACATGAGTTTTTAGGTATTAAAGTGAATGAATTTGAAAAAATAGTGTTGAAAACTTAAATGATGATAAGATATAGCAAATGAAGAACTCTTCTTTTAAGATGTGGTCAAAAAGATTGGCTCTCTGCTTAGTGTGTGTGATAGCTTTGTCTGGATGCCGTGAAAAGGTGCAGAATGCAACAGAAGGATTCTACAGATATTCTGAAAGAACTGATACTGTACAGCCAGTAGATAGCTTTCACTATACAAACAAAGATACTGTGTTTGGCCATTTCAGAGGGAAAGGACTTGATACTCTACTGGTTGAACATGTGGATAGTATGTCATGGAAATTATGTGACAAGAGTGGAAGAATGGTTCCATTAACCGTTGATAATGCATTGATGCTATTTATAGTTTCTGAGGGAGATTTGGACGGAAACGGAACTGAAGAGATTGGTATAAGAAGAGAGCAGGAAATGGGGAACTGGCAAGACTATAGCGTATATACATACAGAAATGGCAAGTGGATGTACTTGATTCCTACTATCACCCTATATCGGACACACTTTTATGAAGACCTGAATCAAGGACAGGATGTAGTAAAGTCAACAAAAAAGAAAAGTTATGTTCAGGTTCACTATAGTTTGTTTGATGATGTCGCCTTGTTATTAGACACTATTGTTAAGGTAAATCCCATACCTGTAAATTCATGCGATAGTATCCCATTTATGAAAATTAAAAGGCAATAAACCATGAAGAAGATATTATTAATCTGTGCAATTCTGTTAGCTAGTTGCCATAACAAAGTGCAGAATAATGAGAACTCATTGGAAAAACAGGAAAAGAACGATGAGTATAATAGTACCGACATTGGTAGTAGGCTACTAATATTCGCATCTAATGACACCCTCTACATCAATTCGGTAAAGGGACATGAGGAAAAAGACAGCATCATTGGCAATTTCACTGGAATCGGCATCGATACATTATATGTAGAAAGAGTGGTTGACTGCAAATGTAACTTAAGCAAGGGTTATGACGAGGAAGAGCATCTTGATCATGAGATGGATGATGAGTTGGTGAAATACTATCTTACTTCAACCAATCCTGCCTTGGGACGGGTAGAGTTGTTTGGATGTGCATTGCTCGCTCCACGACTGGTTAACGAAGGCGATTTGGATGGGAATGGAACTTGCGAGGTCGGATATCTGTATGTATGGCGAACGTCACAATGGAGAGGATATTTTATCTTCACTTTTAAAGATGGAAAATGGAAATATCTGATTAATCCCAACACAGAAACGAAAGATAAATATGGTGGTGGGTTGTTTGAAACAGGATATCTTCTACGGGGAAGCGGATACGAGATTGCGACTCCTTCAGGGAAAAAGGGGTTAGTAAGGATAAAATATGAAACGCAAGGTGTGAACGCTATTATCAAGGATACTCTTCTTACCCCAGATTATAAAGAAATCAAGTGATTAATATTTGTTCTTTTCATTTAATGGAGAATGCACTTTAGTACATTTGCGCCGTGTTCATTCAGAAGAGGGTGGCACAGTTATATTTATAAAGTAAATATAAAAAAAATATTTTTTGTTGTCCTAATTCATCAACTATAAGTTAATGACTTGTAGGGTAGGGAGGACTATTTCAGCCGCTCGTTAAGCATGTTACACAGTTCTTGCGTATCCATACTAGTTCCTATAGTGGAGATGGTTTCCTGTCCGCCTACCAACATATAGTTTATGGAACGGATAAAACGGCCAAATGTTCCAGCTTTATCCATCTTCGTCCTTTCCACATTCGGTTTGTAGTGGATGACTATAAATTTTTGCTTATTCATTTTGACAACACTAAACGATTCAACATCAGCAAATTTAATCACCGTCTGTTTCCTTCCGTGTAATATGATATCTTTATCTGTAATTGTCATGAAAGGCTGTCCGGTAGCTAACTGTATTACTATGTCTAAGAGTATAATTATATATCCGAATACGAAAAATACGACTCCTACCCATCCTATGATCAAATGGAATATATTCTCAGGATGATAAATCAAGAATACACTTATAGCGCAGCAGACAAGACATCCCAGGTGTAATAGTAGACCCCGCCAGGCTGAATTATAAATTTTAATTTCTTCCATTTTTCTTTGTTAATATCTCGTACAGGGGCAGGTGTTCTGTAGCTTGTGGGGGTACTAAGCAGTTTCTGCATCAGCCAGGAGGTACAGCTTGCTGCTTTTGCGGCCTTGGCTTATGATGCCGGTTGAAGGGTCGGAGGCGAGAGGATTTATTCCTTCAACGAATAGGTGATGGTGGTTACTACGCGCAGTTTCTTGATGTAGGGTGTGTTTTCGTCGCGGTTGTCAATTTCGAACTGTCCCTGGCCGGCTGTCTGGATATCACCCAGGCGTGCGTTGCTTGCCTCGGCAAACTGTTCCGCCGTCTTCTGTGCGTTCTTGATTGCCTCGGCCATCATCTCGGGCTTCATTTGCTGGAACGAGGCATACTCGTACTGTGCATTGCTGTTGTCGATGGCTACACCTTGTTTCAGGAGCTCTGCCTGACGGAAGATGGCCTTGTTCACCTCGTCCACCTTACCTGTGGCCACCGTGATGGTTGTTGAGACGATGTAGCGGAAGCTCTTGTTGTTCTCGCCCCACTCGCGTGCCTCAAGGTCGTTGATGGTTGGCGGGTTGACGGTGATTTCCTTCTCGTCAAGTCCGTTCAGTTTCAGGAACTTCTTGATCTTGTCCGTCTGCAGGTTAATGCTTTCGTAGAGCATTGGCAGGTCGTTTCCCGTCACCTTCGTGCCGATGCTCCATGTCACCTTGTCCGCAGGCACTTCGCGCTCGGCCAGTCCCTTTACCGTCACATGGCGGTCCTTGTTGGCGAAGTTGTCTATGCCGGCCTTTACGAACCACCCCAGGCAAATGATACCAACAGCTATTATAGCAGCTGCTATTAAACGATTCTCTTTCATAGTCTTTTCAATTTCGGGTTTTCGGAATTCAAATATACAGAAATATCCGTAATTGCTTGGGGATAATGGCAGTTTTTTTGTAATTTTGCCATCAAGATGGAGAGCGTCTTATGAATTGTATGGATTTTTTCAACGGTTTGATATATACCATGACGGGTTTGGGTGTTGTGGTATTCGTCTGTCTGTATTTCATTACGGCAGGGTATGGTCAGTTCCGCACCAGGCAGTGGGGATGGAGTATTGACAACAAGGTCGCCTGGGTGCTGATGGAGGCTCCGGCATTCCTGATGATGCTGGGTATATGGTATGCAAAGGGCTGTCCGACGGTTGCTCCGCAGGTGGTGCTGCTGGGATTGTTCCTGCTGCATTATTTCCAGCGCAGTTTCATTTTCCCGCTGCTGATGTCGGGACATAGCAGGATGCCTGTAGCAATCATGCTGTCGGGGGTGACGTTCAACATCATCAACGGCATCATGCAGGGCGGGGCGCTTTTCTGGTTCCCTGTGGAGGCTTATCAGGAGGGTTGGAAGTATTTCACGCACAGCACGCCGGCTATAGGATTGGTGGTATTCTTTGCCGGAATGGCCATAAACCTGCATTCGGATTATGTAATCCGCCATCTTCGCAAGCCTGGGGATACGCGCCACTATCTGCCCGGGAAGGGTATGTACCGCTATGTGACCTCGGCCAACTATCTGGGTGAAATCATCGAGTGGACGGGCTTTGCCATCGTTGCAGGTTCGCCTGCTGCGTGGGTGTTTGTGTGGTGGACGGCTGCTAACCTGGTGCCTCGCGCGCATTCGATATATAAAAAGTACAGGGAAGAGTTCGGTCAGGATGCTCTTGCCGGACGGAAAAGGATAATACCATATATATACTAGCCCCCCTCCGTCTCCCCCGAGGGGGAGAGATAGAAGCCTTCCCTGGGAGAGGTTTGGTAGGGGCCGAATAATTAATTTAATTAATGAACAAGATTTTCGAGGAGGCTCACATAGGGCCGCTGACGTTGAGGAACCGTACGATAAGGAGTGCGGCTTTCGAGAGCATGTGCCCGGGGCATGAACCCAGCCAGATGCTGTATGACTACCATACGAGTGTTGCCCGTGGCGGTATGGGTATGACTACCGTTGCATACGCTGCTGTGACTGATAGCGGATTGAGTTTCGACCGCCAGCTGGTGATGAAGCCTGAGATTGTTCCGGGGCTTCGCCGCCTGACGGATGGTATTCACAAGGAAGGTGCAGCTGCAGGCATACAGCTGGGACATTGCGGTAATATGAGCCACAAGAATATCTGCGGCTGTATTCCCGTGAGCGCAAGTACGGGATTCAACCTGTACAGCCCCACAATAGTGCGTGGCTTGCGCAAGGAGGAGCTGCCGGTGTTGGCTAAGAAGTTCGGTGATGCCGTCAACATGGCCCGAGAGGCAGGTTTTGACGAGGTGGAAATCCATTGCGGTCACGGCTATCTGATTGACCAGTTCCTGAATCCATACTTCAACCATCGCAAGGACGAATACGGAGGCTCGTTGGAGAACCGTATGCGTTTCATGACACTCTGTATCGAGGAGGTTATGAAGGCTGCCAAGGACGATATGGCCGTCGTGTGCAAGATGAATATGCGCGACGGATTGAAGAACGGTGTCTCGTTGGAAGAGCACAGCATCCCCGTTGCCCGTCGCCTGCAGGAACTGGGCGTGCATGCCATAGTGCTGAGCGGCGGTTTGGTTAGTGCTACACCCATGTATGTGATGCGTGGCGAACTGCCTCTGGAAACGATGACGCAATATATGGACAAGCCCTGGCTCAAGTACTGCATCCGTTCGTTCAAGCCAATCGTTCGCAACATCATGACAAAGCCTGTCCCGTACGAGGAGGCTTTCTTCCTGCAGGATGCGCTCAAGTTCCGCGAAGCCCTGCCTGACATGAAGTTCATCTACGTGGGCGGCCTGGTTGCCGGCGACAAGATAAACGAGGTGCTTGGTCACGGGTTCGAGGCGGTGCAGATGGCACGCAGTTTGCTGAACGAACCTGATTTCGTGAACCGTCTGAAGAAAGATCCGCATCATCGTTGCGGCTGTCGGCACAGCAACTACTGCATAGGCAGGATGTACACCTTGGAGATGGCTTGTCATCAGCATATAAGTGAACAATTACCAAAAAATATTATAAATGAAATCGAACGAATCGAAAGAGAACAGAGCTGCCCCCTCTAAATCTCCCCGAGGGGAGACTTATGGTCACTCCCCCTCGGGGGAGAAGGAGGGGGGCCGCCTTGCCATCATAACCGGAGCCGGCACAGGAATGGGCTTCGAGGAAGCTAAGGCTGTAGCCGCAAAAGGGTATCATACAATCATGGCTTGCCATCATCCCGACGAGGCTGAGGCAAAGAGACAGGAAATCATCCGTGCAACAGGCAACGAAAATGTCGAGGTGATGGGCATCGAACTGGCTGACTTGAGTGCCGTCAGGCGCTTTGCCGACGAAATCAAGGCGCGTTTCGACCATCTGGATCTGCTGATGAACAATGCCGGAACCATACAGACGGAGTTCCGTCTTACACCCGACAATATCGAGCATACCGTCAGCGTGAACTATGTTGGTCCATACCTGCTTACGCGACTTCTGCTGCCATTGATGGGGAAGGGTAGCCGTATTGTGAATATGGCTTCGCTAACCTACTGGATGGGACGACTGGATTTCCCCGAGTTCTTCAATCGCGGCAGGAAGAAGGGTTTCCATCGCATCCATATATATTGCAACACCAAGCTGGCGATTACGCTCTTCACCTTCCAGCTTGCCAAGCTCCTGAAGGACAAGGGCATCACGGTGAATGCTGCCGACCCCTGGATGGTTTCGACCAACATAATTCACATGAATATCCCTGTGGTAGATTTCCTGGCGGACATCTTCTTCCGTCCTTGCATCTACACTCCACGAAAGGGTGCAGATACAGCCATCCGCCTGTTGCTGGACGAGGACAAGGCCTCTCAGACGGGAACCTTCAACCGTTCGAACCGCATCATCAACGTCGGTGACAAGTACTATCACCACAAACAGATGCAGGAACTCTGGGACAAAACAGAGGAGATTGTAAAGAAGTTCCTGGAAAGTAAATAGTTCCAGTGGCGCTTTGCGCCGTTAAAAAGTAGTTCCATGCGGCTCCGCCGCGTTAAACAATTGTTCAACAATCTGGAACCATCATTTAACAACTATGGAACTACTATTTAACAACTATGGAACCACTATTTAACAACTATGGAACCACTATTTAACCACTACTGGTAAACCTTTCTCTTGTCAACGACCCTGACGGCTTTGCCTTCGCTGACAGGCAGAGAGCCTCTGGGGACGAGCTTGACGATTGGTGTCAGCAGGATTTCGTCCTTGAGCGCACGTGTGATGTTCTTAGACAGTGCCTGCAGTCGGGCATAGTCGTCGGTGAACATCTCTGCCAGTTCCACTTCGACGGTCATGTTGTCGTTGTCGTTGTCGGTAGTAAGGGTAATCAGGTAGTTGCTGGCAAGTTCGCTGAACTGCATCAGTATCTTCTCGATCTGGATGGGGAAGATATTCACGCCACGCAGCACCATCATATCGTCGCTGCGGCCCTTCATGCGGTCGATGCGTACATGGTTGCGTCCGCAGGGACAGGTCCTGCCCAAAACACGTGTAAGGTCGCGTGTACGGTATCTGATCAGAGGCATTGCCTCGCGGCGCAGGGTAGTGAGCACCAGTTCGCCTATCTCTCCGTCGGGTACCGGCTCCAGCGTCTCGGGGTCGACAATCTCCACGATATAGTAGTCTTCCCAGAAATGCAGGCCGTTCTGCTCCTTGCATTCGAATCCTACACCGGGGCCGCACATCTCGCTCATGCCAAAGCTGTTGTATGCCTTCACACCGAACATGTTCTCGATGCGCTGACGCTGTTCCTCCGAATGAGGTTCAGCACCTATGGCAAAGACCTTGAGCCTGGTATCCTTGCGTGGATCAACACCCTGCTCCTGCATGACTTCGTACAGTCTTGTCAGGTACGAGGGGACGGCATGTATTGCCGTAGTGCCGAAGTCCTTGATGAACTTGATCTGGCGCAACGAGTTGCCTGCTGCTGCAGGAACCGTCAGCATGCCCAGCTTCTCGGCTCCGTACTGGAAGCCAAGACCACCGGTGAACATACCGTAGCCGGACGAATTCTGAAATACGTCACCGGGACGGAGACCTACCATCCACAGGTTACGGGCCACCTGGTTCGCCCATTCGTCCAGGTCGTTCTTTGTGTGCAGGATAACTGTCGGGTTACCTGTTGTACCGCTGCTCGAATGCAGTCGTACGCATTCGTCCAGTGGTACAGCCGCAAGACCGAAGGGATAGCTGTCGCGCAAGTCCTGCTTCGTGGTGAAAGGCAGCTTGCGCACGTCTTCGGGCGAAGTGATGTCCTCTGCCTTGATTCCCATTTCCTTGAACTTGGCGGCATAGAATGGTACGTTTGCGCATCTCTTGACAGTCTCCTGCAGGCGTTGCGTCTGCAACCTGTTGATTTCCTCACGGGAGAGTGTCTCGAATTCAGGGTGGAAGTATTGGGATTTTACGTCCATATTAAAATGTTAAATCATTAAATTCTTTTTGCCTTACAGGGCGAGTGCATTCTCGTCGATGAAAGGCAGATTGTTACGTGTTATCGTCTCGCGTGCCAGCTCGGTATTGTCGGTGCGGAACACCAGTATGCCCTTGCCGCCATACAGGAAGCTGTAGATGTATGTAATGCTGATTCCGGCCTTGCTGAACAGCTCGATGACATCTGCGGCACAGCCAGGCTTGTTGTCAAGCTGCAATGCAAAGACGTCGGAGATGGCAACGGCAATGCCTGCCTTCTTCAGTTCCTCGCAGGCACGCATTGGCTCTGCACATACGATGCGAAGGATTCCGTACTCTGCCGTATCGGCAATTGTTGAGGCTATAATCTGAATGTTTGCTTCTTTCAGAGCCTCGAGAACCTTGATAAGTGTACCTGAACGGTTCTCAATGAAAATGGATAACTGATGGATTGTCATATTTCAGTTTAAAGTTTAAGGTTTACAGTTTAAAGTATTGGTATTTAATCTTTTAATCTTTAATCTTTAAATTATTAAATCTTCTTAGAGCTTGCGCTTGTCGATAATGTGGGCGCTCTTGCCCTGACTGCGTTCGATGGTGCCCGGTGCCTTCAGCTGTACCTTGGCCGAGATGCTGAGCACGCTCTTCAGCTTCGATGCCAGTTTCTTTTCCAGGTCGTCAATGGCGGCAGGTGTATCGAAAGTTGCTGTGAAGTATTCCTGACGGAGTTCGACCTGTACCTGCAATGTATCCAGGTTGTTGACGCGATCCACGACAAGCAGGTAGCGCGGAGCAAATTCGGGCATGCTCAGTACGACACTCTCCACCTGAGACGGGAATACATTGATACCGCGAATGATGAGCATATCGTCCGAACGGCCTTCGATACGGCTCATGCGAATGCTGGTACGGCCGCAGTTGCACTGTCCGGGCATAAGCGAGCACAGGTCACGTGTACGGTAGCGGAGCAGAGGCATTCCCTCCTTGGTAAGAGTGGTAAACACCAGCTCGCCCGACTGACCGTTGGGCAACGACTCCAAAGTGACGGGATTGATAATCTCGGGATAGAAATGATCCTCGTTGATGTGAGAACCGTTCTGCTCCTGACATTCATAGCTGACGCAGGGACCCATTATCTCGCTGAGGCCATACAGGTTGTAGCCCTTCAATCCCAGACGTTCCTCAATCTCCTTGCGCATGCTCTCTGTCCAAGGCTCTGCACCGAAGGCACCCGAACGCAACTTCAGGTCCTCCTTCCTGATGCCCATCTTGTCCATTGTCTCTGCCAGATACAGGGCGTATGAAGGGGTACATGCGATACCTGTTATGCCCAGGTCGCGAATCAGTTTCAGATGCTTCTCGGTATTTCCCGTTCCGGCAGGTATTACACTCGCTCCCAGGTGTTCCACACCATAGTGGGCACCCAGGCCGCCTGTGAATAATCCGTAGCCGTATGCTACCGAGAAAGTGTCGTCGCGTGTAATGCCGTATGCCGTCAGACAGCGTGCCATACATTCGCTCCATACACCTATGTCCTTGCGTGTATAGCCCACGATGGTGGGGTTGCCCGTTGTGCCGCTGCTGGCGTGAACACGGATAATCTCGCTCTGCGGAGCTGCCTGGAGACCGAAAGGATAGTTGTCCCTGAGGTCTTTCTTCGTTGTGAACGGCAGTTTCCTGATATCTTCGATTGTCTGGATGTCATCGGGACGGATGTCCATCTCCTGCAGTTTGTTGCGATAGAAGGGCACATTGTGGTAGACATATTCCACAATCTTGTGCAGGCGTTTGCCTTGCAAGGCGCTCATCTCGTCGCGACTCATGCATTCTTTGTTCTGATTCCAAATCATTTTTCTTCTGTTATTTTGGTTTTGTCCCATGCAAATTTACAACAAAATCTGCGTATGGACAAGATTTCAGTTTACATTATTATTTCTTGTAGCATTCGAACATGCGGTTCACATCAGCCATAGGCAGTTTTTTTGTGAAGAGGCTGACAAGCAGCACCACGGGGAATCCTCCCAGCATGGCAATTGCACCGCAGTTGATGGGGTTGATTGGGTTGCCTGCCAGCATGTTTATTACGGTAAGGCCTACGCCCCAGATAAAACATGCCCATACAGAAGTCGGGGTGACACCGCGCCAGTAGAGACCCAGCATGAATGGAGCCAGGAAGGCACCTGCCAGAGCACCCCACGAGATACCCATCAGCTGTGCAATGAAGGTTGGCGGGTTCAGCGCTATCATCAGGGAAATGACAATGAAGAATACTATCAGCACACGCATCACCACTACCTTACGGCGTTCAACCCTTTCTGATACGATGTCGTTGATTTCGCCTTCCTCCACCTCACCTGGCAGGGATTTCTTGTCGCGGTATATAAGGTCGAGAGTCATGGTCGAGCTGGATGTCAGTACCAGCGATGCCAGTGTCGACATCGAGGCACTCAGCACCAGCAGCACCACCAGGGCAATCAGGATATCAGGCAAAGTGACAAGCATGGCAGGTACGATAGAGTCGAAGGCAATCTTGCCGGTTGCCTCGTTGATAACAGGTTCGTACAGACGGCCGAATCCACCCAGGAAGTAGCAGCCGCCAGCCACGATGAAGGCGAATATGGTGCTTATGACAGTACCGCGCTTGATGGCGCTTTCGTCGGTAATCGAGTAGAACTTACCCACCATCTGAGGCAATCCCATTGTTCCCAGCGATGTCAGGATAACAACACCCAGCAAGCCCCATGGGTCAGGACCGAACCACGATGCAAAGCCGCCGTTCACCGCAGGATTGGCGTCAGAGGGGATGGCAGCCAGCTTCCCGACAGCTGTTGTCAGTCCGCCCTGTGCATTCAGCACGGCAATGATGACAGCCACAATACCGAAGAGCATGATGATACCCTGGATGAAGTCGTTCATGGCCGTTGCCTTGTAGCCGCCTATTATCACATAGACAGCCGTCAGTATGGACATGATAATCACACAGTATTCGTATGGAATGTCGAAACCCATCTCGAAGAGACGCGAGATACCGCTGTACACACCTGCCGTATAGGGAATCAGGAATACGAATGCGATGATAGATGCTGCCACACGCAAGCCCTGATCGCTGAAGCGTGTACCGAAGAAATCGGGCATTGTGCGGCTCTCGATATGCTGTGTCATCAGCTTTGTGCGCCTGCCCAGGATTATCCATGCCAGGAGCGAACCTATGATAGCGTTGCCGACACCAATCCAGGCGCTGGAGAGACCGTACTTCCAACCGAACTGACCGGCATAACCCACGAATACTACTGCCGAGAAATAACTTGTTCCGAAGGCGAAAGCCGTCAGCCATGGACCTACGGCACGACCGCCCAGTACAAAACCCTCTACACTACTGGCCTGCTTACGGGAGTACACTCCCACACCAACCATTACGACCAGAAAGATAATGGTAAGAAGAACTTTTATTATCATCTCAGAAATTAATTAAATCTTACCTGCAACTGGCACATGATACCATGGTTTCCGCCGTGGACAAACTCTGTGCCCGGCTCGGACGCCTTGCCTGTCAGATAGGCACTCTTGTACACATACTGTACCTGCAGGCGGCATTTCTTGTAAAACCAATACTGAAGTCCTGCAATTGCCTTGTGCTGGTCCAATCCCAGCGTTGTGTTATAGTTGAAGTAGTCGTAGCTGCCCACAAATTCAACCTTGGGTGTTCCCAGGGGCACAGCACCTGTCAGATAGCCGCCTCGGCTTACAGCATCGCCGTCGATGCCTTCCAAGTACTCGCCGTGAGCATTAAACGCCTTACTCTTGTAGTCAAAACCTAAAGTCCAACGGTTGCGCTTGTAATCCTGTCCGTTCTGGATTGTCGGATTATAAACGGAAACCTTTCCGTCGGTCAGGATATTATGTCCCCGTCCGATCTGTCCGGTAGCCACCAGATTCAGACCTTTAACCGGACGATATTCCAGCCGGAGGATAAAATCCTTGAAGTTATTACCGTCTTTCCTGTTGATTCCCTGTCCGTTCATCACGTCCAACTCGTAACGGAATTTGCCGTTGTTGGTCTCGCCATAGAGCGAGAGACCCAGGTCACGGCCATACTGAACGCCCATGAGCGGGTCGCTGCCGCAACCTGTCAGATAGGTAACGCCTTCGCTGTAGACGTCGATTGCTTCCATAGAGGTGGGGGAGAGGGGATTCTCGAGTGACAGACCATTCTTGAATTGTCCTACCCTGACGGTGAGGGCCTTGTTCCTTGTAATCCTGAAGTCTGTGTAATATTCCTGTACGACACTCGAGAAGTCGTGCATGAATAGGAACGACCAGCGGTCGGTGATTCTTGCTTCTGCCCAAAATAGAACGCGCTTCAGCTCAAAAGTATTGGTGTTGCCGATTGCGTTGTGGTTGTACGAGTAGCCGGCTTGGGCATAGCCATGCAGTTTGATGCGGCTTACCAGTTCCTTCACCCATTTCTTTTCCAGAAAAGATTTGGTTGAGGTGGAGTCACCCTTCTCTGTCTCTTGTCCCATTGCGGCCGTGCTGCTGAAGATGGCAAGTGCCACAGCCAGCGTAGCCTTCACGAAAAATGTTTTCTTTTTCATTGAATTATAAATTATGAATTATGAATTATGAATTGCTTCAAAAACCTTCATCCTCTCTTCCAGCTGCTCGTACTGATGGTCCTCGATGAACGAGGTACATACACGCAGTCCTTCCTGATGCGAACCCGTGGTCACCAGGCAGATGACACTCACGCCGTAGTACATCAGCTCCTGAGCCAGCTGTCCGCTGGTCATGCCAGGGTAACCGATGGTGAAGTAGAAGCCGTCTGCAACGGGTTGGTCGCCGTCCTTGTCATATACAATGTAGAAGCCGTGACGGCAGAATATATCCTTCAGTTTCCTGGCACGCTCGCCATAGACCTTTATGTCGTCACGGAAACGGTATTCGCCGTCGCAGGCAGCACGGAACATCTCAGCCAAAGCATACTGGGCAGAATGGCTGGTACCGCTCGACAGGGCATACAGCATACGCGTGCTGAATACCAATCCGAATGGCAGACCCTCGTAACGGGCAGCCAGGTCGTCGTAGTGACGGAGGAACAGCTTATCGCTGATGCACACCACACCTATTCGCTCACCGGCATAGCTGAATGCCTTCGAGCCGCTGATCAGCAGCATATAATTATCGGTATAGCGGGCAACGGTTGGCTGATACGGAGCCTCGAACGGAACGCTCAGGTCCTGACGGAAATCCATGGCAAAGTAAGCCAGGTCCTCCATGATGATTGTATCGTACTGTGTAGCCAGTTCGCCAATCGTCTGCAGTTCGCTCTCCGTCAGGCAGACCCACGACGGGTTGTTGGGGTTCGAGTAGACAATGGCGCAGATGTTATCCTTCTGCAGGTAGCTCTCCAACTTGCCGCGCAGCTTGTCGCCACGGAAGTCATAGACATCAAACGTCTCGTACTTCACACCCTGTACCTG
>JAFZVW010000015.1 GCA_017617635.1 Bacteroidaceae bacterium | reverse complement strand
CGACAACGATTGACAAGGTTTTCAGTACGATGTTAAAGATATTGACAAGCAATTCAGTTTAACCCGGCGAAAACTGTCAAGTGAAATCAGGAAAAGGCACTTTACTACGGCATTTAAAACTATTCTCACGACGTGAGAATAAATTATCACGACGGTAGAATATATTCTCACGACGTAAGAAACAATTCTCACGTCGTAAGAATAAGTATGTACGCTGTACAGGAATTGTTTTCTGCCGACTTTTTCAAACGACTATTGCTTGTTTGGAAAAACTTTTGTATTTTTGCAACAGGTTGAAATACAAAAATTAAAAACTTAAAAACCATGAAGATTAGCAACAAAATGTTTGCAGAATGTCTTGGTACATTCGTGCTTGTGTTTGGTGGCTGCGGTACTGCGTTGTTCGGACACGTGGGCTTTCTGGGTGTAGCTATCGCCTTCGGTCTTACAGTAATTGCAATGGCTTATGGCATTGGCCACATCAGCGGTGCTCATCTTAACCCTGCCGTATCGTTTGGCGTATGGGCAAACGGGCGCATGAGCGTGAAAGAGATGCTGCTGTATTGGGTGGCACAGGTTGCCGGAGCCGTTATTGCAGCTTCCGCTCTGTACGCTATCTGGAATGCTGCCAACTTGGGTGCAACGGGAGTCTTTGCCGCCAACGGCTTTGGTACAGAGTTCGCTGCGGCTACCGGTAATGCCGACTACCTGAGCGTGAGCTGCGGCGGTGCCTTCCTGGTGGAAGCTTTGCTGACTTTCGTATTCCTGATGGTCATCCTGGGTGTCACCGACGATAGCCACGCCAACGGCAAGTTTGGAGGCTTGGCCATAGGTCTTACCCTGGTGCTCATACATCTTATCAGCATTCCGCTGACGAACACCAGCGTAAACCCGGCACGTTCCATCAGCCAGGCACTCTTCAGTAATGCTGAGGGCTGGTGCGCCTGCAGTCAGCTGTGGCTCTTCGTTGTTGCTCCGCTTGTAGGCGCAGCATTGGCAGGTTTGGCTTACAGATGCCTCGCCCCCAAGACGAAGTAAACTGCTGACAAACGTCTTTTTAAACTCTGTCTTGTATTGAAATAGCGTGACTTAATGCTATTTTGGTACAAGACAGATTTTTTATTGGGAATCAGTAATCCCACGATACAGACTTATGTATGAATTATAGTTTTTCTGCATCGTAAAATTATTTCTGACATACTCAATTGTATTGTAATGCTTATTCTTGACTTCAGCTATTTTGTTAACTATGCCTATGTAATCATCCGTTGGTACACTGAAACTGGTGACATTGTCAACTGTCTCGCCGGCACCGGTGTTATCAAAGGTTATAACTGGTGTACCACATGCCTGAGATTCGATGTTAATAAAAGAGCATGTGTCCATATGAGTGCAATTGATAAAGACGTCTGCCATGGAATAGATTGTTGACAAGACTACCTTGTTATTAATAAACGGAATTGCAGTAACATTGGCTATGGATTTTGCCTGTGCCGACTCTTCTTTGCGACATCCGTAAAGTACTAACTTCTCGTCCTTGCCAAGATTGTCCAGAATAACCTGAAGACCATGTTGATTACGATTCTGCAACCACTTGGAGGCCGGGGCAAGAATCACAAAATCCGAATCCTTGAATCCGTATTTCGAACGAAGTTCTTTGCGTGCATCGGAAGGCATAGGACAGAACACTTCTGTACGGACGCCATTGCGGATAGTACTGATGTGTGCATTGCCAAGAATGCTTTTACGTGCTTCGCCTGACATCCATTGTGATACGCCAACGACAAAAAGACGGGGGATAGCATTGAAATAGTGTTTACGATCACGCAAAATCTTTTCAGACGTATTGGGAAGGAAACGATTGACTCCTCTTTTGTTGTAAATACAATTCCGACACTCATTCTGCCATTTAGTACATCTTTCAAGTTCAGGAAGATAACAGCCTCCGGTAAAAAACCAATTGTCATGTAATGTTACTACAGTAGCTATATCCCGTTTGGCAAGATACCTGAGTAACATATTAAGATTGATATAGTTAGAATGCAGATTATGCAGATGAACCACATCAGGTTTGATTCTGTCGACATGGCGCAAGAAAAACCAAGTCGGTATCGTACTGAAGTAACCCCGCTTGCGGAATACTCGCGATAAGAGCGCATGAAGTTTGTGGTCAAACCAGTTTCCTATTTGATAGCCGTTTGTTATATCTGACTTGCGTCTTCTTGTAGTTGCGTATGCTATATGGCACTCAATACCATTACGTGTACATACGTCTTGTATGTCGCTTATTATGGTACCTGTAGACCCAACACTGTCGACTGCGTTAATCTGAAGAACTCTCATTGAATCAAAATAATGGTCAAATCACAAAAGGACTATAATTGTTGACAATAATAGATGAAATTCTGCTTGACTTTTGCCAGTGATGTATTAGGTGATATTGAACGGTGCCTGAAATATGTCCTGAGTATTCTAATCCATATAAGTGTATTGCGGATGATGATGTTCTTGGATTGGGCCTTCACCTCACGGTTATGTCCCATGTTGCCCCCTTCCTTGGCTTCCTGCCAGATCTGAACTGTGGCAGAAGCACAATTACGGGAACTTAGTTGCTGCAATGCCTTACACGGTTGCAAGCCTAACGACTGTACACAGAAACCGTAGAATGCATCCCACTCCTGCTGTATATGCATTTGGGAGACAGCCTCCCTGACACAATCATAGTCTATGTCCTTGCCTGATGCAAGCAGCATACACCAGTCGGTAAGCTGGCGGATGCCTAACCCTCTCCAATGGAAGTGCTGAAGGCTATGCAGGAAAATATAGACACAGCTAAATGTTTCATACGATACGGTACCGGCAAACAGTTCATCCTGAAGACTGTCAAGAACCGTGTCTATCCTGTTTCCCAAACGGGGATGAAGTGCTCCATGAATCTCCACTTCTATGTCACCCAGTTTGAATCCCTGATGCTGCAGGTATCCGTCATAAGTACCTGTGCTTGAGGCAAGAGGAGTAAGCATGTCTTGTGCAATCCTAACCTGGCTCTGTGGCATCAGGTAATCTATGTCACCGGAGCATCTGAGCATTGGTTTGGGATAGCATTTGCCAACCATCTGTCCCTTGACGACATAATAATCAATCCTGCTGTCCGTTAAAAGCCGGTTAATTTCCTGTTGTTTCAGGTTTATAACATAGTTACGACGGACAATCTGGGCGACAGCAGACAGAAACTTGTCGTCAATATCTTGCGGGATGTTGCAACGACGGACTGTCTTGTACATGGATATGCCGTCTGCCACTATACCCTGTACCGTTTGCTCACATGCCAGACGATAGATATACGACCAGTCAGGGGAAGGTGACAGTTCCTCCTCAATACGTTGCCACAGGCCTATGCGAAGCAGGATGAAAAAGTCCCTGTCCTCAGCAGGTATGTATTTGTTGTCTGTTACTGACATCACTATTTTTTGACCGCACAAAATTATGGATAATTAAACAAACTATATCAAAAAGCCGTCTAAACTCTATTAAGTGTTAACGAAAATTAATATTTAATGTCTCTATTTTTCATCTTTGATACTTTTTGTATAAATTTACGTTCGGAAAAAGACAATAACTAAAACATAATTACATGAATGTATCTATGATTTCCAAAGCGCGTCAGATGATGATGGCCGCTATGGGTGCCGTTCCGGCATTGATTGCTGCACAGAACGAAAAGCCCAACATTATCTACATTATGTGTGACGACATGGGGTATGGTGACCTTGGCTGCTATGGACAGCAGCTGATATCAACACCCCATATAGACCAGATGGCGAGAGAAGGCATGCGTTTCACGCAGGCCTATGCAGGCAGCCCGGTATCAGCCCCGAGCCGTGCAAGTTTCATGACAGGTCAGCACAGCGGACACGGCTACGTTCGCGGCAACCGCGAGTACTGGAACAAGGGCGGTATGGACAACACGATGTTCAACGGGCGTGGAGACTATTGGATTGTAGGACAGGAGCCGTACCTGATGACACACGACATTATTCCGGAACTGTTCAAGAAGGCGGGATACAATACAGGTATGTTTGGCAAATGGGCAGGCGGCTACTGGAACAGCAGGTATCCCAACAGCTATGCAACGGACAGCAACGGCAACACAGATACAAGCAAATACCAGACGACATCGTCTATGTCGCTGCCCAACGAGCGAGGCATCGACTGCTTCTACGGCCCTGTATGCCAGTTCCAGGCCCATACCTACTATCCAAACTTCCTGAACCGCTACGACCCGGAAGGCAAGGGCGACAAGTACATGGTTGCAGAGACAATGGAGCAGAACATACAGCATGCAACAATCTTCAGCGGAGACACTGACTTCGAGAACCGTAGCGAGTACAGTGCAGACCTGATACACCGTTATGCCATGTCTTGGATTGACCGCATGGCAGACAAGAACGAGCCGTTCATAGGAATCTTCACCTACACCCTGCCCCATGCTGAACTGTGGCAGCCCAACGATTCAATATTGAAGAAATACACACAGGCTTTCAAGTGCGACGAGAAGACTCATAATTGGGAGACCGGTAACTGGTATTACAAGAACACCAACAGTCATGCACAGTTTGCAGCAATGATTACACGTCTGGACGCATACGTCGGAGAGATAAGGGCAAAACTGAAGGAAAGGGGACTGGACAAGAATACCTTGGTCATCTTTACATCGGACAACGGCCCTCACGAGGAAGGTGGAGCTGATCCGACGTGGTTCAACCGCGACGGTTTGCTGAAGGGAACAAAACGCTCTACCCACGAGGGAGGTATCCGCATACCGTATATTGCCTGTGGCCCGAATGTTCCTGCGGGTGTTGTCAACGACCACCAGCTGGCATTCTATGACGTAATGCCTACGCTGCTGGACTATATTGGCGAAACCGAGGTTGCGCGTGCACATTCACTGGAGGCAAGTACCGAAGCAGATCCATACGACGGTATTTCGTTCTACAACACGCTGACAGGAAACGACAAAGACCAGCAGAAGCACGAATTCCTGTATTGGGAATTCCACGAGACAAACATGATGGGCCTGCGCATGGGCGACTGGAAAATGGTTGTAAGCAAGGGCGTCTGCAAACTCTATGACCTGGCAAACGACATACACGAGGACACGGATGTGGCTGCACAGTATCCCGAGGTCGTAGCCAAAATGAAAAAGATTCTTCTGGAACAGCATGTCAACAGCAATTTGTTTAGCGTAACTCTGCCTAATTAAATATGAAAAAGATATTTCCCATCATGGCAATGCTTGTCTTGGCGACAGCCTCACAGGCATTCGACGAAAGCAAGTACTATGTCATCAACCGTAATGGCGAGACAGGGTCATACATGTATGCCAATGGCAGCGGTATCTCCACAGGCAGTCTGAACAAGACCAATGCCAGCTACATATGGCAGCTGATACCCACCGGAACAGAGAACGGCTACTACATCCGCAATGCAGGTACAGGACAGTACGTGCAGACAAGCAAGCTGACAGTCAGCACAGCCGTCAGCATGGGTACCGCCCAGGTGGAGTACATCATCTCGACCGGAGCAGGCACAAGCACATACTTCATGGCATCGAACGACCAGGGCGGAATTGACTACAGTACCGACAACACATTAGGACTGAACAAGGGAGCCAGCGGTGTGGTTGCATATTACATCAAGACCGGACGCGGCAACAGCTACTGGACAATCACCGAAACGGACTATACGCCCGATGAACCATCAACCGGTGAGGACGAGGACATGTGCCTGAACGTACATGCATACCGCATGCCATGCGGCACATACATGAGTGCGACAAAGATGACCAGGATTGACATTGCCGGTGAAGGTGTATTGGGAGAACTGCACTACACCCCTGCAACAAAAAGCCTGTGGACACTGTACACAAATGAACGTGCGACAGTTATGGCTGGAGGCAAGGTTAACGTGACAGGAAGTCTGGCAGGATATACAACCACAGGACTTGTCGTTGCCGTATGTGCCGACTTCGACGGTGACGGACAGTTTGAGCAGACTGCCATTCCACCAGTCGGGGCTGACATTGCTGCAGAGCTTACTGTTCCGGCAGACGCAAAGCCCGGCATGGGCCGCATTCGCATACGTGTTGACCAGAACGGCAACACAAGTGCCAACGGCGACATAGCCGGCACCTTGTATGACCTGCCAATATATATCGAAGCGGCCAAGGCTAATCGCACAGTGACAGTACTGGTTAACAGTTCAGGTCGCGGTACCGTAAGCATTCAGGGAGTCGATGAAGAGGCCGGTGAACGTATGACAGCTGATTTCGAGCGCGGAACTACTGTAACCGTCGTAGCCAATAACATAAAAGGCAACAGGTTTACCGGATGGAAGCAGGGTAATACCATAGTCAGCACAGACAAGACATACACATGTACGCTCAGCGAGGACAAGACCCTCGTGGCCATGTTTACTCCCAAGCCGGGTGGCGCAGAGTTTGACGATGAATATATGACGCTTACATTCCTGCGCGGTTCAGGTCAGAACGTAACTGTCTATGTTACAGACCAGGACGATAACGATGTTGAAGGAGTTATTGCAAACGTAGTCAGTGTTACCGGTACTAAGTTCAAATCATGGTACAGCAATGACGTGGCTGACAAGACAGACCTTACGCCTACTGGCACGAGCCTGACAACTGTCAGGAAAATAAGGTTCAACATTACAGGTATTCCATCCGATTACTATATTGAGAAAATACATTCCCAGATGGCTGCCTTGTCGACTTCGGGCGCATTCCTGACATCCGGCAGCAATCAGTTCCGTATGTCAATATATACAGGTCCCGACGACACCAGCCTTGCCCTGTTCGCAAAGATAGAGGATGACCTGAACAAGAACCCCGGACAGAAGACAATGTGGCAGTTCACCAATCCCGACGGACCTATTGTCCCGACCGATCCTATGTGTCTGGAGTTCCAACTGGTCAACACCGCCAACAGCTGTGCATCTGCAATATACAGCGTTACCCTGCACAAGAGCGAAAACCAGCCAACAGGTATCAATGACATCATTGCAGACCGCTCAAAGACGGCAAGTACTGACGGCAAGTATATGGAGGACAACCATGTCATTGTTGTCAAGGACGGGCAGAAATACCTTACCAGCGGTCAGCGTATCAGATAGATGAATATCAGGAAAACCTTTGCTCGTCTGCATCTGTGGCTTGGAATTATTTCCTCTGTCCTGGTAGCTGTCATATGTGCAACCGGTGCCATATACGCCTTGTACGAATACGTCGGTTATGACAACGAGGACTTCTGGGCATTGGTGCTGGACGGCCATTGTTTCCTATGGCTTCCCCTACCCTATGGCCGCAGCATTGTCGGATATGCAGTACTGACATTTATGGTTACGCTCATTAGCGGCGTAATCATCCAATGGCCGACACGATGGACTGCAGGAGGCGCAAGGAAACGGCTATGGTTCAGCGGTCCCATGCGCACCAAGCGGGTACTCATGAATATGCATCTGGTTCTGGGCCTATGGGTTTTGCTGCCACTCATGATATTATGCCTGACTGGCATGCTAATGGCTTTGGACTGGTTTCAGGATTCTGTATTCATATTTGTTCCCGAGGACTATAGGATGGACTTGCTTATGCTCAACAGCGAGATACACGACGGCAGTGTCATAGGCCATACGGGACGAATAATAATGCTGGTCAGCGCAACTGTCGGAAGCACGCTGCCACTGACAGGACTGGTACTATATATCAGACGCAAGTTTTTCTTGAAGAGAAAAGATGTAAAATGAAGATACTGAGCAACATATTCAACTTCTATTACGACGGCTTCCGCAGTATGACCATAGGACGGACATTGTGGCTTATTATCGGCATAAAGCTGTTCGTTATATTTGCCATACTGCGTGTGTTTTTTTTCCAGCCTGCCCTGCACGGCAGCGACGAAGACAAGGCTTGCCAAGTCCGTGAGAACCTGCTGAAACAATGAAAAACTGAAACAGAATAATACTTATATAACCATATACTATGAACGACATTCTAACTGCGATTGACTGGTCCAGGGCACAGTTTGCGATGACGGCAATGTACCATTGGCTGTTTGTCCCACTGACATTGGGACTGGGATTGGTTGTCGCCATTATGGAAACAATCTATGCACGGAAAAAACTCAACCCTTCCACTCCGCAGTCCGAGACCGAAGAGTGGCTGGACCTGACCAAATTCTGGATGCGACTGTTTGGCGTAAATTTCGCCATAGGTGTCGCAACCGGTATTGTCCTGGAATTTGAATTCGGAACAAACTGGAGCAACTACTCCTGGTTTGTCGGTGATATTTTCGGTGCCCCATTGGCTATCGAAGGTATCTTCGCATTCTTCTGCGAGAGCACCTTCTTTGCCGTAATGTTCTTCGGTTGGGAGAAATTCAGCATACGTCAGCATTGTGCTGCAACCTGGCTTACAGCCTTTGGCGCGAGTCTAAGCGCCTGGTGGATTCTGGTTGCCAACAGCTGGATGCAACATCCCGTCGGTATGGATTTTGATCCGGCACAGATGCGCAATGTGATGACATCATTTGTGGATGTTGCCCTTTCACCGACAGCAGTCAACAAGTTCTTCCATGTCATCACATCATCATGGTCACTGGGTGCATGCTTTGTAATCTCAGTCTGCGGATGGTATCTGCTGAAGGGACGTCACACGCAATTTGCTGTCAAGAGCATCAAGGTAGCAGGTGTTGTCGGTCTTGTCGGAATACTTGGCACAATGATCACAGGTGATTCCAGTGCCGTTCAGGTTACAAAGGACCAACCCATGAAACTTGCCGCAATGGAGGGATTGTACGAGGGCAAACAAGGTGCTGACCTGGTTGCGTTCGGTATATTGAATCCAGGTAAGAAATGGGACAATGACCAGGATGCCATGCTCTTTGAAATCAAGATTCCAAAAGGCTTGAGCATACTGGGACGTCATGATCCAGACGCATTCATCCCCGGCATAAAGGATATCATCGAAGGGCGTGACATGATTGACGGCCAGGAAATCAATACCGTAAATTACAACGAACGCATCCTGCGTGGCAGAATTGCACACAAGGCACTGCGCGACTACAATCAGGCACGCGAATACAAAGACAGCATAGGTATGGACAGGGCAACTGAAAAACTGGCACGGCACTACCAATTCTTCGGTTACGGATACCTGGGCAAAGCTGACGAGGCAATTCCACCTGTTGCAATGACATTCTACCCGTTCCACATTATGGTAGCACTGGGAACGTGGATGCTATTATTCCTGATTGCCACAGTATGGATTGTCTTCCGTCGCCAGGAATGGACCAAATATCAGATAGCGGGCTATCCGGTATATCCATGGCTTGCAATTATAACAGCCCCAATTGCATGGGTATGCAGCCAGTGTGGATGGATAGTTGCAGAATTGGGCCGCCAGCCATGGGCAATACAGGACATTATGCCTGTACAGGCTGCAATCAGCAGCGTAGGTTCAGGCAATGTCAAACTGACCTTCTTCATATTCCTTTTCCTGTTCACATGTCTGCTTCTGGCAGAGATTGGAATTATGCTCAAGCAGATTAAAAACAAAAAATAACGTATTTATGGCTTATTCATTCCTACAAGAATACTGGTGGTTCCTGATAAGTGTACTGGGAGCCCTGCTTGTTTTCCTCATGTTTGTCCAGGGTGGCCAGTCGCTGCTGTTGCAGAAGGACATCAGTGAGCGTAACCGAGAATTACTTCTTGACAGTATTGCACACAGATGGGAACTGACCTTTACCACTCTCGTAACATTTGGCGGAGCGTTCTTCGCCTCGTTCCCATTGTTCTACAGCACCAGCTTCGGTGGAGCCTACTGGGTATGGATGATTATCCTGTTCACCTTTATCGTTCAGGCTGTAAGTTATAAATACCGCAGTGCCGAGGGCAACCGTCTCGGACGTGAGACATACGACAAATTTCTGATAGCAAACGGCATTATTGCCCCGCTATTGCTGGGAGGTGCAGTCAGTACATTCTTCTACGGAAGTGACTTCACCGTGCAGATGGACAACCTGACAAGAGACCCTGTGACAACAGGTAATGTCATCAGCACATGGGGACAATACCACGGCCTTGAGGTGCTGCTGAACTGGCGTGTAGTGTGCTTTGGACTTATGGTACTGTTCCTTACCCGTATCCAGGCACTTATGTGGTTTGTCAACCGGATTGACAACGACGACATCCAGAAATGGAGCAGAGAGCAGACTGTCATCAACACTGCAGTGTTCCTTGTCCTGTTCCTTGTCAGCGTATATGCCCTGCTTACTGCAACAGGACTGAAGACTGTGGATGTACACCAGTTCCAGATAATACGCTACCGTTATCTGCTCAACCTGATTCAAATGCCTGCTGCACTGGTCGCCTTCCTCGCCGGAACCCTGCTGGTACTTGGCGGCATTATATGGACAGTACTGAAGACGGAATTCCGTAACGGAATCTGGCTGACAGGCACAGGTACGGTATTGGTTGTACTGGCTCTTTTCTGGATTGCGGGGTATAACAGCACTCCCTATTATCCGTCGTACACTGACATTAACTCGTCACTGACAATATACAACTCCAGCAGCAGTCAGTTTACACTCGAGACAATGTCATACGTCAGTCTGGCAATCCCGTTTGTATTTGCATACATTGCCTGGGTATGGTACAAGCTGGTAAAGTGATTTTATAAATCACTCATTGCCAGTAGCCATAATTGTCAGGATTGTGGTAACATCACCAATCTCTATCGCACCACTGCGGTTGGCATCTGCAGCCTGGTTGTTATAGCCAGTGGCTTCGGGAGTAGCCATCAGTGTCAGTACAGATGTAACGTCACCTATTTCCACCTTGCCATTGTTGTTGGCATCGCCGACTTTAGAATCCGGGGTGTAACCAATAGGACGGAATGGATACTCTGTAGTAAACACATAGTCGTTATTTCCCGTTGCCCACTTAAGTGAGAAGCGTACAAAGCGCATTGTGAAACCGCCAAAGATGCCGTTCTCCTCATAGTACACACCCAATGTACCGTCAGGCAGTACCGTTGCAGCACTATAGGCAGAACCAGTAGGACATATTACCTTCTTGCTCGTGAATGTCTCGCCCTCGTCATACGATATTGCAATACTCAGGTTCTGACGACTGCCATTGTCAGGACAAGTCTGGAATGCAACATCCCAGGGATTACCGTCCTTAGTGGCACACCAAACCATATACTCACCGTCACACGCATTGCCGCTAATACCACTCGTAAAGCGTGTCTTGGGAGCCATCTTCCATGTCATGCCACGGTCGCTGGTAACATTATGGTAGTTATAGCCACTGGAACGGACACTTATTGCCAGGTCCCCGTTGTTACGCTCCAGGGTCTTTGGTTCATCAGCTCCCGTGGTACCGCTTGTTCCCTGTACATGCCAGCTGTCGCCGTTGTCTTCACTCATAAAAAACACGAAGTTCTGCACATTGTCTCCATCGCGGTTGACAAAACTGCTGACAAGTGTTCCGTCACGGAGCTGCAGTGCCGCACCCGAACCGGAAAAGCCGCCTTTCCACGTGGGATTTGGGCTGCCTGCCGCATACAGGCTCTTGGTATGGTCCACAGGAGTGCTCCATGTCTCGCCACCGTCAACAGACTTAATCGTCTTCCACGCCTGGGGCTTCTCGGGTGTTGAAGCAAAAAAGCCGTTTCCGTATGGTGATGATGTCATTATGCCTATTATCTCACCATTGTTACGGTTAGTTACAAGACTAGCATCACCATGTCCATAGTTTCCTCCCGTATCAGAGGTTCCGGCTACTACGGTGGGTTCCGTCCATGTCTTGCCCAAATCATCGCTGTACTGTGCCACAACATAGCAATGTGAAGGAAGGTCTGCATTATGATTCAAACGGTCATCCGTCAAAACCACCAGACGAGGTTTCCCGTTCTTTTCTACACTGGTGATTGCCGGAATGCGGTAGTACATCGAACCGTTAGTCTTGTCGACGCCCCTGTCCTTTGGCATAAGGGCAGTACCCTCGCTCAGGAATATCTGCACATAGTTCGCACAGTTGCCATTGTCCTCAGCCATCTCAGCTCCGTCAAACACATACCCGGTTATTCTTGGCTTTACCTTCTTACCCTCGATATCTCCGTCCTCGATGTCAAATGCAATCCAAATATAATGGTCGCCAGGTGCCAGATTCCTGCTTAACGGAACAGTACACTTTTCAGACACATTCGTTGCAGACGGACCTGTCAAGAGGTCGAACTTACCCAACAGCGTTCCGGTTTCGTCACGCCATGGCATCTTCTTTTCCGGATCGACGAACAGTTCCCGCTGGTTGTACGCTTCGTAGACCTTGACAGACTTTACATACCTTGGGTTAAATACCGTAAGATTGATTCCCTGCAATTCTGTAGTGCCCGACAGTCCGTCTATATGCAGCGTTGCACGCATTATGGGAACATCCGTATTGCCTATACCTGTCGTCACCTTGGCCTGTACGCATGTCGCCCCTGCAAAATGAGCCCTGGCCTCATCAGCACCGGCATTTACCTCCTCAAATCTCCACAGCGAGGCATTACCCTCACCGGCTGGCCAACGTACAATTACACCGTTATCCTTCTGTGCGTGCAGTTCGACACCGCCGTCAGTGATGATGTACGCCCCATATTTTGATTCAATGCTATATATATAATTAGCCACAGCACTCTTACCGAATTGTGTACTATTGCCGGTACCCGAACCTGCCGTCCCTAAATATATTCCGTCATAGTTCATGATAGCCAACTTGCCGTCCTTCTCCCAGAAACTCCATATTCGGTCAGACTTATACAGCTTGTCAGCGTATGTTATACGGTCAGATGATGCCGTATAGTTAATCACCTTGCCAGTACAATATGTTACAGTTGATGCCGCCGCACTAACAATGTAATACCAATGGACATTGCCTTCGGTACTGACTTCAGGCAGACTCGGGGTCGGAACCTGATCCTGTGGAATTACCGTAACGGTAAAGTTCTTGATCAGCACACCGTTGCTGTTTGTTCCCGTCAGGTCGAAAGATACAGTCTGAGTGTAGACATCTGTCTTGCTGAAAGTCTGCACAGCATTAGAAGTTGTGTATGTCTTCCCGTCCATGACAAAGGATATACCTGTGGTATGATTATTGTTCTGTATATCAAAACTATAGCTGCTGATAACATAATCAGCCGGTGCAGTAATTGTGTACGTTGAACTGCCGGCACTGCCTGTCATCATCTGGACAGTATTCTCACTCCAGTTCATATTGTTCTTGGCACATCCGAAAACCAGTTGAGGCGTTGCAGTGCTCTTCCAGCTATTGTTCCAGCTTTGGTTGGCACTGCCGTTGCCATTGTACAGATTACCTGTAGTCTTGTCAACAATGTATGTTATGGCATCATCTGCCATACCCACACAAATGCAGACAAAAAGCATTACCAGACTCAATACTAACTTCTTCATAACTATATCCCGTTAATATGTTAATACAATTCTATCACTTCCAGGTCCCTGATATCAGGACCGACTATACAGAAACGCACCAGTGTACGAACAGCCTGCTGGCCATACAGCCCCGCAGCTCCCGGATTTATATGCAGGCATCCCAGTTTGTCATCCATCATCACCTTCAGTATATGCGAATGCCCGCTGATAAACAGTCTGGGGGCAGGAACAAACTGTCCGTCCTCATCCCTATGAGGATACAGATACTGCACAACGCTACGGTCATACCTGCCTGGATACCCTCCTATGTGCTTAATCAGTACATCTACTTCCTCACACATGAAACGCTGTACCAAAGGGAACTTGCGGCGTATGACCGTCGAATCTATATTGCCGTAGACTGCCCTGAGTGGAGCAATAACTGCAAGCCTGTCTGCAATATCCAACGTTCCCATGTCACCTGCGTGCCATATCTCATCGCAAGAACAGAAATACTTAGCGTATCGCTCATCCCAATGTGAATGTGTATCAGACAGCAGTCCTATGCGTTTCATCGTTTATTAACTATTATATGTATGCAGGCTGTTAACCGCTGACGGCAGGTAATTAACCCCATACCACGTTATCTGCAGTGCGACGAAGGTCAGCAACACATACATGGTAATCTTCCACCGCGTAGCATCCTGTACATGCAGGCACATCAGCGTCAGAAACCATGTCACTGCAGCCCAGTTCTCCTTAGGGTCCCATCCCCAGTAGTCTCCCCATGCCTGTCTGGCCCATATACATCCCATCAGCATACCCAGGACTATCAGCCCCGAGGCACTTCGCATCAACTGTTTTGCCAACAACGTATTAAAGAATGTAACAATAACAGCCACTGCAACTACTGAATATGCTAACATATAAATTCCAAGATGCGGAACAAACCACCACGACCGCAATACAGGCATCAGCCACTGGAATTCAATTTTTGCTATCGAGAACATAGTGAACATCATCGCTATCAGTATCACCACAGGCAAGATCACCTTCCAGTTACACCTGTCGAATAACAACAGAACAGCAGCTACGGCAAGCAAGGCCATTCCGATATATATGACAGGAAGCCACGGATCACGGACAAACTTCAGCACACTGTACTTCCCGTCTGTCATATCGTAACCGTCCTGGAAAATAGAATATCCCATATAGCTTGCAGGCTCATTTACCTCAATAGTCATATCCTTGCCGTCTACCTTCAGATAACTACGAAACTGCTTGGGCGCAATTTTGTCATTAGCATAATACTCCGTTTCAAACTTGTCCAGTGCAACGGTAAAAGGCAGCTGTACAGTCTTCATGTCATCGGTATAGGCAATACTGCCCGCTTCATTCACATACAATCTCATTCTGCACGGGATGCGTTCCGAAGCACCAAGGACAGAGCCGGCAAGAATCAGCAACATTCCAATATGAGCCGGCCATCCGGCACTAAAGCGTAGCTTTGGTAACTGCACGCATAACAAAACAAGCAGAAGAATTATGTACACACCAAATGCTGTGCTCGAATGAACAGGAACCGACCATGTTCCCTCAATCGCCAAAAGCAAGGCACCCATGCCAAGCATCAGACGTGAAAGTCTGGGGCTCCTCAGACTCTGCAGCACGCTATTCAGTGTAAAGCTCACCATTATACAATACTTCCTCGTTTACAAAATTAACAATAAATTATCAAATACTACATCTTATTACATATGATTAAGTTTTTTTGTGTGATAATAACATAACATACGGCCGAAATATGATATATAAAAAGACACCTCCCAACAGGGAGATGCCTTTATTCTGTTGTATTGTAACACAAGTTTTGAATTGCCCGTTAACCTCCAAAGTTATCGAAGCGAATCATGTCGTCCTCTACACCGAGAGAGTGTAAGAGATCAAGCACGGTCTTAGCCATCATTGGAGGTCCGCACAGGTAGTACTCACAATCCTCTGGTGCCTCGTGCTGCTTGAGGTATGTGTCACCCATTACCGGTGCTACGAAGCCAGGCGTATACTTGATTCCTGCCTCGTCAGCCTTGGGATCGGGACGGTCCAGAGCCAAGTGGAAATGGAAGTTGGGGAAGTCTTTCTCCAACTGCAGGAAGTCGTCCAGGAACGGAATCTCTTCCAAAGCACGAGCACCATAGAAGTAGTGCATGGGGCGCTTGCGGTCCTCGTCCTTCACGCCATGACCCTTGAGCATGTGCATAATCTGTGCACGCAGAGGAGCCATACCGGCACCACCGCCTACCCATATCATCTCGCGACCTGAACCGTATACTGGACGGAACTCACCATAAGGTCCTGACATTATAACCTTGTCGCCTGGCTTGAGGTTGAAAATGTATGAAGATGCAATACCCGGATTGACATCCATGAAACCCGGACCCTGGTCCTTTGGTTTGAACGGAGGAGTGGCAATACGCACATTCAGTGTGATAATGTCACCCTCGTCAGGATAGTTGGCCATAGAGTATGCACGGATTGTATCCGACGGGTTGGTACACTTCAGGTCAAAGAGCCCGAACTTTTCCCATGCGGGCAGGTAGGTTTCACCGATAAGATCACGGTCGTACTTTGCATAGTCGATGCAGTCGAATGCAGGAATCTTGATCTGTGCATAAGAACCGGGCTCAAAGTCCATGTGCTCGCCAGCAGGCAGGGCCACCTTGTACTCCTTGATGAAGGTTGCCACGTTCTTGTTACCGATAACAGTGCACTCCCATTCCTTAACGCCCATTACCGAGTCGTCAATCTTAACCTGAAGGTCACCCTTCACCTTGCACTGACAACCCAGACGCCAGTTCTCCTTGATCTGCTTACGGGT
>JAFZVW010000014.1 GCA_017617635.1 Bacteroidaceae bacterium | reverse complement strand
TTTGTCACATAAACTAACTTTCTGACCTATATATGGCAGAAAAACACAAAATATAAAGACAAGTGGAAGTAGCGCCTACGGGAATCGAACCCGTGTTCCATGCGTGAGAGGCATGTGTCCTAGCCGCTAGACGAAAGCGCCAGATTATGTACAATGAACGATGTACGATGTACGATGGGCTATGTATGATGAACAATGTTCTTTGTAGCGCCTACGGGAATCGAACCCGTGTTCCATGCGTGAGAGGCATGTGTCCTAGCCGCTAGACGAAAGCGCCAAAAGCGGAAGGAGGGGGATTCGAACCCCCGGTACGGTAACCCGTACGTCAGTTTAGCAAACTGGTGGTTTCAGCCACTCACCCATCCTTCCTTTCAAATGCGGTGCAAATGTATAGCAATATTTTGAATTGTGCAAGTGTTTGGTCTATTTTTTGTGATTTTTCTTCGTTTTTCTGCATTTAAGGCATGGTTCATTTTGCGTGTACGCGTATATGTGAAATAATAATTGTATCTTTGCGAGCGAATTTGACTAAAAAAATATATCCGAAGATATGATAAAGATTACTTTCCCCGACGGCTCTGTACGTGAATACGAAAGTGGAGTTACTGGTTTGCAGATTGCCGAGAGCATCAGCAGTCGCCTGGCTCAGGATGTTATTGCCTGTGCCGTGAATGGTGAAACTACAGAACTGAACCGTCCTATAAACGAGGATGCTGAGATAAAGTTATTCAAGTTTGATGACGAGGAAGGCAAGCATGCTTTCTGGCATACAAGTGCCCACTTGCTGGCTGAAGCCTTGCAGGAGTTGTATCCAGGCATTCAGTTCGGTTTCGGTCCTGCCATAGAGAACGGTTTCTTCTATGACGTACTGTTGCCTGACGGCGGACAGATCAAGGAGGGAGACTTCAAGCAAATCGAAGACAAGATGCTGGAGTTGGCCCGAAAGAACGAGGACGTGGTGCGCAAGGAGGTTGGCAAGGCTGACTGTATCGCTGAGTTCAAGGCTGCCGGTCAAGTCTTCAAGTGCGAGCATATTGAGCAGGATCTGGAGGATGGTTCGATAACAACCTATACTCAGGGTAATTTTACTGACCTGTGTAAAGGTCCCCACATCATGCGTACCGGCATAATCAAGGCCATAAAGCTGATGAGTGTTGCTGGCGCATTCTGGCGCGGCGATGCTACAAAGCCACAGATGCAGCGCCTGTATGGCATTTCGTATCCGAAGCAGAAGATGCTGACAGAGTATCTGACAATGCTGGAGGAGGCCAAGAAACGCGACCATCGCAAGATTGGAAAAGAGATGGAATTGTTCATGTTCAGCGAACGTGTCGGCAAGGGTCTGCCTATATGGTTACCAAAGGGTACCGACCTGCGTCTGCGTCTGCAGGAAATGCTGCGCAAGATTCAGAAGCAGTATGGCTACCAGGAGGTTATCACGCCTAACATCGGTGGCAAAAACCTGTATCAGACATCCGGTCACTGGGATCACTATGGCAAGGACAGCTTCCAGCCCATCCAGACACCTGAGGAAGGAGAGGAATACCTGCTGAAACCAATGAACTGTCCTCACCATTGCGAGATATTTGCAAACCGTCCACGTTCGTACAAGGAACTGCCTTTCCGCTGTGCCGAGTTCGGTACTGTATACCGTTATGAGCAGAGCGGTGAGCTGCACGGCCTTACACGTGTCCGCTGCTTTACTCAGGATGACGCTCACCTGTTCTGTATGCCTTCGCAGGTTAAAACGGAATTCTGCAATGTAATGGATATCATACAGAAGGTGTTCAAGACATTCAATTTCAGCGACGAGAACGTCGAGGTACAGATTTCCCTGCGTGACCCGAAGAATACCGAGAAGTACATCGGTAGCGACGAGGATTGGGCAAGTGCCGAGAATGCCATTATCGAGGCTTGCGAGGAAAAGGGCATGAAGGCAAGAAAGGAAATTGGCGAGGCTGCATTCTATGGTCCCAAACTGGACTTCATGGTAAGGGATGCAATAGGTCGCCGCTGGCAGCTGGGTACTATCCAGGTTGACTATCAGCTGCCTCAGCGCTTCCAGTTGGAGTATGTCGGCGAGGACGGTCTTAAGCATCGTCCGGTAATGATTCATCGTGCACCGTTCGGTTCGATGGAGCGTTTCGTGGCCGTACTGATTGAGCATACTGCAGGACGCTTCCCATTGTGGCTGACACCTGAGCAGGTTGCCATTCTGCCTGTTTCCGAGAAGTATCAGGAGTATGCCGAGAAGGTACGCGACTATATGTCTGCCGAGGGCGTTCGTTCGTACATTGACGAGCGTGCCGAGAAGATAGGCCGCAAGATTCGTGACAACGAGATGAAGCACATTCCGTACTTGCTGATTGTCGGTGAGAAGGAACAGGAAGAGGGTATTGTTTCGTTCCGTGCAACTGGCGGTGGCGAGCAGGGCTGTATGAAATTCGAGGATTTTGCAAAGAAAATCAACGAAGAAGTGCGTAATATGACAGAAAATTTATAATTTTGCACGCGAAATCCTAAATCTCCTAAATGAAGAAAGACAACAAACTGAAAGTTACGTATCGTGTTAATACCCAGATTCGCGTTCCGCAGGTAAGAATTGTGGGCGACGGAATTGAAAGTCAGGTGGTATCGATAAACAAGGCTTTGCAGATGGCAGACGACATGGGTGTTGATCTGGTTGAGATCAGTCCTAATGCCGAGCCGCCTGTATGCCGGTTGATTGAATTCACGAAGTTCATCTACCAGCAGAAAAAACATGCGAAGGAGGTTAAGGCTAAGCAGGTCAAGGTCGAGGTGAAGGAAATCAGGTTCGGACCTCAGACAGATGACCATGACTATGAATTCAAACTGAAACATGCCAAGGGTTTCCTGTCTGAAGGTGACAAGGTCAAGGCTTACGTATTCTTCAAGGGACGTTCTATCCTGTTCAAGGAGCAGGGCGAGGTTCTGTTGCTGAGATTTGCACAGGATCTGGAGGATTACGGCAAAGTTGAGAGCATGCCTACCCTGGACGGAAAGCGTATGACTATGTACATCGCTCCCAAGAAGACTCAGAACAAGGTCCTGAAGACCGCCCTGGAGTTGGAAGAGGAAAACACCAGGATGCAGTCAGCTGCACAGAAAAAACAGCCACAGCAAAAGGCCAAGAAGGAATATACAGGTCCTAAGGTTGAAGGCGAGGACTGGGACGATTAAGTATAAACAGAAAAAAAGTGCGCCGATGCTTTTTGGTTGCTCGGCCACGTTTATTAATAACAATTTAATTATTTAACAAAATGCCAAAAGTTAAGACCAACTCCGGTGCAAAGAAGAGATTTACTCTCACCGGTTCTGGCAAGGTTAAGCGTCATCATGCTTACCATAGCCACATCCTGACAAAGAAGACCAAGAAGCAGAAGCGCAATCTTGATCACAGTGCGATTGTAGTAACAGAGAACATGAAGCAGGTTCGCGACCTGCTGTGCATGCGCTAATCATTAACCCCTAAAAAGACAAGAAAATGCCAAGATCAGTAAATCACGTAGCATCACGTGCTAAGAGAAAAAGGATATTGGGTCTGACCAGAGGTTACTTTG
>JAFZVW010000013.1 GCA_017617635.1 Bacteroidaceae bacterium | reverse complement strand
GTAGGAGCCAGTCAGAGGACCCTGCTCCATGCGCTGCATGATACCCTTGAGAATGGCGGGCATGAAGCGAAGGTCAATGGCACCGCCAACGACGCTGTTGATGAACACGAGCTTGCCGCCCCATTCGAGGTCGATTTCTTCCTTGCTCTTGATGTTCATGCGATACTCCTGACCGCCGAACTTGTAGAGTGTTGGGTCGGGCATACCCTCGGTGTAAGGCTCCACAATGAGGTGTACCTCACCGAACTGACCGGCACCGCCCGACTGTTTCTTGTGACGATAGTCGGCACGGGCAGCCTTTGTAATAGTCTCGCGATACGGAATCTTGGGCTCGTCGAATACAATCTGTATCTTCTCGTTGTTCTCCATACGCCACTTGAGTGTACGCAGGTGGAACTCACCCTGACCATGAACCAGTATCTGCCTCAGCTCCTTGGACTGCTCGATAACCCATGTCGGATCCTCCTCGCGCATCTTCTGCAGGGCATTCATCATCTTCTCCGTCTCCTGCTCGTTCACGGCACGCACCGCACGGCTGTACTTGGGATTCGGGTATTTGATGAAATTGAAGCGGTTCTCGCAGTTCTTGTCATTCAGCGTATTTCCAGTCTTCACGTCCTTCAGCTTGACCGTACAACCGATATCGCCTGCCACCAGCTGCTCCACCTTGATACGCTGGGCACCTGCGCAGACAAACAGCTGGGCAATACGCTCCTTGCTGCCACGGTCGGCATTTGTGAAATCATCACCCTCATGCACCGTACCGCTCATTACCTTGAAGTACTGCACCTCACCGATATGAGGCTCAACGGCAGTCTTGAAGAAATACAGGCTTGTCGGAGCTGACGGATCGGGATTAACAACCTCGCCGCGGGTATTGTGAACCTGAGGCATCTGATCTACGAAAGGAACCACGTTACCCAAGAACTCCATCAGACGGCGAACGCCCATATCCTTGCCTGCACATACGCAGAAGACAGGGAACATACCACGACTGGCCAGACCCTTGCGGATACCCTCGCGCATCTCGTCCTCGGTCAGAGTCTCGCTCTCGAAGAACTTCTCCATCAGAGCCTCGTCATGCTCGGCAGCAGCCTCGACCAACGCCTTGTGCATCTCCATGGCCTTCTCCATCTGGTCAGCAGGAATATCCTCGATAGTAGGAGCACCGCCCTCGGGACCCCACGAATACTTCTTCATCAGAAGCACGTCAATCAGGCTGTTGAAGTTAGGACCACACTCGATAGGATACTGGATAGGCACAACCTTGCTGCCGTAAATCTCAGTCAACTGCTCCAGAATACGGTCAAAATCAGTATTCTCGTCATCCAGCTGGTTTACCAGGAATATAACAGGCTTGCCCAGTTTCTCGGTGTAGCGGAAATGGTTCTGCGTACCCACCTCGACACCGTTTGCACCCTTCAGCAGAAGGATTGTAGTATCGCTCACATTCATTGCCGTCAGCGCCGCGCCCACAAAGTCGTCACTGCCCGGACAGTCGATGATATTCAGTTTCTTGTTGTTCCACTCAACATGGAATACCGTGCTGAACACACTGTATCCATACTCCTGCTCTACGGGGAAGTAGTCACTTACCGTGTTATGCTGCGTAATACGGCCGCGACGGTTAATCAGGCCTGCCTCGTAGAGCAGGCTCTCGGTCAAGGTTGTCTTACCACTGCCATCATTACCCAACAGGGCAATGTTCTTGATTTCCTGTGTCTGATAAACTTTCATAGTATATGTATTTTATTGTATTTTGTGTCAATTCAAGCTCAAAATCGGGTATAAAAATACACAAAATACCCGATATCCATACTACACGGAATTATGTTTTACAACATCAAGTCCGACATAATGTCGTTTGACACGAAAATACCCTCGCTGCTTAGGCGCAAACGACCGTCCTCAAGCACCATCCTGCCCGACCGGATATGCCTTTCAGCCATTTTCAGCATATATTCCACATGCTCTGCAGGCACCTCATCAACACATATACCGGCACTCGTGCGCAAGCGCTTCATAATCATCTCGTCATACAGCTCATCGTCCGTCAGATGCTCCTCGGCATACATCACCCGGCCGGCACAATAATCCTCCAGACAGGTGTTGTTGCTGCGACGTACACGATGACCGTCATAACTGTGCGCACCAGGCCCCAGCCCCACATAGGGCTCCTCCCTCCAGTAACCGCTGTTGTGACGCGAATACATACCCGGCTTGCAGAAGTTGCTTATCTCATAATGCTCCATTCCGCATTTGCGCGTACTGTCCACCAGATACCTGTACATTGCCAGCGACGTCTCCTCGTCCGCCTCCTGCACCTCTCCCCTGTCACGCATACGTGTCAGCACCGTTCCCTCCTCCCACTGCAGGGAATAGGCACTCAGATGCGGCACGTCCAGCGCCAGCACGCCGTCCACGTCCCGCTGCCACTTTTCCATCGTCTGACCAGGCAGGCCATACATCAGGTCCAGGCTCAGGTTTACGTATCCCGCCTCACGCAGCATATTCACCGCCCTGACTGCATCAGCCGACCTGTGTCTGCGGTTTATCTTCACCAGAACGTCATCGTCCAGCGACTGCACGCCCATTGACACACGGTTCACCGGAGTTCCCTGCAAGCCTGACACTAATTCATCCGTAACATCGTCGGGATTGACCTCTATAGTCACCTCTGCACCCTCAGGAACCTCAGGCAAGGCATCGAATATCCGACGCAACTGGACACCTGTCAGCTGCGACGGCGTACCGCCGCCCAGATATACGGTATCTGCACATGCACGTTCCATCTCGTCACGTCTGCTCTCGGCTTCCGCACACAAGGCGTCCACGTAGGACTCAGTCAGATCCGCCCTGACGGACGAAAAAAAGTCGCAGTAATAACACCGCGACTTGCAGAATGGAACATGTATGTATATCATCTTACTCCCGTCAATACCAGTTCGTAGAAACAGGGGTACACATTCGTTGTGGCATGAATCTGTCCCTGACTATGCGGAACAATCAGACGCACCTTGGCAACACCCTCCTCGCTGTTCTGACGTCCCAGGCGCAGATACGGCATTGCTGCCAGCCAACCGGCAATCACGCTGCTGCTGCCATACGTATTGTAAATCAGCGAGCCAGTGGACGACGACGTGTCATAACTGCCGCTGAACGTACCATAGTTATTGCTTATGTTCATCACCTCGGGATTGGCAATGTAGACACCGTTCACATTGCTCAACTGCAACGAATCGCCCAGAATATTGTACTCCCAGAAACGCGCGCTTACCTGACGGCTCTCGTTACGTCCTATGTAGCTGCCAGTACCCTTGCGGACAATCTGCATATAGACGCCGGTGCGGTCGAAACGCACATACTCATTGCGCTCCAGGTCGGTTGTGCTGTCCTGATTCACGAATTCCTCCTCGCTGATAGGATTTATCTTGCCAATGTACAGCAACGTATCACCGTCGTGCACAAGCGCCACATCGCGCTTCAGGAAACTATCTATTGCCTTCGACTCGCGTTTCTTCTGCTCGGCATAAGATGTATCCGACTGACCGCAAGACACCACGGCAACCGCCGTGACAACCATCGTAAGGCACAGAACAATATATCTCTTCATCCGTTTTTTATCCCTTTTGGGCGCAAATATACAACTTTATATTTAAATAAGGCACATTATCGCACCCTTATCTTTCTATTTCAGAACTGCCTCGTAGAACTTCACTGCCTCGCGGAAACGCTTCACAGCCTCCTCCATCGAGCACTCCAACCTGCCCCCTGCAGCATTCATGTGACCGCCGCCGTTAAAGAAACGCGCACTCATCTCGTTACACGGAAAGTCATCCACGCTGCGCAACGATATACGCACCACATTCCTATGCTCCGTATCCTCGCTCAGCAAAGCCGACAATCGCATACCGCCTATCTGCAGCGGAAGATTGACTATACCCTCGGTATCACCGTTCTTCACACCCAGCATACGGCGTTCGGCATTCGTCAGTGTCATAAGCGAAGTATGCAGCTCCTTCTGCACCTCCATCTTGACATACAGCATATACCCCATCAGACGCATACGCGCAGGAGTCGCCGTCCACATAACATTACGGTATATACGGTCCTTGTCCACACCGCGCTCCAGCAGGTGAGCGACACATTCGAATATCACGGGACGGCTGCTGTTGTAGGTAAACGCACCAGTATCCGTCATCAGCCCGGTATACAGACACACAGCCATGTCCAGCCCTGCATTCTGCAGCACGCCCGCCTGATACAGAATATGACACAGAATCTCGCACGTCGCACACATCCGCGGTTCCGATATCACCATATCACAGAAGCCTTCAGGCTCCAGATGATGGTCTACCATCACCTTGCGTGCAGGACTGCCCGCCAAGGCGCCCTCCATTTCCAGTACACGATTCGCACCGTTCATGTCGCACACCCACATCAGGTCAGCCGCGGCCATCAACTGCTCCGCCTCCTCCTTATGCTTGTCATAGCGGACAATCTCCGACGCACCCGGCATCCAGGCAAGAAAATCAGGAAAACTGTTAGGCACAACCACGCTGCATTCCTTTCCCAGCGAACGCATCCAGTGCCATACAGCCAATGTGCTGCCCAATGCATCACCGTCGGGATTGACATGACACACGCACACCACACGAGTGGCATCATCTATCATCCTACGCAGCTGCACCAACTGCTCATCACTCAGTAATTTCTCCATAAACGCCGGCAAGGTTACAGAATCTCCCAAGGATCATAGATTTCGATTTCCTCATCCTCTTCTTCGACTTCCGGTGTTGTAGGATCGTCAGCCTCGGGGTAGGTATAGATCGTACCGGAGAGCAAATTGCCCTGCGACTTTAAAAGAACCACAAGAACGCTCGGCTTCAGATATTCTTTCTTATTCTTGTTCATCGTTTAATCCTTTTAACGTCATTCTCACTTGGCAATGAATTTTCTGCCGTTTCTGATGTAGAGATGTCCACGCTGCGTCTTCTGTACGCTACGTCCCATCAGGTCGTAGACGGCCGACTCACCTTCTGTTGGCATTTCAGTCACTATACTTGTAATATCTGTAGACTCACTGCCACTTTCATCGAAGCTCCAGAACTCACGAGCAGACAATTCCTGATTATTATTGACTATCAGATACGCCCTGCCCTTGGGGATGGTGACACCTGTCCTTACCTTGTAGAACCCAACGCCATACTTTTTGTTTGCCAGAGCATAGTAGGTATTACCGTCAGCAGTAACGGTAAAGCCATCTCCTGTAGATGCATGCAACATGTTTGCTGAAACATCGTCGGCAGCCAGCGTAGTAGATGGTATACCAAAAGTGACTGAGGACACACCATTCATCTTTGGTATCTTCAAGATGACAGGAGTAGTGACTCCTTCTCCATCAGAATTTCCCGGTACGATGCTGACTTTTTGCAATGTCAACGCACCGTTCGAAGCGTTTCTTGCCGTCACGATGTAGGCGTCCATATCATCTTTGCGCGAATACTCCAGACGTTTGGTGTTGCAGTAGGTTGTCCATCCTTCATCATTAATAATGTTATTGATGGTGACGCCCTCACGCCCCCTACGGGTAATGGACTTGATAGTACAAGACCAAGGGGCTGTATATTTATTGTAGTTTGGAGTGTCCTTTTCTGCTGAAGGGTCAACAAGATTTTTCTCACCCGTACAAGAGACATAAACTCTTACGGCATTTCCTTTTGTCAAATCAGCTGTTGTAACCTCCTTTTCAACCCAATACTCGTCTTTTTCACTATCATACTGGAGTTTCAGTGTATTATCATTAACGGTAACGTCTGCAGTACTCGGATGGATTGTAAAGGCTGGTACATCTTTACCACCTCCGGTTCTGAGACGGAAATGAATCTTGTCGTATAAATCCTCTGCAAAGATAAACTTGTAGGTATTGGTTTCACCGTCTGTCGTCTTATAGGACAATGGACGTCCTTCTTCATCAACAATATTAAACTCTGCATATCTGGAGTTAAATGTTACCTCTGCAGATTGTTGATGCACGATAACGCCATATGTCGAAAATGTCTTGAATGCATTATAATCCGTCCTTACATCGTTATTATCAATGATATACAACTTTTCAATCGCAAGATTGGCCACGGTAGGGTCTGCCGAGTTTGTTTTATTCCGATAATAGATACCAAATTTATAGATTTTAGTACCCTCTGTTTTCTCTGCTGCTTTTAAGGTATAAGTATACTCGTTAGAGCCTGGAGTGAATTTCGGCCATGTAGAAACTTGGCCGTCAGTGCCATCAGGCTGTGTCATGTAACAGAACGAAATCATATCACTTACAAGATCTTCTGAAAAGACGACTCCAATTGTCTTAACGTCGCTGATATCAATACCTGTGCTACCCAAATCAACGCCGACACGTGGATAGTCATAAAGTGTCAGTCGTGTTCCGGCAGGAAAAGAAACCAAACAGGAGTTTCCAGGAGTAAACAGCAAGTTTTCTATAATGTCTGCATCCTGCGCCATTATAGCATTGCAGCAGGCCATTATAAACATCAACAAAGAAGGTAAAAATCTTTTAATATCGGTCATATTATTCTGCAAAATTACAATAATTTTCTAAAAGCGAATAAAGATTTCACATTTTTCTCCCCCCGTAAGGGGAAATTTACTAGTGAGCCCTTTTTTGCTCTATATTTTATTAAAAATACAACCTTTTTTGGTCTTTCTTTTATTAAAAACCAATTGTTTTTTGGTCTTTCTTTTATTATTATGTATCTTTGCGACCAACTCCAAGACCTCTATATTATGGCATATTACAAAAGAAACATAGATTACCAATTGGAAGTGTGGAGCAAGGCCGCTAATCATAAGCCGTTGCTGATTCGTGGAGCACGTCAGGTGGGCAAATCGACTGCTGTCAGGCAACTGGGAAAGGCCTTTAAGCATTTCGTAGAGGTAAATCTTGAGAAACGACCTGATCTCCATCAGTATTTTACTGAAAAAATCAATGTTAAACGTACTTGCCAACTGCTGAGTGTCACGCTGGGCATACCCATTATTCCAGGCGAGACCCTGCTCTTCATTGATGAGATACAGGAGTGCCAGAACGCCATCAAGGCGCTGCGCTATTTTCGTGAGGACTATCCTGACTTGCACGTCATCGCAGCTGGTTCTCTGTTGGAGTTTGCTCTCGAGGAATTGCCATCGTTTGCCGTAGGGAGAATTCGTTCGTTCTATCTGTTTCCTTTCTCTTTTGATGATTTCCTGTCGGCTCAGGGACTCAACGAACTGATTGAATTCAAGACGCAAGCAGTCAAAGAATCTCAACCATTGCCTGAACCTATTCATGACAAGCTCAAAGATCTTTTGCGAACTTTCTACTTGGTGGGTGGTATGCCAGAAGCCGTCAGCACATGGATTAGCGAGCAGAGTTTCCTTGCATGTAGCCGAGTGCATAACGACATCCTTGATACCTATCAGCAAGATTTCTCCAAATACAAAAAGCGAGTGTCGCCCGATCTTTTACGACAGGTTTTGCGCTCTGTTGCCCTTCAGGCTGGAAAGAAGTTTGTCTTTGCCCAGGCCAGCCGTGAGGAACCTGCTGCAACAATCAAACTTTGTCTTCACCTTTTGACGCTGGCAGGACTGATCACGCCGGTCAAACACACAGCTGCCAATGGAGTTCCACTTGGTGCAGAGGAGAACGAAAAGTATATCAAATATCTCTTCCTCGATTTGGGGCTGATGCAGACAATGCTCTCGTTGCCTGCCAATGACATTCTGCAGGCCTCTGACGTTGACTTTGTGAATAAGGGTGCTGCCTCTGAGATGTTTGCTGGTCTGGAATTGCTGAAAACCCACGACTATTTTGTCAAGCCAGAAATGTTCTACTGGCAGAATACAGACAAGGGAACGAGTGGTGAAATCGACTATCTCACCGTTATCGATGGACATATAATTCCCATAGAAGTGAAAGCGGGCACGCAAGGCAAAATGCAGAGCCTGTACAATTTCATGTCCAAGCATTCTTCTGTCTTTGGCATCCGCACTTCGCTCGAAAATGGTTCGTCCTATATCCATAATGATAACCTCGTAAAAATTATCCCTCTGTATGCTCTTTCTTCACTTACTTCTATTTGAAATTCTTCAAATCAAAAAGTTGTCATTGCATAACAATCGGGCATAAACTGTTAAAACAGATAAGTTTTTGCCAAAGATAAATACGCAGTCTCAATTATTTTTTCGTACCCTTACAACAGACAGTTTGATTTCCTATTTTAGGTTTGCCCCATTCTCAGCAAAAAATAACTGAATTTATTTTGCTCTGCCCTCGACTTTCCGTAACTTTGTACGCAAATAACGACCGAGATGGACAAAAAGGATTTGAGAATCGTATATATGGGAACTCCTGATTTTGCAGTTCCCACTCTGGAGAAGCTGATAGATGCAGGATATAACATAGTGGGTGTTATCACAATGCCCGACAAGCCTGTGGGGCGGCATCAGAACCAGTTGCAGGCTTCGCCTGTGAAGAAATGTGCCCTGCGGCATAATATCAAGGTTCTGCAACCCGAAAAGCTGAAGGACGAGGATTTCCTGGCGGAGCTGCGCTCCCTGCAGGCTGACCTGCAGATTGTAGTGGCATTCCGTATGCTGCCCGAGGTTGTATGGAACATGCCCCGTCTGGGGACGTTCAACCTGCACGCTGCCCTTCTGCCTCAGTACCGTGGCGCTGCGCCTATCAACTGGGCGATAATCAACGGTGACACAAAGACTGGCATAACGACTTTCTTCCTGGATCACGACATCGACACAGGACGTGTTATACAGCAGGAGTCAGTGCCTATAGGACCAGACGACAATGTCGAGGACGTGCATGACAGGCTGATGATGCTGGGTGCCGACTTGGTGTGTGAAACGGTGCGCAATATCTGCGAAGGCAAGGTGCATCCCATTCCGCAGGAGGAAATGGAAACTGCGCAGCCGCTGCGGCCTGCACCCAAGATATTCCGTGAGACGTGCCAGATACAGTGGAACAGCCACACGGCACAGACGGCCCATAATTTCGTGCGCGGATTGAGTCCCTATCCCGGTGCATGGACAAACGTAACGCTGCCTGACGGACGCGAGACGACCATCAAGGTACTGGCGACAAAGGTGATTGACACAAAGCAGAATGCCGACAGCACAGCGGTTATGGCCAACGACAACGGCCGCTTGCTGGTACACTTGCCGGAAGGTACGCTGGAAATTACACAATTGCAGCTATCAGGAAAAAAACGTATGTCTGCTGCGGATTTCCTGCGCGGCACGAATATTGACGGCTGGAAAATTTAGAAGCTCTTACCTTAAATATTTTATACGGCAGGCCTGTACTCACGCGCAAACTTGCGCAGGGCCTCGATAACTTGTGGACGAACGGTAGGAAGATTCTGGGGTAGTGGTAATGCCATAGGCTAAAGTGGTTAAATGGTAGTTTCAGGATTGTTAAATGGTAGTTCCATTGTTGTTAAACACCTATAGAACGTGCACACACACCATAATATTGTGCAAAATACCAGATAATTACCGAAATTTTTGCAACAAAATACCGGAATTTCTTGCTTTTCTCCACCAAAGGGCCTATATTTGCAACCGATTTCGCTCATAAAAGCGCAATCAGACAGTAATTCGACAACAACTAAAAAACAGAAAGCCTATAGAAAAGACATTACTCGCAGAAAACAAACTTTACAGTTAGTATGAGTAATCTCAGTGCTATGTCTGACCACCAGCTGGTGGAACTCTACGCAAGTGGAACAGATCAGGCTTTCGACGAATTGCTGGCCCGTCACCAGGAACATCTTTTTGCATACATCATGCGCTTGGCTCACAACGAGGACCAGGCAAATGACATATTCCAGGAAACATTTATCAAGGCTATCACCAGCATACGCTCGGGGCAATACCGCACGACAGGCAAGTTCTGTGCCTGGCTCATGCGTATAGCGCATAACATTACTATCGACTGCGCACGCGCCAACCGCAACACCCCCCAACTGAGCGAGGACTGCCAGCACGACATGCTCTACAACAACATACAGCTGAGCGAGGAAGGTTTCGAAAGGGAACTGTTGCGCCTTAGCGACAACCAGACACTGTACAACCTTGTCTCTACCCTGCCCCAGGCACAGCAGGAGATTGTTCACCTGCGCTTCTGGGAAGGTCTCAGCTTCAAGGAAATAGCAGCCATCACAGACGTCAGCATCAACACAGCCCTTGGCCGCATGCGCTATGCCCTGATCAACCTCCGCCGCATCGTCAACGAACGCGAACTGAACATCGCAGTGTAATCCCCACCCAACCACCAGAGGGAAAAATATATTCCAAAACTAATCCCTGGTTCCAACCTATGGAGCCGGGGATTATTTTGTGGAACACCATATTTTTATTTAGATTTTTTGGGATTTTCATATAGTTATTGTAAATTTGGGTGCACACAAACCATATTTATAACTTAATGAGATATTATGAAACGGATTACATTTCTGTCATTGCTCCTTGCATTCGCTGTAATATATTGCTATTCTAATGACGAAACGAAAAAGGAATCAGACGGCTTTACATGGACATTGCGCATTACTGCCGACTCTGTAGCAGAAGCTATTGATGCAAAAGGTAATGTGATTATCCCGGCTGACAGAGGATATCGTAGGATTCAATATTGTCCTTATATAAAAGGTATAATTTCAACATTGCCGTCCTTCCGTGTCAGTTACTATTCTGACAAAGAGATTTTTGGAATGTGTAACTCGGAAGGAAAAGAGGTCGTTCCTGTGGCATTCAAATCGGTCGATGGATTAAAGCGAAAAGAAATATCATACTATATGGTGGTGACAGCAGATAGTCTGTATGGAGTATATGATGACAAAGGCCATATTATTATCGTGCCTCGTTACTATGATACTATTCCTATTGTCAGTAATGGCAGGTTTGAGATTAGTAGTCAGACACTTACAGAAAGTATAAACAATACTATTCCTATTGACAGGTTAGCTTTTGAAACAGCATATATGCCTGTCTCGAACCCCATAAAGGACTACTACAAACAACAAGAACTTTTAACCAAGGCTAATGCCCAACAGATAAATACAGATGATTTAGTGCTTGAGGCATTTGATTTAGAGGATAAGGGAGAACCCAAAGATGCCATCAACAAACTATCTGAAGCCATAAAAAAGAAACCGTCTTCTTTGGCATATTATCATAGAGGGCTTTGTTATTATAGAACAAGGAACTGGAAGAATGCACAAGAGGATTTGCGATACGTCTTTTTCCTGGACGACGCCACTCCTGATCTGATTATCAAGGCTGATTCTGTTCTAGACTTGGCAGATGCAGAGCAGATGGGTAAACTTCTAAGGCATAATCAACGTTTGGCAAAAGTGTACAATATCATAGACGCTATTCATTCTGGTATGAGCCAAGCTGCAAGTTCGTTAAACGGAGGAAATGCTTCACAAAACACATATTCCAATTCTTTCTCGCAAACGCTGACAAACAATTCAGTTGCCGGAGCTGGCAGCAATGCTTCAGGAAGTGCGTCTTCGGGCAATCATTCTGTTCACACACGCAGATGTACTGCATGCGGAGGCGACGGCAAATGTCGCGGTACATATCATTGTCATGGAACAGGTGTTTGCAATTGGTGTAATGGGAAGGGCATTACATATGCTTCGGACGGAACAGCAATAAAGTGCGTAAACTGTAAAGGTTCGGGGAAATGTCCATTCTGCTATGGCACAAAGAAATGTTCGCGTTGTAAAGGTAGCGGAACAATATAAAATTCACACAACAAGACCAACAAAACCAACAAAATAAAACACGTATGAAAAAGATTCTTTTTGTAGCAGCAGCAATGCTGATTGGTACAGCCTTTCAGTTGAAGGCTCAAACCGTCGAGGAACCTGAGTTTGAATTTGAGGCATACATAGCAGCAACGGATTCAACTCTTGGCGTTGCATTGCCTTTGGAGAACGCCTACATGAAAGCCAAAGCTGGAGCCAGTGTATTCATTGTCGGTGCGGGCAAAGTAAAATCTTATTGTTATGTTGACGGCATCGCCAGTTCCCTAAAGGTTAAGAAATCGGATTATATTGTAATCAATACAGGAGGTAAATCACCTCTGCAAACACTTTCAATAAACCGTTTTGAGCTCTTAAAATCCAAGAGACGTTATCAAAATGGCCAAATAGGAACATTTACTGGTGCCTCCTATGGAACTGAGGGCGGGGAGGATTTTAAATACAAAAAATATGGAAAAGACAGTGTAAAGATTCCTCTGAAAGATCTGGATCCTGGTGAGTATTGCCTTTCAATAACAAACAACATGACTGATAGGAAGTCTGCAAAAGTTTATACTTTCTGCATAGAAGAATAAATTATCTTAATTATTAATACCACTTTAATCCCTGGTTCCACCCCTGGAGCCGGGGATTATTTCGTATTATAGCAATATACTATTCCATCGATATTCCCACACTATTCATGGATATGTCACGCACTAGTCACGCACTACTCTAAAACTTCTCATGCACTACTCCCAACCGGCTCATATCGGGCTCATATTCCCCTCTGGCTCTTGTACAGTTCATCTACACTTCTTGTTCGCTTGTTGTCCAGTCAAACACTGGACAACAACTGGACAACAACTGAACAACAAGCGGACAACAAGCGGACAGCAATATGACCCGGGCATGAGATCCATCGGATTTCCGCATGAGTTCTCCATGACTTCTCCTAGAGTTATCCGTGAGTTATCCGTGACATTTCCTTGAGATGCCCATGAGTTACGCTTGAACTACAAGGCGTTTGAGTGACACCTTGTAGTATGTCACTGATTTTGCTCCAATAGTAATACGCCTCAGGATTTCCACGACGTATTTTGGTGAGTTCTTTGCTAACGGCGGTACTAATTTTCATACTCATCGCCTCATTTGCATTGCCTGAGTATTTCTCAATTTTATGCTGCCTATATTCGATAACCGTAGCCAAATAGGCTGCTTTTGCTGCATCGGTTATGGCCTGATCAAGCGTATATCTGCCAACGTAGATATGGCTCTTCAATTTATCAACTCCCTCTGCAAGCAGTTCAAAATCATTATTGGGGTCAACCTTTCCGCGTGTAGCAAGTGCCATTGCTGAATTACGGATATCTTCATAGACAATGCTGAGGTCATCTCCCTTTCCACGGTATGATGACAGCTCAACGACTGCTATTGACTTAAATGTTTCTGCCGTTGTGGCGATGTCTTCTACGGCATCAAACAGTCTGCCAATATCGTGCAGTTGCTTTGCAACGTTGATAGTGGAGTTGTGCGTGCCTTTATAATAGGGGACACCGCATGTATTGGGCGCGAAGGCTGTCAGTTTATCGCCAAGTATATCTGCAACTGACGGTACCCGAATGATGGTCTCGTTACCTTCATTCTTGATAAATGGATGCAAGAGAGGCTTTTCTTCTATCTGGTGATAGTGGTTGTCCTCGAAAAGCACATCAAGTAATACAGAGTCCTCTATCTGGTCAGAATAAACAACCTCAAAGAATGATTTGTAATGACCCTTGGGCACATTCCCGTTCCTGTTCTCACGTCTGATAGTCTTACAATCAGTAAAGCCATATTTCTCACAGTTCTGCAGATACTTTTCAATGTCGGTTCCTGGTGGGCATAAAACATCTATGTCTATAGAGAGCCTGCGGGCCTTTTCACCGAGTATCAAAAGAAGACTGGTTCCGCCCTTGAAGGTAAGAGGACAACCTTCCTTGACAAGCATCTCCAGTAGTGAGAAGGCACGGATAACCTTCTCAACAAGTTCGGGGTGTCTGAACTTATGTGACGAACATACTTTGTCAATCCATTCCTTTTCAAAACATTCTTCTTGTATCATTGTATTTCTTTCAAGTCGTTAAGTATAGATCCTTTCTCATTACGACGGTCTGCATATCTTAGCAGACGGGTCTGGTTAACGTTATAATGGGTGATAGCGGTTCTAAGCATCTCCAGATTCTCATAACCATGCAGGTAGTAGAAGTCTGCATCAGTTCTTGTGTCAACCAATATCTTCTCTAATGTCGGCATGGGGACTCCATTGTCTTCTGTCAGGGGTGACTCAGAGATCAATGGCTTAATAATGATGTTCTCCTGTGAAAGGTCGATATATTTAGAGGTCATTTCTTTGGTTGGTGTCAGGAATAGACGTCCCTGATATTTCTGGCTCAAATAATTGAAAACACTCTCCGTAACATCACGATTTGTCTCAATATAAATAGTCGTATTAGGGGAGAGATCATGTAATAAGGGCGTAATAACACTCGCCTCATAAATGCAGAAGTCAGCAAGGGGAAACTCCTTGTGTAGTGACTTATACAGGCTTTTCACTCTTTTGGAAGCTTTTACAACAAAAGTGGTCTTGTTTTGTAAAGAGTAGATACCTCGCCCTATGCGTCTAAGCTTGCCCAGTTTGCATAGATTACTTAGATGCCAACTGAGTGTATTGCGCTCAACCCCCTTTGCTACGGAATGCAATAGGTCGTCAACAGAGAACTGAGTTCTGTTCTCTGCTAATGAAATGATGTTGTTACTGATTCCTACCATACGCAATATTGAATTGACGCTGCAAAGATAACTAAAAATCGGCAAAAATACAAGAAATTTGCCGTTTTTTAGGTTTTATTTTAATTATTGTGCAGAATCGACGGATTATTTCTGGTCATCCAGGGCAAGACGGAAGCCATTGCTAAGAAAGCGATGGCCTGTCACGGTGCCGAAGCGGTGAGAAACACGGCAGTTCTTGACACCATTGAGCCAACTACCGCCACGAATCACGCGGGTGATACCACTTATAGGACCTGCCGGATTCGTCTGTGTACTGCCATTGTAACTGTCAACCCAATCGTTGCACATTTCCCATACATTTCCTGACATATCATATATACCCAGCTCGTTGGGAGATTTTGTTTTCACAGGATGAATTTGACGACCACTGTTCTTATTATACCATGCCACATCCTCGATGTTATTGCTACCGCTGTATTTATATCCTTTGCTGTTTTTGCCCCCACGGGCCGCATATTCCCATTCTGCCTCAGTAGGAAGACGGAATTTTTGACCAGTCATTACACTTAGTCTTTGTACAAATTCTTGGCTATCATTCCAACTGACGTCCTGAGCAGGATATTCGGGACCTCTGAATTTGAATGGATTGCTACCCATCACAGCAAGCCACAATTCCTGGGTTACTTCTGTTTCGCCTATGTAGTAATCGCTTAGAGTTACTTGATGAATAGGCTTCTCGATTTTCTTTGCATCCCCACCTTGTTCAGCCGTAGCTCCCATAACAAACGTACCTCCGGTAACTGGTTTCATCGTAAATGACACTCCGTTGACTGTAAAGGTTTTGTCCCCATCGGCAGATTCTGCCTGTGGTGCTGCAGCTGTTTCATTGGATTTGTCCAGTGTCATTTCCAGTGATAGCGTCTCGTTCTCGCGTATGGTGCATTCCTGGGTCTTTGTGGCATGGCCGTTCATGGATAAAGTGATGCTGTGCTTTCCTATTAGCAGGTCACGTATATTGCGTGGGGTTGTACCGTAGTCTGTGCCGTCTATCTTGATATTTGCTCCTAACGGGTGTGAGTTGAGGGACAGGGTTCCGGTAATGGGTGTGGGTGGTGTAAGTTGTATGGTCTTGTTTTTGCCTTCTTCGATGGTGATTGTCTGCTGGGATGGCTTGTGGTTTGCCTGACGGCATTCTATGGTATAGTTTCCTGGCTTCAGTACTCCTGTCCATTTGTTTGTGCCGCGTTTGTTGCCGTTTACGTATATGTCTGCATTTGTGCCTGCATCGAGTGTGACTCTTGCGCCATTGGTGCGCAGGGTTACTTTTTCTATGTGGGTCTCGTCTTGGTTGTCGAGTGTGAAGCGGCCTTCGGACGAGTAGTAGTTTTCTGCAATAATCTCGTAGGTGTAGGTGCCGTATTCCAGGTTCTTTGCTACTTTGCCGTTTTCATCTACAACGCCAAACGGTTCTCGTTTTTGTTCTCCGCCTTCTTTTGTTACTGTTACCATTGCCTTTGAGTCGGCTGGTGTAATGGTGAACATTACCATCTGGGTATATATGACGGGGCCTTGGGCGCTGAGCTTCAGACGGTAGGTCTTGCCGCTTTCGATGGTTGTATTCAGGTCGTAATGGTGGAGTGTGGCATAACCGCTGCGGCTGATGGTGACCATCTTGGCGTTCTTCTGCACGTATAGCCATAGTTCGCCGTCGTGGTCTTCGACTATGTGGTTCATATTGCCGAAGTTGAAGCGGTAGTCGCGCAGGTCATCATCGGAATTGTCGCTGCATACCTTTACTATGGCGTATGGCGAGCCGCTGCCGTCTATCTTCTTGAAGCGTTCGTTGCGTGCTGTCTGGTCAAAGGCGTCGTAGCTGAAGTCAATAACGCGGAACTTGAGCCGCTGCTGTGCAAATGCCGACGATATGCAGGTTATGAGAAATAGGAGCAGAAAGAGGCACCTAACCTTGTATGTCATTATATAATAATATTGTATTGGTATGCAAAGATAATATTTTTTCTAAATACAAAGACACTTTGTCGGGGTTTCTGCCAGGGAATGTTTAATGAAGTTTAAATGGGGTATGCAATGTTTAACGCAGTTTAAATTGGCTGACAGAATGTCTTTGGTGGCCAATCGGGTACGTTGATTGCGGGATGATGGGTGTAAGCCGAAAGACTTACAGATATAAAACGAAAATAAGTTAAACAAATAATTGGAGGACACAACTATGTTACCATCAATCTATTCAACCAACAAGAATCACGGGTTCTTCCCGTCATTGTTCAATGATTTCTTTAACGACAGTTTCCTGATGCCGCAGTTCCACAGCACTTCGCCTGCAATAAATGTATCCGAGGACGAGAAGGGCTATCAGGTCGAGATTGCTGCTCCCGGTATGACTAAGGAGGACTTCAAGATATCACTTGCCGGTGACGACATTGTAATATCAATGGAGAAGAAGCTGGACAACAAGGACGAAAACAAGGACAAGAAGTATATCCGCCGTGAGTTCAGCTACAGCAAGTTTGAACAGCGTCTGATGTTGCCGGACAATGTTGAGCGCAACAAGATTTCTGCCCGCATGACGGACGGTGTGCTGAACATCGACATACCTAAAATGGCTCCGCAGGAGAAGGTTCCGGAATGTCATAGCATCGAAATCAAATAACAGAATTGACCATTCCTCGCAAATCTGATGGTTTGACATAGCGGGAAGGTCGGCCGCACACACAGGGACAGGTGTTGTGCGGCTTTTTCGTGGTATAAAAAAATGGGGCGGAGTTGGATGATAATGAAAAATTTTATCTATTTTTGTTGCGGATTTTACCTTGAAAGCACATAATTGACATACTATGAAGAACCAGTTGATGTTCCTGCCTTGTCTGGGCGTTTGTGCCAGTGCGCTGGCACAGTCGGCAGAGCGTCCGAACGTAATAATGCTTATTGCGGACGATCTTGGCTACGGTGACTTGTCGTGCTACGGTGCCACGCGTGTGGAGACTCCAAACGTGGACAACCTGGCTGCACACGGAATACGTTTTACCGACTGTCATGCCGTTGCTTCGACCAGCACGCCATCGCGCTATTCGCTGCTGACGGGCGAATATTGTTTCCGTCGCCCTGGAACGGACATCGCCGCGGGTAATGCGGGGATGATAATACGTCCTCACCAGTATACTATGGCGGACATGTTCCAGAGTGCCGGCTACAAAACAGCTGCCATAGGCAAATGGCACTTGGGGCTTGGATTGGAAACTGCGCAGCAGGATTGGAACGGGGAGCTGGATGCAAGCCCTAAGGACCTGGGGTTCGACTATCATTATATAATGGCTGCCACGTCTGACCGTGTGCCTTGCGTCTTTATCGAGAACGGAAGGGTTGCAAACCACGACCCCGAGGCACCGGTATATGTGTCGTACACGAGTAACTTCGACGGAGAACCTACAGGTGCAAGCAACCCCGAGCTGCTGACTAAGCTGAAGCCCAGTCACGGCCACAACCAGAGTATCGTGAACGGAATCAGCCGTATCGGATATATGAAGGGCGGCGGAAAGGCTCTGTGGGTGGATGAGAACATTGCGGATTCGATTATCGCACATTCGGTAAAATTCATCGAGGACAACAGGGGCAACCCGTTTTTCATGTACCTGTGCACGAACGACATACATGTGCCGCGCTATCCTCATGACCGCTTCAGGAACAAGAATGCGATGGGCTTGCGCGGTGACGTGATCGTGCAGTTCGACTATACCGTAGGAAAGATTTACGAGGCGCTGGAGAATCTGGGCATAGCTGACAACACCTTGCTTGTCATTACGAGTGACAACGGCCCTGTGCTGGATGACGGGTATCAGGACGAGGCGAAGACGAAAGTCGGCACGCACAAGCCTTCGGGTCCCTGGCGTGGCGGCAAGTACAGTGCCTTCGAGGCGGGAACGGCTGTTCCGTTCATAGTGCACTGGCCGGCAAGAATCAAGGAGGGCAAAACATCGGGTGCCCTGATTTCGCACATCGACAACCTTGCGACCTTTGCCGAGATTGTGGGTGCGGAGATTCCGCTTGGCTCTGCATACGACAGTCAGAGCCATGTGGGCACTTGGATTGGCGAGGACGAAGATAACAGGGAGTACGTAATAGAAATGTCGCAGGCACGAAGCCTGGGACTTCGTACGAAGAGGTGGAAATACATCGAACCGACCAGCGGAAGTGCCACACAGGGACAGACAGGCATAGAAACTGGATACAAGACAACACCGCAGCTTTACGACATTGCGGGCAGCCAATACGAAACCACCGACGTGTACCAGAGCCAACCGGACGCCGCCGCACAGCTTTCAGCCCTACTTGCCGAGAAGCGCATGCCGCTGACAAGTGCCGACACGTGTTTCTACTATCATCTGTACACGCCTGAACGAGGTCCGCGCTATGCCACATCTACCGGAGCGGGAGCCGGCATTACGGGCAAGGCGAGCCCTACGGGAGAGTCATCGCAATGGATGTTTGTACTGCGCACCGACGGCGACTACGACATAGTGAACCGTGCTGACAAGTCGTATCTGCAACCCGGTGTGGTACAGAAACCTGCCTTGCAGCTGAAAACTGCCGCCACATCGCCGGCAACGGGGTGGAAGCTGAACACAAGCGGTATGATGAACTGTCTGTTTACTGTTGTGAACGGCGAGTCGCAGGTTAATCAGGCGCTGAAAGACCGTAACTGGATAGTGGTTAACTGGGGTAACGGAACGAACACCACCGATGCCGGGTGTCGCTTTGCAGTGGTATTGGCTGATGTCGAGGCAAAGGATATTCCTGACGGTATCGGGGTTATGGAAGCGAAACCTGAAAGCATTGAGGTGCGTGACGGTAGTTTTGTGCTGTCAGACTCGGGTAGGAAAGTTGACGTATTCACCATTGACGGCAAGCGAGTGCCTGCAATAAGCCGCAGCCGCCTACACGGCATTTTCTTAATACGTGACGGCAAGAATACGCTGAAAACCGTTCTGTAACACCAAACAATCAGTCGTTGGAGTAGTCGGCAAGGAGCTTGCGATAGACGGTGAGGATGGTGGATTTGCGGATAAAGCCTACGAATATTCCGTTATTGTCTACGACGGGGAGTGTCCAGGCGTGTGTATTGTCGAAGGTCTTGACTACGGAATCCATGCTGTCCTCGGTACCGAGACGGGCTGCCGGCTGTGCCATAAGCTGTGAGACACGGAACTGACCGAACAGCTCGGGACGGAAGACGAGATGACGTATATCGTCCAGATAGACGACACCAACAAGCTGCAACTGGCGGTTGACCACGGGGAATACGTGATTCTTGCTGGTTGCCACTTGGCTGGCAACGTCTCCGAGGGTCATGTCGGGATACAGCACCTTGTCGTAATGCTGTATGACGCTGTCGATACTGATAAGTGTCAGGATGCTACGGTCTGTATGGTGTGTGAGCAGCTGTCCGCGCTGTGCAAGCCGCATGGCGTAGATGCTGTGGGGCTCAAAGAGCTTGATAGTGAGGTATGATCCCACTGCCACCATCATAAGCGGGAGGAACAGGTTGTAGCCTCCTGTCAGTTCGGCAATAAGGAAGATTCCGGTAAGGGGGGCGTGCATGACGCCGCTCATCAAGCCGCACATGCCAAGCATGGCGAAATTGTTCTCGCAAACCTGGATGCCGAGTATACCATAAATATTCCACACACGCGCGAAGACGAAGCCTGCAATACATCCGAGGAACAGGGACGGTGCAAAGATACCGCCGCAGCCTCCGGCCCCGTTTGTTGCCGTCGATGCGAAAACCTTGGTGAGTATTACGAGTGCAAGATACAGCAGCAGGAATTGTGAGTGTCCAGCAAAGAACGAGCCGTTCATCGCGGTATCCCAATCCGAAGGTCCCTGACCGTTCATCAGGAGCTCGATAAGCTCGTATCCCTCGCCATAGAGTGAAGGGAAGAGGAATATGAGGAGTGCCAGCATAGTGGCTCCGAACAGGTATTTGCGGTATTGTCCGCTGATACCGAAGCGGGTAGTGGAACCTATCTTGCGGAAACGGCCCTCGAGCCAGTTCATGGTTCGTGTGAAATAGAGTGCTATGAGTCCGCAGGCAACACCGAGCAGGAGATATGCAGGGGTACGTCCGACTACAAGGCCGTCCGCCTGCGTGAAGTGGAAAGTGGATTCGGTTCCTGTAATGGCAAATGTCACTGCTGCTGCGGTAACACAGCTGACCAGGAGCGGCAGGAGGGATGCCATAGTGAGGTCAATCATGAGTACCTCGAGCACGAAGACAAGTCCTGCAATAGGGGCTTTGAAGATTCCTGCCACAGCTCCTGCGGCTCCACAGCCCACAAGGAGCATCATCTGCTTGTCGCTGAGACGGAAGAGCCTGCCCAGGTTGCTGCCTATGGCGCTGCCGGTAAGTACGATTGGAGCCTCGGCACCGACGCTGCCACCGAACCCGATGGTGATGGCGGATGCCACTACAGAGGTCCATGTATTGTGCAGTTTTATCTTGCTCTGCTTACGGGCAATGGCAAAGAGTATCTTGGTAACACCGTGACCTATGTCATCGCGTACGACATACTTGATGAACAGCAATGTGAGCAGTATACCTACGGCAGGGAACACAAGATACTGCCAGTTGGCGCCCATATCGCTGAAATTGTAGGTGAGCAGGTATTTGATTTCGTGTATTATCCATTTCAGCACTATCCCTGCAAATGCAGCACAAACACCGACAACAAGGGCAATCATCAGGACGAACCTTTCGTCGGTGAGCTTCTGGCGGTGTCTTCGGCGCCACCAAAGGAGTGCTGCTATGGAATTGCGCAGTTTCATCTGATTATCCTTACGCTGCTGTCCTTGCTGAGTTTTATGATGCGGGACGGCTGGTGCGGAACATTGTCGCCGCGACGGAAGTTACATACATAGTCGACCTGGTCGAGTATCTCCTGCGGTATCTCGCGGAAGGTGCGCGAGGCAGGCATGCCGCTGATGTTGGCGCTGGTGCTTACGAGGGGACGTTGCAGGCGGTAGCAGATGTCGTGGCTGAACTGGTCGCGTGTGACACGTATGCCCAGGCTGCCGTCCTCGGCAACAAGGCTGGGCGCAACGCCCTCGGCACCGTCCAGAATGACGGTAACGGGCTGGTCTGCACAGTCAAAGATATCCCATGCAACATCAGGTACGTTGCGGAAATAGCGCTGGATGCGGTTGGGGTTGTCTACGAGACACAGCATAGCCTTGCTGTCCCGGCGCTTCTTTATCTGGTATATGCGCTGTACTGCCTGCTCGTTGGTGGCATCGCAGCCTATTCCCCATACGGTATCCGTAGGATAGATGATTACCCCACCCTTCTTAAGGCAGTCTACTGCATTCTTGATGTCAATGTCGCAATTCATTCAGAATTCGCTGGTAAAATGGAAATTAAGGTGTTCGAAGTCCTGCTGAGCCATACTGAGGACGTAGCCGCTGTCGGCAAGGAATACGTCACGTCCGTCACGGTCCTTGGCCATATACTGGTACTTGCGTTTCTTGAAATTCTCCAGTTCCTGCTCATATCCCGGCTGGCATGATATCCAGCATGCCTTGTGCAGGCTTACGGGCTCCCAACGGCACTTGGCATTGTATTCGTTCTCGAGACGGTACTGGATGACCTCGAACTGCAACTGGCCGACAGTACCGATAATCTTGCGGCCGTTGAACTGGTTTACGAACAGCTGTGCCACGCCTTCGTCCATGAGCTGGGATATGCCTTTTTCCAACTGTTTGGTCTTCATCGGGTCGGCATTCTCGATATACTTGAACATCTCGGGCGAGAAGCTGGGAAGACCGCGGAAATGAAGGTTTTCGCCCTCGGTAAGGGTGTCTCCAATCTTGAAGATGCCGTTATCCGGAAGTCCTACGATGTCTCCTGCCCAGGCCTCGTCTATGGTTTCCTTGCGCTGTGCCATAAACTGTGTGGGGGACGAGAAACGAAGCGTCTTGCCGTTACGGATGTGCAGGTATGGTGCGTTGCGGACAAACCTGCCCGAGCAGACCTTGCAGAATGCTATACATGAACGGTGGTTGGGGTCGATGTTGGCTGTTATCTTGAAGATGAAGCCTGTGAACTTGGGCTCGTCGGGCCTTACCTCGCGTTCCTCGGCCATAACGGGGCGTGGACACGGTGCAATCTGCACGAAGCAGTCAAGCAGCTCCTGCACACCGAAATTATTTAGTGCAGACCCGAAGAACACGGGTGCGGTGTCTCCCGACAGATAGAGGCCATCGGGACCATTAACGTCGCTGACGGCAGGATATACGCCTTCGATCATCTCGAGGTCTTCGCGCAAACGGCTGGCATCGTCGTCACCCACCCATTTTTCCAGTTCGTCTGTATTGATGTCTATCTCGACCTTGTCGGTTACCTTCTGCTTGTCGGGCTGAAAGAGGTTGAGGTTCTGCTCGTAGATATTATATACTCCCTTGAAGCGCTGGCCCTGGTTTATCGGCCACGAGAAGGGGCGTACGTTTATCTGCAGCTCCTGTTCGAGTTCGTCAAGCAGGTCGAAGGGGTCCTTGCCCTCGCGGTCCATCTTGTTGACGAATATGATTACGGGAGTCTTGCGCATACGGCAGACATTCATCAGCTTGCGTGTCTGAGTCTCTACGCCCTTGGCTGCATCAACCACGATAATGGCGCTGTCGACGGCCGTGAGTGTGCGGAAGGTATCCTCGGCAAAATCCTGATGACCAGGAGTGTCCAAAATGTTAATCTTGTAGCAGCCCCCTTCCGGCTCCCCCGAGGGGGAGTAGTCAAACTCCATAACGGATGTCGTGACGGAGATACCGCGCTGCTTCTCGATTTCCATCCAGTCGGATGTGGCGGTCTTCCTGATCTTGTTGCTCTTCACGGCTCCGGCAACCTGAATCTGGCCGCCAAAGAGCAGCAGTTTCTCGGTCAGCGTTGTCTTACCGGCATCGGGATGTGATATGATGGCGAAGGTTCGCCTGCGTTCTATCTGTTCGTTCATTCTTGTGTCTTGTCGTATAGTTCAGCCAGGGAATTAAGCAGATGGCTGATTGCAGTGATTGCTGTGGAGGTCTGGGCAGAAACGGGCTTGTTCTGCATCTTCAGCAGAGTGTATCCGTACATGCTGTCCAGACAGGTCTCGAGTTCGTTCTTGCGCTTGCCGTCGCCCTTCTGACGCAGTTCGACGATAAATGGCAGTGCCTTGTAATATGCAGCACTGTAGAATGGCTGCTGCGGATCGGCAAGGAGTTCCTTGTGACGGTCGGAAAGCAGGAAAATGGTATTGCGTACAACCTGTACGTGACCGCGTTTGGTACAGCCCTCCTCGTGCATCATGCGAATAAGTCCGTCGTACCATTCAAGCACAGCTTCGAGCTGTTCGTCGTCGTAGTCGAAGCGTGTGAGGTATTCATTGGCAAGCCGCTCGATGTCCAGGTCGTAGGTTCGTATGACATCCTCGACCTGATACATGTACAGAACGTATGCAATCAGATTCTGTTTGCGCAATTTCCTGGCTATGTACATATCAAAGTATTATTCCGAATTTGGGCAGCAGCGCCAATACACATCCGATAAGGGCTGCTATCATGACTATAACGCCTATGGTGCGGTTTATCTTCCAGACAGTGTCGTCCTGGAAACGGTTGCGCACCTTGTCGATAATGGCTGTAAGCGAGAACCACCATATCATGGCTCCGCCAAAGATTGCCATATATCCTATGCTCTGGGCAAAATAGTTCTTGGATATCACAAAGTCAAACCGTGCCATAAGGGCAATGAAGAGGAATATAATCAAGGGGTTGGACAATGTTACCAGGAAACCCGTGAAACCATTGTGCATCAGGGAACCTCGCTTGCCCTGTACGTGTTTGACCTTGCCGGGATGTGAAATGAACGTGTAAAGACCGAAGACAAAGAGCATAACGCTGCCTATGAGCTTGAGCCAGAACATATTGCGGGGCTTCTCGACAAAGTCCATCACAAGGCTGATGCCCACAAGCGATATGGCTGCGTACAATATATCCGATATGGCGGCTCCTATTCCGGTGACGAAACCGTACCAGCGCCCTTTGTTGAGGGTTCGCTGTACCGTGAGTACGCCTACAGGTCCCATGGGAGCACTGGCAATAATGCCGATTATAAGGCCTTTTACTATGAATTGAATAATTGTCAGCATAATAACTCGCGGCCACAAATTTCGTATTTTTATTTCAATTTACATAAATTTTAGGCTAAAAAGTATCTTATATTGCACGGAAAGCGCTATATTTGTGCTGAAAGCCAATCTTAAAGATTACCTTATTACATATTATCATGAATAAAAAACCTTATGTCATCGGATTAGACCTTGGTGGTACTAATTCTGTTTTCGGTATTGTCAACAAGGATGCCGAGATTGTCCAGTCGGTTTCCGTTCCCACGAAGGGACACGGTTCAGCTGACGCTTATGTAAAGAATTGTGTTGAGGCCCTGAATCCACTGATAAAAGCAGTAGGCGGCATCGATAAAATCAAGGCTATGGGAATCGGTGCTCCAAACGGGAACTTTTACAGTGGCTGTATCGAGGATGCTCCAAACCTGGAGTGGCGCGGCAACGTTCCTCTGGCCAAGATGTTCCAGGAAGCACTGGGAATTCCTGTTGTGCTGACAAACGATGCCAATGCTGCTGCCATAGGCGAGATGGCGTATGGCGCCGCACGCGGCATGAAGAACTTCGTAGAGATTACGCTGGGAACGGGTGTCGGAAGCGGCATCGTGATTAACGGACAACTGGTTTACGGAAGTGACGGCTTTGCCGGTGAGCTGGGACATGTCATTATCGAGAAGAACGGACGTGACTGCGGCTGCGGACGCAAGGGCTGCCTGGAATGCTACTGCTCGGGCACAGGTATTGCACGCAGTGCATTGGAGAAGCTGGCCATGAGCCGCAAGCCAAGTGTCTTGCGCGAGAAACTGAGTTCAACACTCGAGGCCAAGGATGTGCATTTCGCCGCACAGGACGGTGACGAACTGGCATTGGAGATTATGGCAGATACAGGCCGGCGACTGGGTGAGGCCTGCGCTAATTTCGCCGCTTTCTCAAGCCCCGAGGCATTCATCTTCTTCGGAGGTCCCACAAAGGCCGGTGAATTGCTGATGTCGCACATTCGCAACGCATATAACGAGAACGTGCTGTTTGTTTACAAGGGCAAGGCCAAGATCCTGCTTTCGGAACTGGACGGTGCCAGCGCAGCAGTCCTGGGTGCAAGTGCCCTTGGATGGGAAGTATAGCAGCCTGCCAAAACATATTTGACACATTATTTGCAATTAAAGGAAAAAGGTGGAACTCTCTGATGGGGCTTTCACCTTTTTTTCGTACCTTCGCACGCGGAAACAATAAACCGTAGCTAAGTATATGGCAATTTCTTTTTTCAAAACCGAGCAGAACAGCATTATTGCTACTGCATGTAGTCACGAACTGACTGCCGAGGATTCCGAAAAGCTTTGCTGGCTGTATGGCCAGGCTGTTAAACTGGATGGAGACAGTGTAGATGGTCTGTTTGTAGGACCGCGTCGCGAGATGATAACTCCGTGGAGTACAAATGCCGTAGAGATAACACAGAATATGGCTATTGATGGCATTTCGCGTATCGAGGAGTATTTTCCCGTTGCCAGCGAGGATGCTGAATACGACCCCATGTTGCAGCGAATGTACAGGAACGGTCTTGACCAGGATATCTTCACAGTCAACATCGAGCCCAAGCCTATCGAGTACATTACCGAACTGGAGGAATACAACGAGAAGGAAGGCCTGGCCCTGTCGGACGAAGAAATTGCATATCTGCACAAGGTAGAAGGCCAGCTGGGACGTCCGCTGACTGACAGCGAAGTGTTCGGATTTGCCCAGATTAACAGCGAGCATTGCCGTCACAAGATTTTTGGCGGCACCTTTGTAATCGACGGCGAGGAGAAGGAAAGCAGCCTGTTCCAGATGATTAAGAAAACCACACAGGAGAATCCGAACAACATCCTGTCGGCATACAAGGACAACGTAGCCTTTAGCAAGGGACCTGTCGTTGAACTGTTCTCGCCTGCAGACCACTCGAAGCCCGACTACTTCCGCACCAAGGAGGTAGAGAGCGTTATCTCCCTCAAGGCTGAAACACACAACTTCCCTACAACCGTGGAGCCGTTCAACGGAGCCTCTACCGGTAGCGGCGGTGAGATTCGTGACCGCATGGGAGGCGGCGTAGGCAGTATGCCTATTGCCGGAACTGCCGTTTACATGACATCCTATCCCCGCAATAACGGAAACGATAGCCTTCTGCCCGAACGTCACTGGCTGTACCAGACACCCGAGCAGATTCTGACGAAGGCTTCAAACGGTGCAAGTGATTTCGGCAACAAGTTCGGACAGCCGCTGATTGCCGGCTCGGTACTGACATTCGAGCATCAGGAGACACCACAGGACGCAACATACGCATACGACAAGGTAATTATGCTTGCCGGCGGTGTAGGTTACGGTACAAGACGCGACTGTCTGAAGGGTGAGCCCAAGCCAGGCAACAAGGTTGTTGTAATGGGCGGCGAGAATTACCGCATAGGCCTGGGCGGCGGTTCGGTTTCGTCGGTCGAGACAGGACGCTACAGCAGCGGCATCGAGCTGAATGCCGTACAACGCGCCAACCCCGAAATGCAGAAGCGTGTCTACAACGTTGTGCGTGCATTGTGCGAGGAGGACCGGAATCCTATTGTCAGCATCCACGATCATGGCAGTGCAGGTCATGTAAACTGCCTGTCGGAACTGGTCGAGGAATGCGGAGGTCTGATTCACATGGACAAGTTGCCAATCGGAGACAAGACGCTGTCTGCCAAGGAGATTATTGCCAATGAGTCACAGGAACGCATGGGCCTGCTGATTGACCAGGAGGCTATCGGATACGTACAGAAGATTGCCGACCGCGAGCGTGCACCGATGTATACCGTCGGAGAAACTACCGGAGACCACCGCTTCGTATTCGAGCAGGCTGACGGTGTACGTCCATTTGATTTGGCAGTTGACCAGATGTTTGGTTCATCTCCCAAAACCGTGATGGTCGACAATACGGTTACAAGAAAGTACGAAGTGGCATCCTATCCCGCATTTACCGACAGCAAGTGGATAAACAGGCAACTGGAGGCTGTACTGAACCTGGAAGCCGTCGCCTGCAAGGACTGGTTGACAAACAAGGTCGACCGTTGTGTCAGCGGTCGTGTGGCCCGCCAGCAATGTCAGGGTGAGTTGCAGTTGCCATTGAGCGACTGTGGTGCTGTGGCCCTTGACTATCGGGGTAAGAAGGGTATCGCCACTGCTCTGGGACATGCTCCGCAGGCAGCTTTGGCAGATCCTGCTGCAGGCAGTGTGCTGAGCGTTGCAGAAGCACTGACCAATCTGGTATGGGCTCCACTTGTCGTTGGCAAGGAGAATGGCGCAAGCGCATTGGACAGCGTCAGCCTGTCAGCGAACTGGATGTGGCCCTGCCGTGCACAGGAGGGCGAGGATGCCCGTCTGTACACTGCCGTCAAGGCTCTGAGCGACTTCTGCTGCTCTCTGCACATAAATGTTCCTACGGGTAAGGATTCGCTGTCCATGACGCAGAAATATCCCGACGGACAGAAAGTAATAAGCCCGGGTACGGTTATCGTAAGTGCAGGCGGCGAGGTCGAGGATATACGCAAGATTGTAAGTCCTGTCATCAAGACCGGCATCACCAGTCGTCTGTATCACATCGACTTCTCGTTCGACGAGCTGCAACTGGGAGGTTCAGCGTTTGCACAGAGCATGAACAAGGTTGGAAGCGATGTTCCTACCGTTAAGAATGCAGAATATTTCCGTGATGCCTTCCTGGCAGTTCAGCAGCTGATAAGCGAGGGCCTTGTCCTTGCCGGCCATGATATCAGTGCCGGAGGCCTGGTTACATGTCTGCTGGAGATGTGTTTTGCCAATACGCATGGCGGTCTGGACATCAACCTGGACAAACTGCGCGATACGGATATTGTGAAGGCTCTGTTTGCCGAGAATCCCGGTGTCGTCATCCAGGTCAGCGACCAGAATGCTGCGCGTGTCAAGAAGATACTGGACGATGCAGGAATAGGATATGCCAAGATTGGCGTGCCTTGCGACAAGCGTGAGATTGAGATTGTGTTCGGTCAGCAGACAGTAAATCTGGATATCGACCGTCTACGCGACGTATGGTACAGTGCTTCCTATCGCATGGACACCAAACAGAGCTTCAACGGCAAGGCTCTGGAACGCTTTGAAAACTACAAGAACATACCTGTCAAGCCGGTATTCCCCAAGAATTTCACAGGCAAACTTGACCAATATGCCCAGAACCAAACCTCTCCACGTCCCAAGGCTGCCGTCATCCGTGAAAAAGGCACCAACAGCGAGCGCGAGATGGCATACGCCTTCTATCTGGCAGGATTTGACGTCAGGGATGTCACAATGACCGACTTGATTACAGGTCGCGAGACTTTGGAGGACGTGAACCTGATTGCATTCTGCGGCGGTTTCTCCAATTCCGACGTACTGGGCTCTGCCAAGGGCTGGGCAGGTGCCTTCCTCTACAACCCGAAGGCCAAGGAAGCCCTGGACCGTTTCTATGCACGCAAGGATACATTGTCCTTTGGTGTATGCAACGGCTGCCAGCTGATGGTTGAACTGGGACTGCTGAACAACGACCACGCAGTAAGCAATGCGCGTGACTATGCCCAGATGCTGCATAACGACTCACACAAGTTCGAAAGCGCATTCGTCGGTCTCGACATACCGGAGAACAACTCGGTTATGTTCGGTTCCCTGGCCGGAAGCCGCATCGGAACATGGGTCGCTCACGGCGAGGGCAAGTTCCGCCTGCCCATGGACGAGAGCAAGTACAACATCTGTGCCAAGTTTGCCTATACAGCATATCCCGGCAACCCCAACGGCAGTGACTACAATGTAGCGGCAATATGCAGTGCCGACGGCCGTCATCTGGCTATCATGCCCCACCCCGAGCGGACTATATTCCCGTGGCAGTGCGGCTACTACCCCGAAGACCGTCGTCAGATCGACCAGGTTACTCCTTGGTTCGAGGCATTCGTAAACGCCCGGAAGTGGATTGAACAGCACGCCCCCTTAAACTCTTAAACCTTTAAACTATTAATCCCCAACATGTGGCAATTATTCACCACATTCTTCAGGATTGGCCTCTTCACAATAGGTGGCGGCTATGCCATGATTCCGCTTATTGAGCAGAAGGTGGTGGACGAGAAGCACTGGCTCAGTCGTCAGGAACTCATGGACCTGATGGCTGTGGCTCAATCGTGCCCCGGGGTATTTGCCGTCAATATCGGTATATTTATCGGGTACAAACTGCGCAAGACACCAGGCGCCCTGGCTTGCACAATCGGTACTGCCCTACCCTCGTTCGTCATAATTCTGGCTATTGCGCTGTTCTTCCAGCAGTTCAGGCATTACAGTGCCGTAGAAAGCATCTTCCGCGGTATCCGTCCTGCAGTAGTCGCATTGATTGCCGCACCGGTATTCCGTATGGCAAAGACTGCAAGAATCTGCCGCTATAACGTATGGATTCCCGTTGTATCCGCCCTGGCAATCTGGCTGTTGGGCTTTTCGCCTGTATACGTCGTGATATTGGCAGGCCTTGGCGGATATACCTACGGACAACTAATGAAATAACCGCTAACCCGTGATATTCCTTCAGCTGTTCATAACATTCTTCCAGATTGGCCTTTTCGGTTTCGGAGGCGGATATGCCATGCTGTCCATGATTCAGAGCGACGTGGTCAGCAACCACCATTGGCTGACAGCAGGTCAGTTTACTGACATCGTGGCCATCAGCCAGATGACACCCGGCCCCATTGGCATCAATTCAGCCACCTACGTTGGCTATACTGCCGTCGTGAATGCCGGATACCCAGTCTGGGCAGGTATTCTGGGCTCACTCATGGCAACCTTCTCGGTCATACTGCCCAGCCTCATATTGATGATCATAATCAGCCGCTTCCTGATGAAGTTCAGGAACCACCCCGTCGTCGAGGACGTGTTTACCGGCCTCAGGCCTGCAGTTGTTGGTCTTCTCGCGGCAGCGGCACTGCTGCTGTGCACGGCGGACAACTTCAGCAGCCCCGACACAAATGCCTGGCAGTTCTGGATAAGCATAGCACTGTTTGCCTTTACATACATAGGTCAGCAGACCTACAAAATGAATCCCATTCTGCTGATTCTTATGTGTGGAGCCGCAGGATTTTTGCTGCTTTAGGGACTGAATATCATATTTTTTTCGCCTAACATTTGGACGTTTGCCCAAAATACCATATCTTTGCACCGCTTTTCCAGGACAAGTGCCCGGAACCAGGCAATCGGGATGTAGTACAGTTGGTAGTATACTTGGTTTGGGACCAAGGGGTCGCACGTTCGAGTCGTGTCATCCCGACCAACAGAGACAGTTATTCGGAAACGGATAGCTGTCTTTTTTTTGCAGTATCGCTGCGCTTTTATTGCTAAAATAGTTTATTAATCAAAAGTTTTTACGTATTTTTGTCCTGCAATATAAACACATAAACTATAATACATCTATTATGAAAAAGTACAATTTTAATGCCGGTCCATCCAAACTGCCAAAAGAAGTAATGAAGGCTGTTGCTGATGCATGTATAGAATTTGAGGGCTCAGGTCTCTCTCTGATGGAGATGAGCCACCGCGCCAAGAATTTCCAGCCCGTGGTAGACGAGGCAGTAGCCCTGTTCAAGGAACTGCTCAATATTCCCGAAGGCTACAGCGTCCTGTTCCTGGGCGGTGGTGCAAGCCTGGAGTTCTGCATGGTTCCATACAACTTCCTGGAGAAGAAGGCTGCCTACCTCAACACCGGTGTCTGGGCCAAGAAGGCAATGGCCGAGGCAAAGCTGTTTGGCGAGACCGTCGAGGTTGCCAGCAGTGCAGACAAGACCTACAACTACATTCCACGTGGCTGGGAGATTCCAGCAGATGCTGACTACTTCCACATCACCACGAACAACACCATCTACGGTACTGAGATACTGAAGGACTTCGACAGTCCCGTACCACTGATTGCAGATATGAGTTCGGACATCTTCTCACGTCCTATTGACGTAAGCAAGTACGGCATGATTTATGGCGGTGCACAGAAGAACCTGGCTATGGCCGGTGTTACTTTCGTCATCGTCAAGGACGAACTGCTTGGCAAGGTCAGCCGCACCATCCCCACAATGCTGGATTACCGCACACACATCAAGGGTGGCAGCATGTTCAACACTCCTCCTACAGTGCCCATCTACTGCGCATTGCAGACACTGAAGTGGATCAAGGCTAACGGTGGTGTTGCCGAGATGGAGCGTCGTGCTATCGAGAAGGCCAACGCCCTTTATGGCGAAATCGACCGCAACAAGCTGTTCCGTGCTACAGTTGCCAACCCCGAGGACCGCAGCCGCATGAACATCTGCTTCGTAATGAATGACGAGTACAAGGACCTGGAAGCCGACTTCATGGCATTCGCTACAGAACGCGGTATGGTTGGCATCAAGGGACACCGCAGCGTAGGCGGTTTCCGCGCATCTACATACAACGCAGTGACAATCGAGGATGTCAACGCCCTGATACAGTGCATGCAGGATTTCGAAGCACAACACTAATGGATTTAAGGATTTAAGGATTTTAAGATTTAAGGATTTGAGGATTTAAAGATGAAAGTTCTTATTGCTACAGAAAAGCCCTTCAGCAAAGTTGCTGTAGACGGCATCAAGGAAGTTACAGACGCAGCCGGTTACGAACTGGTCCTGTTGGAGAAATATACCGAGAAGTCCCAGTTGCTGGAAGCTGTTGCCGATGCAGACGCACTGATTGTCCGCAGCGACAAGGTCGATGCCGACGTGATTGCCGCAGCCAAGCAGCTGAAAATCGTCGTACGTGCAGGCGCCGGCTACGACAACCTGGACCTGGACGCATGCACCAAGGCAGGTGTCATTGCAATGAACACCCCCGGACAGAATGCAAACAGCGTAGCCGAGCTGGTATTCGGTATGCTCGTCATGGCTGTGCGCAACTTCTACAACGGCACCAGCGGCACAGAGCTGAAAGGCAAGAAGCTGGGTATTCTGGCATTCGGTAATGTCGGACGCAACGTTGCCCGCATCGCCAAGGGCTTCGGTATGGACATCATGGCATACGATGCATTTTGCCCAGCAGAGGCTATCGAGGCTGCCGGTGTCACAGCAGCCAAGAATCAGGACGAGCTGTTCGAACAGTGTGACGTTGTTTCCCTGCACATCCCGGCAACTCCCGAGACGAAGAAGAGCATCAATGCCACCCTGGTCGGTAAGATGAAGAAGGGCGGTATCCTGGTAAACACCGCACGCAAGGAAGTCATTGACGAAGAGTCGCTGCTCGCCCTCATGCAGGAGCGCACAGACCTCAAGTACGTTGCCGACATCAAGCCCGACATGGATGCAGATTTTGCCGCCAAGTGCGAAGGCCGCTACTTTGCCACTCCCAAGAAGATGGGTGCACAGACAGCCGAGGCCAACGTCAACGCCGGCATAGCCGCAGCAAACCAGATTGTCGCTTTCCTCCGCGACGGTGTCACCAAATTCAAACTAAACTGAATTATTTAATGATTTAAAGATTTTATATTTAAGGATTTAAAGCCAATGACGGAGCAGGAACTGAAGAATAGATTAAGAACGTTTGCCACCAGAATCATAAAAATGGTTGATTCTATGCCACATTCGATTTCTTCAACAGCTATAGCCAAGCAAGTCGTGCGCTCCGGAACATCTCCTATTGCCAACTACAGGGCAGCTTGTCTAGGAAAATCTAAAAAGGATTTCCTCAATAAGTTGAAAATGGTAGAAGAAGAGATAGATGAGACAGGGTTATGGCTTGACCTCATTATGGAATGTGAGATATTACCACGCAATCGGGTAAGCGCATTATACGATGAAAGTCAGGAACTCCTTAAAATAATCATCAGTTCTATACTTACAGTTCAGAACTCATTAAATTCAAGTAATAAGGATATTATATAGACTTTATCAGTTAGCATGGTATCCAATCCTTAAATATAAAATCCTTAAATCCTAAAATCAAAAAGATGGCAAAGATCAAACCCTTCAAGGGCTTACGCCCACCCAAGAACCTTGTAGAGCAGGTCGAGAGCCGTCCGTACGACGTTCTGGACAGCGAGGAAGCTCGCGCAGAAGCCGGTGACAACCAGATGAGCCTCTACCACATCATCAAGCCCGAGATCAATTTCGAGCCCGGAACAAGCGAATATGACCCCAAGGTCTATCAGGAGGCAGTACGCCAGTTCCAGCTGTTTCAGGAAAAAGGATGGCTTGTCCAGGACCAGAAGGAACAATACTACATCTATGCACAGACTTCGTGCCTGCCTGCAAACGGCAATCGCGAGAAAACCCAGTATGGACTGGTAATCGGTGCACACCAGGATGACTACAAGAATGGCGTAATCAAGAAACACGAGCTGACCCGTCGCGACAAGGAAGAGGACCGCATGAAACACGTGCGCATCAACAGTGCAAACATCGAGCCCGTCTTCTTCGCCTACCCCGACAACGCAGTACTTGACTCGCTCATTATGCGCTATGCCAAGACCGAGCCCGAGTACGATTTCGTTGCTCCCATCGACGGCTTCCGTCATCAGTTGTGGGTTGTTTCCGATGACAAAGACATCCAGACCATTACCGACCAGTTTGCCAAGATGCCTGCCCTGTACATTGCAGACGGACATCACCGCAGTGCCGCCGCAGCACTGGTAGGCGCAGAACGCGCTGCACAGAATCCCAATCATACAGGTAACGAGGAATACAACTTCTTCATGGCAGTCGCATTCCAGGCAAGCCAGCTCACAGTCCTCGACTACAACCGCGTCTTCAAGGACCTGAACGGCAACACATCCCAACAGTTCCTGGAGAAAATCAGCGTAAACTTCACTGTCGAGAACAAGGGCGCTGACGAATACCGCCCTGCAGAGCCACACGAGTTCAGCCTATACCTGGACGGTGAGTGGTATTCGCTCAAGGCAAAGCCGGGCACCTACGACCCCAATGACCCGATTGGCGTATTGGACGTAGACATCAGCAGCCGTCTGATTCTCGAGGACATCCTGCAACTGGGAGACCTTCGCAGCAGCCAGCGCATCGACTTCGTCGGAGGCCTGCGTGGCCTTGGCGAACTCAAGCGCCGTGTGGACAGTGGCGAGATGCGTGCTGCCCTGGCACTCTATCCAGTCAGCATGAAACAAATCATGGATATTGCCGATGCAGGCAAAATCATGCCCCCAAAGGCCACATGGTTCGAACCAAAACTGCGCTCAGGACTCGTAATCCACAAGTTCTAAGCAAAGAAAAAATGCAACAGACACATTTATCCCCCTAAGCCATTCCGGTTCAGGGGGATTTTTTTAGCCTTTTATATAATCTTTAAATCTTTTAATTTGTCCTCTAGTGTCTCCATTTCGGGCGATTTTACCAGCTCCCCCGTGGGCCAGTAAAATTTCTCTCGTGGGAGCGTAATTTTTTACGCACTAATCATGAGACAGAAAATACCCCCGCCCCCCAAAAAAAATCAAACTTCCATACCTTTCAATACAGCATACCAAACAACCAAAGAGGAATTTTCTTTCCTTGACCGATGTCTATGCCGTCACTGACAACATAGCTGTCTTCAATACCTTTTATTTGCTTAAACCCTTTGTTTTTACCTCCCACCTCGAAGAGCCATTTGCCGTCAACCACCAGGTCCCCTTGATTAGGCATAGAGATTTTATGACCGACGCCCAATTGTGAAGCGACGTATGTCTCACGCATTGTTCCGTCTTCCACATTTGGCGTCAGGCAATACATCAGGTTGGTATTGTAGAATAGAACCTTTTCCGGCTTCGTCAGCATATTCATCCCACTATCAGCACCATACAGACGGCGCACCAGCGCAGCCTTGTCCAACAAGTCAATCAGCTTCAGCACATTATTGCGCGAGGCTTGCAAGGTGGTGCACAGACCTGAGATATTCAGAGTGTAAGGCGAACTCTCAGCCAACACTGCCAACAGTTGTTTTGCCTTATATACAGAGTCGTATTCGATATTGCTGACTGAAGGAATCTCGCTGGTGACGATGGTCTCAATCACTTGTTGCAGGCGATCGAAGAAACCGTCGCCCTCTTCCCGATAGAAGGGATAGTAGCCCGTCTCAAGATATTTCTCGAAATGCTGAAGCACTTTTACATTCGACGTCATCTGTGATGCCTGTATAAAATGGTCGTTCAGCACAGTTTCCAACGAGAGAACCGGAAACTCTGCCACCTGCTCCAGTTGCAGGTATTCCCTGAACGACAGACCCTCCAGCGTGTATTGACGGTGGCGGCGCGAGAGGTCGCCAGCCAGCGATTCCTCCAACTTCAGCATCGATGAACCGGTCACCACGACGTGCAACTGCGGGTAGGCATCGTAGATATTCTTGATTTCCTGCTGCCATCCTTTGTACTTATGCACTTCATCCAGGAACAGATGCGTGCCGCCATGTGTATAGTGATACTCTGCCAAGTCAAGGATGCTGTGGTTGGCAAACCAAATATGGTCAACCGATGCATACAGAGCCTTCTCTTTATCAACAAAAGTACGCAAGATGTGCTGCAGCAGCATAGTTGTCTTACCCACACCCTTGGCGCCCTTGATGACAATCAGCCTGTTGTCCCAGTTTATCTGTTTGTAGAGATATCGGGTAAAACTTAAATCCGTTTCTGCCAATAAGCGACCGTATGTTCTGTATAACCTTTCCATAATCTTCTTCTTTGCATCAATGATGCCACAAAGATACAAGTTTTACTTTAGAAAAACAAAATAACATCACATTTTTAACTTTCAAAAGTAAAAAAGAGAATTTCAGGTTATTAATAGGAGAAAAATACCCCCGCCCTCCAAAAATGAGTTAGTTAGTTGGTATTAGTTGGTATATTATAGTTAGTGGGTAACTCAAAAAAAATGTAGCGCTATCGCATTAAGTAAACAGCGTCTCCACCTCGCTCCCCAGGAAGTCCTCCAGGCTCACACCGCCCGTACCAACCACAAACCGACGGAGCAGCGAGTGCCTTCCGAGCTCGCTCGGAGAAGGCCGAGTCGCGTCGGAGGAAGGCAAAGCCAGCGACCGCTTGGGGTGGAAAGCTTCCACAAATGCCGGCAGCCCCGCATTCATGCCCCGGCGCCCACTGTTACGCTTCGCGTTTCCTCCTCCTCGCTCGGGATAGCCCAAGCTAGCTTGGCCTCTCCACTCACTCGTTCGTCGGTTGACCTCAATTGCCGTCACCTCTCCGTCGCGCACCAACACAAAGTCAACCTCCGAGCCGCCAGCACTGCCTCGCGAAACCGGCTCCCGCCAGTAATACACCTCATAGTCCAGCTCCTCCGCCATACTCAGCAGATGCGCCCCCACGGCACTCTCCACCCAGCGCCCCCAGGCCTGCGTGTCAGTGCGGTCCGCCACAAAACTGCGCCCCTTGTAGGCCGTCAAGAGCGCATTATTATACACCTGATACTTAGGCACCGACCCGCGCTTGCGGGCATCGTCCTTGGCATACTTCTGCAAGCCCGTCAGCAGGGCGCACTGGTTCAGAATCTCCAGATAACCCGCCAGCGTGGTCACGTTACCCGCGTCCTGCAGCTGCCCCATCAGCTTGGTCAGCGACAGAATCTCTGCCGAATAGCCGCACCCCAGCTCGAACAGCTGCTTCATCAGTGCCGGCTTGTAGATGTTCGACGTCATTACCACGTCCTTCTCGATGGCCGGAGCCACCAGCGAGTCCTTGATGTACTTCCGCCAGCGACGTTCGTCCTGAATCAGATGTGCCGGTCCGGGGTAGCCGCCAAAGTAGATATACTGGTCCAGCGACACGCCAAACGCATCCTGCATCTCACGCAGGCTCCAGTGCGGCATCCTGATCAGCTCATACCGTCCCGCCAGCGATTCCGTCAGCCCCTTCCGCAGCAGCAGACGGCTGCTCCCCAGCAGCACCACCTTCAGGTTCACGCGGCCGCGAGTATCCGCGTCCCACTCACGTTTCACCACCTCGCTCCAGTTCTCAATCTTCTGCACCTCATCAATCACCTTTAGAGCCCCTCCGGTGAAGGGGCGGCTATAATGCAGGGATACAAAAAAAAGGGCCGATGCCCTTGTAATTTTTACTCAAATGACGGAGCAGCGAGAGCCATCAAACTCGTTTGTTTGGCCGAGTCGTGACGGAATTCGACTTGCTCAATTCTCTTTGAGATTTTACTCAAATCACGCTGCAAAATTACTCAATTCTTCCGACATGGCCAAATATTTTATTATACTTCTGAAAAACACTTAAGTAAAACTTTCAAAACAGTTAAGTGTTTCTTTTTGTCATGCATACATTTATTTTTTCAGTCTAATTGGTTCTCTCTTGTCTCCTTTTCAGGCGATTTCTCCTGCTCTCCCGTGGGCCCGTATTTTTTTTCTCGTGGGAGCGCAAAGTTTCACACACTAACTAACTCACTCACTTTTTATAGTAGGATGTGTGCTGAGAGAGAAGATTATATATATAAAAGATTTTTTTCTTTTTTTATATAATGTACGCGGGACTATTCTATCACGAAACAGAAAAATCCCCACCTGCCCCCCAAAAATGAGTGAGTTAGTAAGTTGGCGAGAAATTGGGCATCTTTGGCATTGCCGAAGTTACTGCGTCTCGACAAAAAAAAAACAATTTTCTTTCTTTTGCTCTCAACTTTTATTATCTTTGCGAACAAGTACGGCCAATCGTCGTAAACGACGCATGCCAAGCACCCAAAGTGCAGCATATCCCTGAGCGCAGGGTGGCAGTATGATCTTAATGGAAAAATAATAGCATCAGCTATTTATTCAGAGAATCGTGAAACCTAGGAAATTTCAATGATGTATTACTTTGAATAAGTCAGCCGGTGCCCGTGCATAGCGTGGGCATGACTTAATCTTTGTAATACGGGTACATTCCTAGGACCTCACGATTCAAGAGAAGAGCCATCGCTCGCGCTTCTTTTGTATCCTGAGGTCTCTTTGTATATACCTGTAATCAACCTGAAGATATAGTCTGATTGCGAACAGACTATATCACTATGGATAACAGACAAATTAGTATTGTGTCCTTATTCTCTGGTTGTGGTGGTCTCGATTTGGGATTTGAACAAGTTGGAGATTATAAGACCGTATGGGCCAATGACTTCAAGCATGAGGCTTGCGAGACTTTTAGAAACCATTTTGGTAACGTCATTGTGGAAGGTGACATTGAAAAAATTGATCCTTATGCAAATGACGTTGTTCCATACTGTGACTTGGTATTGGGAGGCTTCCCTTGTCAGGACTTCTCTATAATATGGAAACAGCCTGGGCTAAATGGAGAAAGAGGCAATCTTTATAAGAGTTTTTTACGTTTTGTAGACGCGAAGAAACCAAAGGCTTTTGTAGCAGAAAACGTGAAAGGTCTTCTGACAGCGAATAAGAAAAAGGCCATCCGACAAATTATTGAGGATTTTCAAAAAATCTCACCAGGTTATTATGTTACACCTCACCTCTACAACTTTGCTGACTATGGAGTTCCTGAGTTTAGAGAGCGTGTGCTTATCGTAGGTATACGAATAGATACTGGATTTTTATTTAAACACCCCAAACCAACACATGGCAATACTGATGGCCTTTTGCCATATATTACTGTTGGTGAAGCCTTTAAAGGTGTGGAAGATGTTCCTTATAACAACGAAAAATTAAAAGTCTTAGAGCGAACCAAGAAGATTATCAGTCTAATTCCTGAAGGAGGAAACTTTACGGATATTCCTAAGGATAGTCCTTATTACGTAAAAGGAATGATTAGCCATGTTTATCGTAGAGTCCATCTTGGAGAGCCTTCGAAAACCATTATTGCAGCAGGTGGAGGAGGTACGTGGGGATATCATTATCCAGAGAATAGACCACTTACAAACAGAGAGCGTGCTAGGATTCAATCTTTCCCAGACGACTTCATCTTTTATGGAAGTACGACTGAGGTTCGAAGACAAATTGGCAACGCAGTGCCACCTGTTGGAGTGCATGAGGTGGCAAAAGCGTTGAAACCATTGTTTGGTGGAAACTATAATAAGGTTAATCTTGTCAAGTTGCAAGAAGAAACATTGAGGCTACCTATTGAGGAAAGACTTAAACTAATCACCAAATAATCTCTCAATATATACCTATGGAACTATTATTACCAGCTAACCCGATTATTCAAAATCAAATACGAACTAAAAGTATCTCCAAAATGTATAACAGCTTGGTGGAATCCTCAAGCAATCTGAATATAGCGACTGGATATATTACGAATGATTCAATCGCTGCCCTAAAACAAATAGTTGAATTTAGGGATGGTGCTCTTAACCTATCACTTTTTATTGGAATGAATTATCTGGAGGGATTTACCAAACCACAATATTATGCTGTTAAGGATTTAAATGAATTCTTAGCATATAATCATGTAGGAAATGTATACTTGTCACCTCAGGCATTATATCATGGTAAGATGTATTCGTTTATGAATGGAACTAAATGTCTTGCATCATTCGTTGGTTCATCAAATTTAGGCAGTTTTGTCGGGACATCACAAAACTTCATTGAAGCAGATATCCTTTTACAAGATAATGAGGGAAATGAAATCAACAATTATATTAATAGAATTACTTCTTCGCTTGGTCAAAAGTTTGAAGAACTTCCTGTTTTAAAAGAATTCAAAGATAATGAAATAGACCTATTAGACGGCTACTCTTATGTAAAAAAAATTAGTAAGTTGGAACTACAGAATTTATTGTCAACTGTAACGAACAATTATGTAGATGTTCCGCTTAAAACGGAAGCAAAAAGTAATCTTAACACATACTTCGGCAAAGGAAAAGTAAAGGGCAGGTATAGTCCTAGAGGATGGTATGAAGTTGAACTTATCATAAGTCTAAATTTAAAGGGACGAGACATACTTCCTCTCAATTTCACTGTTGTAACTACTGACGGGTATGAATTTGAATGCTCACGACAAGGTGACTATGATAAAAACCTCCGTTCATCTTATGATTTGAAGATACTTGGGCGTTGGATTAAAGGGCAGATGGAGAACAGTGGAGCACTGGAAGTTGGCACACCTGTTACAGAAAATACATTAAGATTGTTTGGAAAAACATCGTTGCGTTTTACAAAAACGACATCCGGAAAGTTCATTTTGTCACTCAAATAAAACAACAAACATGTACCTGTCAAAATATACGGCTTCAATCAACGACATGGAGCTGGTGCATACAATCAGTTCCACATCAAATGAGTTTTTGAGAAAAATAAACGAGAATCTCAATATGAGAATGCAACTAAATGCATTGCTCTTGGGAAATGTGCAGAGCGGGAAGACTGGTCAAATGCTTGGAATTATGTCTGCAATGGCGGATGAGGGGTATCGAATTTTCCTTTTGCTGACAACAGACAATGTGGACCTACAGCGACAGACCTACAATAGAGTAAGGGAAAACCTTACAGATTTTAATGTATTGACAGAAAAAGATGATTTACTTCTAAATGCATCATCCTTAGTTAAACCAACAGTTGTAGTGTTGAAGAAGAATGCTAGAGTTCTTTCAAGATGGAAGAATCATCTATCAAATACTGGTTTATGCCAAGGGTTAATTCTTGTTATTTTTGATGATGAGGCTGATTCCTCAAGTCTTAATACTTTAATAAACAAGCATAGGGTAAGCAGCATAAACAAAAAATTGAATGAGATAAAGTCAACCGCTGCAAACACTATATATATAGAGGTAACAGCTACACCGCAAGCAGTTCTTTTACAAACAAACATATCAGGGTGGAAACCTCAGTTCGTTTATTATTTTAAACCCGGAAACAACTACCTTGGTGGAAATTATTTTTATCCAAGAGAAAAATCACTAAATACGATTTTTACACCCGAAAATGAACTTGATGATATAAAAAGCGGTGGTGATATAATTTGTCCATGGGGCTTGAGAAGGAGTATTTTGTCATTTTTGATAAACTGTGCACATAAGAAACTCAATGGTACAACAAACTGCAATTTTATGATCCATCCAAGTGCAAGAATAAATATACACAATGCATTTGTAAAAACAGTACAAGATCATCTAACATTGCTTAAATACTCTACCAACGAAAAAACATTTATAGAAAACTTACAAGAAGAGTGGAGGGGGCTGCAGCAGACAAAGCCAGACCTTGAAGACTTTGAAGACATAAAAGACACAGTTATTGAAATCCTTGATAATACAGAGGTCCTTATTCTGCCCTTGAATTCAAAAAGTTTTGTGTGTCGTGATCCCAACAATCCTGATGCACTTGATTTACAAAAAGGATTTAATATTGTTATTGGTGGCAATACACTGGGCCGAGGTATTACCTTTCCCAATCTTCAAACCGTTTATTATTGTAGAACGTCTAAAACACCTCAAGCAGACACGTTTTGGCAACACTCACGCATTTTTGGCTATGACAGAGAACGGCAATTAGTTCGCATATTCATTCCTCAAGGCCTATATAAGCTTTTTTCTGACTTGAACACCTCTAATGAAATGTTAATAAAACAAATAACAGAAAATATTGAAAAGGTTCAACTGATTTACCCTCAAAATATCAGGCCTACAAGAAAAGGAGTGATAGACAACAAATACTTAAATCTTCTTTATGGAGGTGTGAATATGTTTGCTTCGAATCCATTGGCTGCTAATGTTGAAACTATCAATATATTAATAGAACAGTTCGCAAAAGATAAATGTGTTGATGTCGAATCTGAGTTGTTAATAAAAATACTAAGATTGGTAAAAAGTGGGAGTATTGATGACTTCAACGCAGAAAAGTATATTGCATGTATACAAGGGCTTAAGTCGCAACGTCCACAAATTAAATACAAACTCATTGTACGCATAAACCGCGATATTGCTAAAGGAACAGGAACCCTATTATCTCCAAATGATAGGGCAATAGGAGATGACTTCAACAAAGAGGTCGTTTTGACAATGTATAGAATTATTGGCAATAAGGACAAAGGATGGGACAATAAGCCTTTATGGATTCCAAATATCAAATTTCCAAGTGATTCTTGTTTTTATGATGTAGATGATTGAGAAAAACTTATATCTGAAGGTTCAAAGAACATTGCCAAAAAAGCCCTAAAAATCGAGATATATTCCCCTTAGCCAACTTCCAGGCAGCAAGCACTCTGCTTCTAGGCTGCTACTAGGCTGCTCTTAGCCTTACTCAAAAGGCTGTTTGGAGCAGCTTAGAAGCAGCCTACAGTATGCGAACAGTATGGCAACACTATGGGAAAGGATTAAAAAGAGCGTGGTACACAAACTTGTGGTCCACAAACTTGTGTACCGGACTATTTTGGGGACTAATTTATCGTGTTTTGTGGGCCTAGTAAGTCAAAACTGCCAGGTTCTAATCCGTCTCTATATGGACTACGCTGTGGCCGTTGACGATAAAGTAGCTGCGGACGCGGTCGACATGCGAAAGGCGTAGGGAGATGCTCATCATGACGGAGCCGTCGTCGGTATAATCCTGTGAGATGATGCGGGGCGACAGGTCCTTGACCATGCGCATGACAAGATTCATGTGGTCGTATGTGAAGGTCAACGTCATCTGCTGCTCGACGAGACGTTGGATTTTATTTGCTGCAGCTAGTGCTTCGTTGGCTGCGGTGCGGTATGCGACTATCAGGCCGCTGGTTCCAAGTTTGACGCCACCGAAATAGCGTACAACGATAACGAGTACGTCGCTGAGGTTGTGGCTGATAATCTGTCCGAGAATGGGTTTGCCTGCTGTACCGCTGGGTTCGCCATTGTCGTTGCTGCGGTATTCCTGCCCTTCTGCTCCCAGACGATAGGCCCAGCAGACATGGCGTGCATCGAAATACTGCTTCTGATACTGTGCCACCCATTCCAGTGCCTCGTCTGCAGTACGGACGGGGATGGCAAAAGCAAGGAACTTACTCCTAAGCTCGGAATAAGTTCCCTCTGCTATATCTGTTATTGTTGTGTAACTGTCTGTCAATTACTCTGCCTTTGGCTCTTCGAAATCGGTGATGCCGTTTTCGATAAGGATATTGTACCACTGGATGAGTTTTTTCATGTCCGCAGGATATACGTGGTCGCGGTCATAGTTGGGCAGGGCTTTTTCCATAAATGCTGCCAACTCGGCTGTCGAGGCTTTTTTGTAATCCACTATAGTCTTCTTACCGCCCTCGTTCTCATAGATGGTCTTGAATACCTGACGCAGGGGTACCTCCTCGGCATCTGTGTACATAGCTATGTCTGCCAATGATATGACTTTGTCCGATGCAAAAGCGGGCATGCGTTTCTTCTGTGAATCAAGTGTCTCGACAATGAGACTGCGGTTACCACGGCTTACCAGACGGAAAAGGCCGGGCTTGCCTGAGATTGCAAGAATTTTTTCTAACATAGTATATTGTTAAATGGTTGTTAAATAGTAGTTAAATAGTAGTTCCTGAGTCGTTAAATAGTTGTTTCAGGGTGGTTTCAGGGTTGTTTATTATTATATCCGGGGTTGGGTATTGTTTCTGACGGTTGATGCGAGCGATTATCTGCTCGCGTGTAGCGCTGTCCCTGTCCATTGCACGTCGGATGCGTGTCTCCAATGGGGCGTCAACGCGAATAACCTTGTCTACCACGCGGTCGATGCCGCTTTCCCGAACCAGGGCGCTTTCTATGGCTACGACCTGTGTGTTCTGCTTTTCTGCCCAAAGCAGGAAATCATCTATGACGGCAGGGTGTACAATGGCATTTACCTTTTCGGTATTTTCCCGAGAGGCGAAGAGCCATGTGGCAAACTCGCTGCGTTTGAGCTGTCCCTGTTCGTCGTATAGCTGCAGGCCTGTGATTTCTGTCAGGCTTTGGCGCAAGTAAGCGGATTCCCCGATAAGGCGTTTTGCCTCGTAATCCGAGTCATATACAGGAATACCCAGAAGTTGTGTCATCTGGCGCGCGATGTAGCTCTTGCCACTGCCTATTCCGCCTGTTATTGCAAGTTTGATCATTCCCTGACAGGTTGATGTTCTGCTTCTTCCTGGGTCTTTTCCAGAAGATAGTCTACCTCGCGAGGTGTAATCCTGACATTGCTTATACCTACAGGTATCGACTTGAGGCGCAAATGGTACTTGTGTGCATTCTTTGCGCGAAGCAATTCCTCGTATGTAACTGCCAACACGAAATTGCCGGCATTAATCTTGTCTGCCATCTGGGCTCCGACACGATATGTAATGGTTGCTTCGGCAGGGAATGTCTTGAGTGAAATTCCGGCGGGGAAGTTTGTCCCGACAATAGGGACACGTACGGTACGCTCGGTATAGATATCAACCTGTGCAGTCATCTTGATTATCGACGGCTTGTACAGGACACCACGAATCGGCATAAAGCCGATGTCATAGGTAACTGTATGTCCGACGTCCTTGCGTTCCTGTGGCACGATATAGGCATATCGCAAAGTATCACGTACAGCCTGCGGGGCATAAACAGTGACACTGTCGGGGTTGAACTCGATGTATCGCAGGTATGTCTGGTCCTGTGTCTCTATCTTGCCCTGGAACTTGACGGGCACACGCTTGGCTACACCGCGATTGTAAAAGAACTCGAGAGTATCGGGGCTGATACGCTGTACACGGGTACTGGTGAGCAGCTGCTGCTGCAATGCGTGCTGTATGTCCGACATGGGGATATGACCTATGCCTGTCATGCTGCCGTTGTCATAGAGGGAGAAGTCAAGGTGAATCGGTGTCCTGAGCCTCCCGGAACGCATATAATGGAACAGGTTGGTTCCACGGTCGCGTATTGTGACCGTCAGGAAGGATGGCAGGGGGGTGGTGACAATTACGCTCTTGGGGACACTGACCAGCTCCAATGGTACGCGTACCACTGACTCGAATGTATCATTCAGTTTCTGCAGAAGCCAGAATCCTGCGCTGACAAACAGGAAAAAAGCAAAGACTATCATGTCCCTGCTGCTTTCGCGCAACAGGGACAGGAAGCTGCCAAAGCTTCGGAAATTACTTATTTTCCTGTGGCTGGGCACTTTGGAATACGCTGTTACGGTCTATACGGACGTGAACGTTCTTGGCAATTTCCAATGTCAGTATATTATTGGCCTCGTCGATTGCGACGACTGTTCCGTATATGCCTCCTGCTGTTACAACCTGACTGCCGATTGCAATTGAATTACGGAATTTCTGAATCTCCTTCTGCTTCTTCTGCTGGGGACGAATCATAAATAACCACATGATGGCAAAAATAATTACCATCATAATGAGGAAACTGGAGTTGCTTCCTCCTGTTGCTTGCATAAACTGTATCATTATGTTATTTCTTGGGTTGTTGCTTAATCAATTTGTGATCTGCCATCAGCTTCTTGGAGATATTGTCCAGTGTCGCATTGATGTACCTTGGGCTGTTGGGCGTCGAATAGTATTTAGCGATCTCGACATATTCGTTGATGGATACCTGAATGGGTATTGTCGGGAAGGACGTTATTTCTGCCAAGCCTACCTGCAGGATTACGCGGTCCATCAGGGGAATGCGCTCCATGTCCCAATTGTGGGTGTGGGAACCTATCAGGTTCTTGTAATAGTTTGCTGCACGGACGCTCTGCGAAACAAGACGGCGTGCAAATTCCAGATCCTCGGGACTGCGGAACTCCGGCAGCAACGGCTGGAAGTCATTGGTATCCTCCTGGAATTTGTTGATTGTCTTTATGACAAATGTGTCTATCACAAAGCGGTCGTCATTCCAGTACAGGTTGACGTCCTCCAGGAAATTGTCCAGATTCTCGTTGTCTGAGATGACATTGCGGTAAATGTGCTTCCACAAATCACGGTCTTCCTGATATGAACTCTGCGGATTGTCCATATAGTCGCTATAGAAGTCACTCTCCATGACCTGATTCAGCAAGGTACGGACAAACTCCTCTTCGTTGGACCAGTCGATTCGCTGAATGTCGGCATTTTCCTTCAACTGGCGGTTACCTTCCAACTGGAGCATAAAGCGATTGTCGACGAACTTGCGGTTAGGCTGTGCTTCGCCAAGACGCTGTGCACGGACGCACTGGGCATCGAATGAGCGTAATGCCAGACGGGAGATTGCTACCATGAGCGAGAGCATGGTATTATACAGGTCATAGGCTGTACCAAGACTGCGCACCAATTCTTCTTCGACTTCCTCGGGACGCCGGTCTGAATTTACCTCGGTAGAATAGACTACCTGGATAGTTTTGAGCCTTATGAGTTCACGGTTTATCATAAAAACTGTTTTTTTGCACACAAAGGTATCTAAATTTCTGTCACATTATACTATATGTGGGCCCGAAATTGGGGCTTTTTACACCTTTCTCCATAAAAATGTTGTTCCCAGAACATATAATATGAAATATTTTCTTACCTTTGCACCCGCTTATTAAAGCCCGTGTGATGGCAAATTAAGCAAATTACAACTTAATTCAGAGTAACACAAAAACAAAAAACATGAAAAGTATTGATGTAAAAGGTACTGCACGTACCGCTACCGGAAAGAAGGCTGCACGCGACCTTCGCAAGAGTGATCTGATTCCATGTAACCTGTATGGCGAGAAGAGGGAGAACGGTCTTCCTGTTGCTGAGAACTTCACTGTTTCAGCTGCTGAGGTTCGCAACCTGATCTACACTCCTGACATTCACAGCGTAAACCTGACCATTGACGGCAAGGAGCACAAGGCTATCGTCAAGGAGCTTCAGTTCCATCCTGTAACTGACAAGCTGCTGCACATTGATTTCTATGAAATCACAGACAAGAAGCCTATCGTTATTGCCGTGCCTATCAAGCTCAACGGTCTGGCAGAGGGTGTACGTGCCGGTGGTAAGCTGGCTGCAAGTGTCCGCAGTCTGAAGGTTCGTGCCATATACACTCAGATTCCTGAGCGTCTGGAAATCGATGTTACAAACCTGGGTCTCGGAAAGACAATCAAGGTTGCTGACCTGAGCTTCGAAGGCCTGGAGTTGGTTACACCTGCCAGCGTTGTTGTATGCCAGGTTAAGATGACACGTAGCGCCATGAGTGCTGCTGCCAAGGCTAACGAATAAAAATGGCAAAATTCTTGATTGTTGGATTGGGCAACCCTGGCAGCGAATACCAAGGTACCCGACACAACATAGGATTCAGAGTGTTGGATGCCTTCGCAAAGGCATCCAACATTTCTTTTGAAGACCGCAGATACGGATTTGTGGCCCACTGTCGCGTGAAGAATGCTGAACTTACACTGCTCAAGCCTACGACATTCATGAATCTGTCTGGAAATGCCGTACGCTACTGGCTACAGGAGGAGAAGATTCCGCTGGAAAACCTATTGGTTGTCGTTGACGACCTGTCACTTCCTGTCGGTGCCATCCGTTTGAAACCAGGTGGAAGTTCGGCCGGGCATAATGGCCTGAAGCATATTGCGCAGATGCTTGGTACGGAGAAATACAGCAGGTTGAAATTCGGAATAGGCAATGACTACCCCAGAGGCTGCCAGGTGGACTTCGTACTGAGTACCTTCCCCGAAGAAGAGGACAAGCTGTGCGACGAACGCGCATTGGTGGCAATTGACGCAATTAAGGCTTTTGCCCTGAGCGGAATTGACTTTGCCATGTGCCATTACAACAACAAGTGATTGTTTATTATATAATGGGAAACGAGGCAAGAATCGACAAATGGCTATGGGCTGTACGTGTATTCAAGACACGTACGATTGCTGCATCTGCCTGCAAGAAGGGGCAGGTGTGTGTCGGTGGTACGCAGGTCAAGCCTTCACGTATGGTGCGCGAGGGGGATGTTGTTTCCGTCCGTAAGCCTCCTGTTACATTCTGTTTCCGTGTAAAACAGCCTATCGAGAATCGTGTCGGAGCAAAACTGGTCCCGGAAATGATGGAGAACATCACTTCTCCGGAACAATACGAATTGTTGGAAATGAATCGTATTTCGGGATTTGTAAATCGTGCCAAAGGACTTGGAAGGCCTACCAAAAAGGACAGACGGAGCTTGGATGAATTCAAGGAAGATGTGCCTGATTTACTACTTGATTTTGACTTTGACGACATTTAGTCGCTAATTGAATGGGCGTTTAATTATTTTTTTTTATCTTTACTGCCAAATACAATCAAACGGGGTGTAGCAAGCACCCTACCCTACGCTATGGCAGTAAAAATTTTAAGTGTGGATGATGAGGTAGACCTGGAGCTGCTTCTGACACAATATTTCCGCAGGAAAATACGCAAGGGAGAGTACGAGTTCTACTTCGCCCACAATGGACTGGAAGCGCTGCAGACAATGCTGCAGCATCCTGACATTGAAATTATCCTTAGTGATATCAACATGCCCGAGATGGATGGTCTGACCTTGCTGGCACGTATCAACGAGATGCGCAACCCTGCTATTCGCGTGATTATGGTCAGTGCCTATGGAGACATGGACAATATAAGGCAGGCGATGAACAACGGTGCATTTGATTTTGCCACAAAGCCAATTGACCTGGAGGATCTGGAGCGTACAATCGAGAAGGCTGTGGAACAGCTGGAATTTGTACACTCGGCACAAAAAGACCGCAAGGAACTGAAAGACATACATTCGGATTTGTCTGTCGCACGCGAAATACAACAGGCCATTCTTCCGCATAACTTTGACCTTACGGGCTATAAGCTGCAACCTGATTGTGCATCCGGTTACCTGTTGGCTGCCAGCATGGAGGCGGCGAAGGACGTAGGCGGGGATTTCTATGATTTCTTTGCCATTGATCCGACACATATGGGTTTTGTGATGGCTGATGTCAGCGGCAAAGGTGTTCCGGCTGCCATATTCATGGCGGTGAGCCGCACCCTGATAAAGGCAACGGGAATGCGTGGCATAACCAGTAGCGAATGTATGTCTGCCGTGAACGACATGCTGGCTGACGAGAGCGTAAACTCGATGTTCGTCACTGTATTTTATGGCATTCTGAACCTGGAAACAGGTGAGATTGACTACACGAATGCCGGACATAACCCTCCGTATATAGTTCGCAATAACGGTCAGATTGAGGAAATCCCCACTGCAGGCAATATGGTTTTAGGTGCCTTTGAAGGCCTGGAGTTCCACTCTGGACATATTACTTTGCAGAAGGGAGATACCATATACCTTTTCACCGATGGTGTTACAGAGGCTGAAAACGCCAACAAAGAACAGTATGGAGAGGAAAGGCTGACAAGTCTGCTTTCCAGAGTTTCCAAGTCCACTCCTGAAGAAATCATCCATAACGTAACAGACGACATTCACGATTTTGTCAGGAATGCGCCACAAAGCGATGACATAACGCAATTGTCCATAAGACGTATGTAATTTATGCGCAAACACCTTATATATATTGTGGCTGTCATGGCAGTTGCAGTTATGGCAACCGCACTTGTTTCCTATAGTTTAGGAAGTCATACTGCCCAGGTACAGTTGCAGGAGATGCAGAATAGTCTGGATTCGCTTCTGGCCAAGCAGCGTGACGCTGTTGTTACCAAGCGTGTCAGCCTGCAGATGGAAAACATTGCATATCAGCAGAAAGAGATATCGGACAAACAGCGCGAGAGAGCTGAGCAGCAAAGTATTCTGGCATTACAGAATGCTGCACGTGCGGAACAGGAGTCTCAAGTTGCCCGTAAGGCTGAGATGCAGGCCAAGAAAGCCGAGGCTCTGGCAAGGGAAGCTGCTGAAGAAGCGCGTGAACAGAAACTGATTGCTGAGAAGCAGGAACAAATTGCCATCATGCAGCGTGACGAGGCTGAGCATGCCCGCAGCTTAAGCGACACACTCACGTATCGCAGACTTGGTAATACGCTGGGGGCTTCGTCCATCAGCCAAGCTGATGTCCAAGGCAGTGACATTGCCTCTCTGCTGGCATACTGGAGCTGGTATTTCCAGAAGAAATACGAAGGGAACACTTATTTCACGCAGACATACCTGGCACTGGCAATGAACAGTAATTCGACACACAGCGCGCCTATGCCGACTAATTCCTGTGTAAATGCCATTGTCCCGTATCGTGATGGCTGTCTGGCCGCATCGGGTTATGGGGAGATTGTGTATTGGGGTGATACACAGAAAAACCTGTTCCAAAACAAAACCTACGATTTTCGCGGCATTGCCGTTGTCGGTGAACATATATATGCCATTTCCCACAAAGGACAGATGATTATCCTTGATACAAGCGGCAAGTCCAAGGTCGTTCAGGTTCCTGCCGGAAATTACCAAAAGATTCTTCAACATGGTACCGACCTGTTGCTTGTTGCCCGGCAAAGCATCTGTACATACAACACCGCGAATTGCAGTGTCACCTGCACATTCAACACAAAAGACCAGATTAGCTCTGCGCACATGGTGGGTGACAGAATCTGTATTTTCTACAATTCAGGTCTGGAAGAGCACAGAAGCATGGAAGGCAAGCTCCTGGCCCAAAATGATACCAAGAAAATAACATACCTGGGAAACAGTGCTACCGAAGTTACTGCATCGCTATACGATCCAAACACAGGATGCACCATATTGGGTCGTCGCGACGGAGCCATCGACATCTACAACAAATACGGCCGCATGATAACCAATGTCACCGGACACAAAGGTACCATCACATCCCTCGCAATGTCCGGCATGATACTCATCAGCTGCTCTTACGACCATAGCATACAGATATCCAACCTGCCCAATTTCCACATGGACAACGGATACTCGTTTATGGAGGAAACGACCATGAAGACGGTTGTTCCAAGAAAAAACACAAATCAATTGGAGAGGGAATGGGTTATTCCTGTCAACATAAAGTACGAAGGCTGGCCTTTGAGTGTGACAAAGGCTGAAGGAAACCGCATATATGTCGGATTAAGTAACGGAAACATCGTAAGCCTGAACACGTCAACAGACGAGATGGCTGCATTAATAAAGAATAATCTGGTCAGGAAGGGTATAAACCTTACGCCCAACCAGTGGAACTACTATATAGGTCATAATGTCCCGTATAAGACTATTGATTAGCATTCTGCTGTTTTCAGCAGTGGTCAGCGCCCAGAACTACGGCGTTGCCTTTTATCATAATTTCAAGGCCAGCGAATATGGCGGCCACAACCGTTCGTTCGACATCGAATGCGACTCACTGGGTCATGTGTACGTCGCAAATTTCGAAGGACTGCTCATTTACGACGGTGTCAATTGGCGCATGACACATACTCCAGACATCAGTCGTATCACCAGCCTATACAAATCGCATGACGGTCGCATTTGGTTTGGCGGCTGCAATGTACTGGGAGTCTGCCATCCTACCGCCGACAGTGTTGAGGTCAAGTTCCTGTATGGAGACAAGATTCCCCAAAGGGACAAAATCCGGTTTGGTGAAATTGAACTGATGTATGAGCGCAATGGCGAGATACATTTCATTACAGATGACGATATGGCCTATACATTCCACAACCAGCAGGTTGTCTGCAATGGAACTGCATCCAGCATTGTTGAACTCACAAGACTGATAAGCAACAGCAGGAACAAAACCAGATTCACCATTCCGGACAGTCATCTGACCATCACGTCGCAAATAGGAGAAGGTATCAAGATTACTGCACCGGACGGAAGCATTATCAGCACACTGACGACAGCCAATGGTTTGTGCAGCAATTCGATTACCGACATCGCGTATGACGGCAAGGGCACAATATGGGGAACAACAGACAATGGAATATTTGCCATCTCAGCTTCACCTGTGTATTCGCGCTATGGTGTCGATGAGGGGTTAAAGGGCCAGATTACATGTCTGCTGGAAAATGACAATACGCTCTATGTAGGTACGTTATTGGGACTTTACAGATTGAAGGACAACCGCTTACACCGTATGGAAGGAATTGAGCAGGCTTGCTGGCAGATGACGAAGTCGGAACAAGGTTCTCTGCTGATTGCAACTGCAGACGGCATATTCGAATGCAAGAACGATGTACTGCGCCAGATTACAAAACGCCATGCACTGTCAATTTACGTGAAGCCGGACGGCAAATTCATCAGTGGAGAACTGGATGGGGTATATCTGAACGATTTAAACGGCAATTCCGACATCATAGACAGCAAGACAAAGAATGTATGTAAAATCACACTTATACCTGGCACGGACAAATACAGATATATAAGCCTGGACAACCCTGACTCCAATGTATTGTTCTCGTATACGGACGAGAAAAACAACACATGGACAACGCGTGATGACGGTTCGGGCCTGACTTGCAAGAACATCCCCAAGAACCTGAAAAAATGGCTGACGCCTTTTGACGAACTGAGTATTCAGGCAATGTATATCAAAGATGACGTTGCTTGGATTGGCGGTGCATTCGGTCTTTACAGGATGAACCTGGACATTGCAACCCAGACCTCTCCATATCGGCCAAAGGCATATATCCGGAACTTCAGCGTTGACCATGGTAATCTGGCATTTGAAATTGCATCGGACAAGCTGGATATTGTAGGTAAAACGATGTACTCCTACAGACTGAATGACGATGATGCATGGAGTACCTGGGATGATGACCAGAAGATAAACTCGGCCAACATGGCTGTCGGTGACTACGAACTGACAGTACGTGTGAAGGATGCCAACGGAGATATTGTTGAAAGCACGACAATAAAATTCTCAATCCCCGAACCCTGGTATTGGAGCTGGTATTCATTATTGTTGTATTTGGCATGCGGCATGTTGGGTGTATACGGACTGTCTCTATGGCGAATGAACCGCATCCGACAGCAGAACGAACAACTGGAGAAAATAGTCAACGCACGAACCAAGGAACTGAAAGAGGCACATGCCCAACTTGTTCGCAAGGAAAAGGAGGCTACTGCAGGCAAGCTGACCAAAGGTCTGATTGACCGCATCCTGAATCCGATGAACTACATAAACAATTTCTCACACTTGACATTAGGCCTTCTCAAGGATTTGGCAGGCGATATAACCGATGCGACAGACAAAGCTGCAAAGGAGGATGATGTTCAGGACGCCATTGATGATGCCGAGGATATCATGAGTATGATGCAACAGAATCTGGAAAAGATTGAGCAGCATGGCCTGTCCACGACGCGCATTCTGAAGGCTATGGAGGAAATGTTGAAGGAACGCCAGGGTAAGATTGAACCTACGGATATTGCTTCTATCTGCCAGCAGACAACAGATATGCTGAAGAAATACTATGCCGAGGACATCAATGGCCTTAACATAAATATTGAATGGAACAAGCCCGAATATCCCATTGTTGCAGACGTCAATGCCGAGCAACTGGAAAAGGTTATTTCCAGCATGCTTTCAAACTCGGTTTATGCATTGAAAAAGAAAAAATCGGCAAAACCGACTATTCGCCTGGCAATAATACCACCGTCAGGGACGGAGCCCCCTGCCATAATAATCTGGGATAATGGCATAGGTATCGAGGAAAGTTCCATCGACAAAATCTTTGACCCGTTCTTCACTACGAAACCTACGGCCGAGGCTCCTGGTGTGGGACTATATCTGGCTCGTCAGATAATAGAGGACTTTGGCGGTAAGGTCAGCGTACGTAGTGTTAAAGACGAATGGACCGAATTTACAATACAACTTCCATAAGACTATGGAACAGGAAATAAAGAAACTGCAAGAGAAACTTGCACAGCAACAGAAACTTGCCTCACTGGGACTTCTCAGTGCAGGCATTGCGCATGAGATTCAGAACCCATTGAATTTCGTCATAAACTTCAGCAAAATGTCATCCCGTCTTGTGGATGACGTCGAGGATATCGTAAATGACCTTACGGATAAAATCAGCCCTGAGGATTGTAAGGAACTGCAGGATATTGCCGCTGACCTGAAAGATAACATGATGAAAATCCAGGAACACGGAGAACGTGCAATCAGCATAATAAGGGGCATCCTGCTCCTGAGTCGTGGCAAGGAAGGAGAAAAACTGCCTACGGACATTCCTTCCCTCCTACACGAATATGTCTGGCTTTCATACCATGCCATGCGGGCTATGGACAAGAGTTTCAATGTCAGCATTAAAGAAGCATATCCTGACAATATGCCTAAAGTCATGATTGTTCCGCAAGATTTGTCCCGTTCGATACTGAACCTTGCGAACAATGCCTTTTATGCGGTCAACGAGCGATGGAAAGCAGAGGGCGAGACGTTTGTTCCAGAATTTGAAATCAAACTTGAATACAGCGATAACCGCATCTTGATTACAATAAGTGACAACGGGTGCGGAATAAGTGAGGAGGTTCAGGGCAAACTGTTCCACGAACTGGTTACGACCAAGCCCATAGGAAAGGGAACCGGGTTGGGAATGAGGATTACCCATGACTTGATTACACGAGGCCTTAACGGCACAATTACATTCAAAAGTGCAATAAACCAAGGAACAACATTTCAAATAGAATTGCCATGCGAACAGTGCTGAAAACCATTGCCTTTATATTCGCCTTCGGATTCTGTTCCGGGATATTTGCACAGAAGAGCATCAACGACGAACAAAAACTGCTGGAACAAGCCGAAGAGGCATTCCAGGTCGGACATTTTACGAAAGTTGATTCGCTTCTAGACAACTGTGTCAGTCGCATGCAGAGCCAGAATCGTGTAAAGGCATACCGTCTGCTGGCACTGTCGGCCCTGTATACCGATCGGACCGGATTGGCAGAGGACTATTCGGCAAAACTTCTGGAAAACGATCCGTTCTTTACGGCATACGATGACAATCAGCGTTTCAACGATATACTGGAACGTCTCAAAAAGGGTTCAGAAAAAATTACCACGGCTTCTGCCTGGGCCGAGAGTCTGGAAGAGACTCCAGTTCCCGTTACCCTGATTACCGAGGAAATGATAAACAACAGCGGAGCCAGGACCTTACAGGACCTGCTATGCCTTTACGTGCCTGGGATAACGCGTATCGAGGGCATTGAGAGCAGCGTTTCCATGCGAGGTATATTCAGCAATATGCAGGAGGACATACTTATCATGCAGGACGGTCATCGCCTTAATTCGGGAATGACTAATGCCCAGAGTCCTGACTATCGCATTTCACTGGATAAAATCAAACAGATAGAGGTTCTGCGAGGCCCCGCTTCATCCCTGTACGGCAATGTAGCGCTGGCAGCGGTTGTCAATGTCATCACCAAACAGGGGTCTGAAATGGATGGAGGCCAACTGACGGCAGTAGCCGGTATGCATAATAGTTTTGGCGGCAGTGCGGTATATGGTCGCGGAAACCTTAAGAGCGACATTCTTGGATGGGCCGGTGTTTACTACTCAAATGGAGAAAAATATGACACAGGAAGCGACACAAGATACATCGGAGGATTCAACCAGAAACCTGCATTCGACATAGGTCTGAATGCACGTTGGGGAGACGTTTCCATGAACATTATGGCACAACACTGCAAACAGGTTCCTTTCTACAACATGATCAGCGCCGGCAAGGAATATAATTATGACAAGTATTCGGACTATAACGGCAACAAACCCGGAACCAGTCGCATGACAATCAACTCCTCACTGGACTACAAGCATACATGGAACAAGTTTACACTGAACGGATCTGCATACTTCGGAACCGAAGAGACACAAATATACAATGTTCTGGGTGACAATATCGACAAGTCATTTGCACAGTTGATGTTACTGCTTGTTACAGGAGCCTATATTGAAGAGCCTAACACCACAGGATCATGGCAGAGCGCCAGTTGGAGAGACTATTCCCTGGGTGCGAACATCAACGGAAGCCTTCCATACAAATGGGGCAGACAGAGAGGTAACATACTGTTTGGCTGCCAGTTTGATTATTTTATAATGAGTTCATCGTGCTTCAATTTAGGCTATGACTTCTATAAAATTCATTCCAGCAATACTCAAGGTATTGATACCGGCAGCGAATGGACTCTGAGTCCGTATTTCCAATGGAAACATTATTTCACTGAAAAACTGATTTTCAATGGAGGAATACGCTTCGACAACAAAAACAGATATAGTGGCAACAGTATACGCACAGCCTCGCCACGTATAGCCTTCATATGGATGCCGACATCGGTTTCCACATTCAAGATTGGCTATGCACGCAGTTTTGTCGATGCCCCATATCTTTATCGTGCCAGTCAAGTGCGACTGCTTAGCGGCGGTCCTGATATGCTGCCCCAGTATCTGAACAGCATACAGATCAGTTCGCTGTTCCAATGGAAACCAATAGGTCTGAAATGCGAGGTAAATATGTTCTATAATATTGCCAATAACCTGGTACAGTATTCTGCGTACAACCTTCTCAAGACACTGGTTCCGTTTACCAATTCCGGTAAACTGTCACAGGGAGGTATCGAAGCTATCCTGGAATACCATGACAATAAAACGATGGCAAACATGAACATGACTCTGCAACATACTTTTGATCAGACGAGCGAATACATTGGTACGACACAGGAACACTGGACAGGAAATGAGCCCAAGTTCAACCTGAACCTGACTGCCGGACGCCAGCTATATCAGAATCAAAAGGCAGGCGAGTTCTGGCTTCGTGCCAATCTGCATGTGCAAAGCGGAATGTATCTGATATGTAACAATTACAGCCGTATACTCGAAGGCGAAATGCCAACAACCATTACCTGGCAGAACGGTAAGGTAATGCTTAATGCCGGATTTGACTGGAAATGGAAAAAGAGACTGACCGTATCATTGGATGCCTATAATCTGACTAATACATCATACGGAATCGGCACACTTTTGGAGGCTCCAATGCCTACTGAGGGTGCACGCTTTATGGCAAAATTAAGACTGCATCTTTGAGGCAATTGAGTGAGCAGCCAATGATTTAAAGTGTACGAACAACATTAAAAAAGCATAAAAAACAAATAAAATGTCCTCATTCTGAGGATATTCCAACTAAAAGTCGTACCTTTGCCAGCGAAATATGGAAAAAACACTCGTTTTACTCAAGCCCAGCACTATTCAGAGGGCTTTGATTGGAGAAATAATCAGCCGCTTTGAAAAGAAGGGACTGCGCATTGCTGGCATGAAGATGATGCAACTGGATGATGCTATTCTTGAACAGCACTATTCACACCTCATCAACAAGCCATTCTTTCCATCGTTGAAGGCATCAATGAAGAAAACACCTGTTATTGCAATGTGCCTGGAGGGAGTTGATGCAATTGCCGTAGTACGATATATCACTGGCTACACCAATGGCCGCAAGGCAGATGCCGGAACAATCCGCGGTGACTATTGTATGAGCAACCAACAGAACATCGTACATGCTTCGGATTCGCCGGAAGCTGCAGAGGCAGAACTCAAGCGTTTCTTCAAGCCGGAAGAAATCCACGACTTGGGAGACCTTAACATGGATCGCCTCTATTCGGTAGACGAGGCATAACGATACAAGAAAAGACTACGATGAAACAACATATGATGATTTTGAAAAGCAAAAATACGATTAGAACGGTACTCTTTTTTATGGCCATAATTCTCTCCAGTGCAACCTACGCACAGGATCGTATGGCCATGGTGGCTCCAGTGGCAAAGAGTATCCGTACAATTGACTCACTCAGCATTGTACGTATGCTGGGCGAAGAGAATCTTTCAAACCCCGCTTCATCTCTTTATCCAAACTGGTCAAACAAGTATACCACCCATTATGGCGTTGCATTGCCGAAAGAATACAAGATTGACCTTCGCAGTTTCCGTATGCCATGTAAGAGCCGTCTTGTGACCAGCCATTATGGCTACAGGGCATCATTCCGTCGCAATCATTACGGAACCGACATCAAGGTATATGTAGGCGACACTATCTATGCAGCATTCAGCGGCAAGGTTCGTATCGTAGCCTACAACGGAAACGGTTACGGCAAATACATCGTAATCCGTCATCCTAACGGACTTGAAACCGTATATGGCCACCTGAGCAAACAGCTTTGTACTCAGGATCAGACCGTCAAGGCAGGACAGCCAATCGGACTGGGAGGTAATACAGGACGTTCGACCGGTAGCCACCTGCACTTCGAGACACGTTTCCTGGGACAGTTTATTGACCCTGAGAAACTGTTTGATTTCGTAGCACAGGATGTTCTCTCGGATTTCTACGTATTCCGCAGCAATGGCACATCAGACCGCGTTACTGCCAGCAGCGAGAAAAATGGCGGTGAAGGAGAAGTGCTGACAGAGCAACAGGCACAGGCACAGGCTAAACAGCAGGAAAGCAAGGAGTTTCAGGCTGAACGCAAGCAGGCTGTCCGCTCGCACATACACCGTGTGGCCCGCGGAGAGAGCATATCGTCTATTGCACGCAAACGAGGCATTAGTGTCAGTGAGTTGTGCAGGATGAACAATTTGAGTAAAAACTCTGTTCTGCGTCCAGGTCAGATATTGAAGTACAGCTAAACCAAGCAAAAATACGAGATACAGAACCGGTTCCCGGCCGGGAGCCGGTTTTGCTATTATATAATATATAATGGAAACGCGCGAGCAATTTGAGAAGATAATGGACGAGTGCCGCACACTCTTCTCCAAGAAACTTCACGACTACGGAGCAGCCTGGCGTATAATGAGGCCACAGTCCATTACTGACCAGATATATATCAAGGCTAATCGTATCCGTTCTATTGAGATGAAGAAGGAAGCTCTGGTGGATGAAGGCATCCGTCCAGAGTTTATTGCCATTGTCAACTACGCTATAGTGGGTCTAATTCAACTGGAACTTGGGGTTTCTGATGTTGCAGATGATATGACACCAGAAGAAGCACTTGAGGCTTATGACCACTATGCAACAGAGGCACTGCAACTCATGCTCCGCAAGAACCACGACTATGACGAGGCCTGGCGTTCTATGCGCATATCCAGCTATACAGACCTCATTCTCATGAAAATATTCCGCACAAAACAGATAGAGTCCCTCGGCGGAGAGACGCTCGTATCCGAAGGTATAGATGCAAACTATATGGATATGATGAACTATGCTGTTTTCGGTCTTATAAAACTGACCTTCGGTGAGTAAAGCCCAGTATACCATGCGTCTAAAGGTTATGGTCGTCAACATTTGCCGTATCCTGATGGGAGCAGTGTTGGTATTTTCCGGTACAGTCAAGATCATCGACCCGCGAGGCACCGAATACAAGATACAGGATTATGTTGCAGCCCTTGGCTACAGCAATAGCCTGCCAATCTACATGCCCCTGGTATTAGGAGTTGCCCTTGCACTACTGGAATTCAGTTTGGGCATATATCTGCTGTTCGGCATACGCAGGAAATGGACATCACGTATAGTTCTGTTGATGATGTTGTTCTTCACACCATGGTCACTGTATCTTGCAATAACCAATCCTGTACATGACTGCGGCTGTTTTGGCGATGCAATACAACTGACCAACTGGCAGACATTCGGCAAAAACACAGTTCTGCTGTTATTTGCTCTCATTCTGTGGAAATGGCATCATCTGGAAACAAGGCTCATCAGTCAGCACAGCCAGTGGCTTGTGGCATTGTACAGTTGGCTCTTTGGATTCCTGCTAGCGGGCTATACCATATATACGCTGCCAATAATAGACTTTCGCCCATATCACGCAGGCGCAGATCTGGCTGAGCAAATGGCATGGAAGGAAGACGGCACGGTACCGCCCATATCCGACCTTATGCTGTTGGACACAAAGACCGGACAGGATATTACTGACAGTATAATAGCAACACCTGGATGGAAATTCCTGTTAATAGCACCACGACTGGAAGTTGCCGACGACGGAGTAATGGACCTGTTGGCCGAATTGACAGATTACTGTAAGACCAACCACTACATGCTAATCTGCTTGACAGGAAGCGACCACGAGGGAATAACACACTGGTGTGACATCACTGGAGCCGAATATCCTTTCTGCCAAGCCGACGAGACAGCCCTTAAGACTGCAATACGCAGTAACCCGGGACTGATTCTGTTAAATGGAAGTACAGTAGAAGGCAAATGGGCGTCATCCCAGTTACCGGGTGACAAAGAACTAAGTGCACCGGTTGAGGAACTTGAGTGGGCACACCAGAAACAGGAAACCATGCATCAGCATGTAATGTCATTGTTCAGTTTGTACGTCATACCACTGCTAATACTCACATTACTTGATTCTATTTGGTCATTATACAGAAAAAAACGAAACATAATTCACAAACCATTAAAAACAAATAAAATGAGAAAGCACATTGTTGCAGGTAACTGGAAGATGAACAAAAACCTGCAGGAAGGCGTAGCCTTGGCTACTGAGTTGAAAGAGATTCTGGCTGCCGAAAAGCCAAACTGTGATGTAATCATAGGCACTCCATTCATACACCTTGCTACTGTTAGCGAACTTCTGAAGGATAGCGTCATTGCTGTTTCTGCCGAGAACTGTGCAAACAAGGCAAGCGGTGCATACACAGGCGAGGTAAGCGCTGAAATGGTTAAGTCAACAGGCGCCGAGTATGTAATTCTGGGACATAGCGAACGTCGCGAGTATTACAATGAGACCCCGGAGATTTTAAAGGAGAAGGTTGATCTGGCCTTGGCTAACGGATTGAAGGTTATCTTCTGTATCGGAGAGTCTCTTGAGCAGCGCGAGGCAAATGAGCAGGAGGCTGTATGTAAGGCTGAACTTGCAGGCAGTGTATTCCACCTGACAGCAGAGCAGTGGAAGAGCATTGTTATAGCATACGAGCCAATCTGGGCCATCGGTACCGGCAAGACCGCCACTGCAGAGCAGGCTGAGGAAATCCACGCTTACATCCGCTCTTGCGTAGCAGATGTCTACGGCAAGGAAGTAGCTGACGAGACATCTATCCTTTATGGAGGATCGTGCAAGGGCAGCAACGCACCTGAGTTATTCGGCAAGGAAGATATCGATGGTGGTCTGATTGGCGGTGCTTCACTTAAGGCTGCAGACTTCAAGGCAATCATCGACGCCTGGAAATAATTTCAAAGCGATGAAGCACACATTCATCTACAGCATCATTATGGCACTGGTTCTTGCATTTGCAGCCAGTGCCACCATTGATGCCCAGCAGAGAATGCCGCGTAAACGCCTACGTATAGACGGATGGCGCATTCAAGTGTTTTCAGGAGGCAACACACACAACGACAAAATCGAGGCACAGACTCTGGGCAATCGCGCACGCATCTGGTATAGCGAACATACCGTCTATACACACTTCAAGTCACCTCATTGGACATGTCGCATCGGCGATTTCCAGAAGCGCGAGGATGCTGAGGAATTACTAAGGCAAATGCGTCGCAGCGGCAGGTTTCCAAAGGCTGCCATTATAAAGAGTGTCATTAACATCTACGAAGACGAGAAAATCAAGGATGAGCAAGAACACAGACCTGAACAGTCAGACTCTACCGGAATCGGCATTGACGGAGATTCAATCGTCAGTGTATCGGATACTACAGTTGCTAGGTGAAGATCCCAAACGTGAAGGACTGATAAAGACTCCATTACGCGTAGCACGCGCCATGGAACGACTGACACGAGGCTACACACAGGATCCTATCGAAATACTGAACAGTGCCAAGTTCCACGAAGAAGGCTATAACCAGATGGTCATCGTCAAGGATATCAATTTCTATTCCCTGTGCGAACACCATATGCTTCCATTTTACGGAACGGTCCACATTGCGTATATCCCCAATGGCGAGGTTACTGGTCTGAGCAAACTGGCACGCGTTGTAGATGTTTTCAGCCATCGTCTGCAGATACAGGAGCGTATGACAAAACAGATACGCGAAGCCATTCAGGAAGCACTGCATCCCATGGGCGTAATGGTTGTTATTGAAGCCCAGCACATGTGCATGCAGATGCGCGGTGTACAAAAACAAGGCAGTATTACCACCACAAGTGATTTCTCCGGGGCTTTTAACCAGGCAAAGACACGCGAGGAATTCCTAAGCCTTATCAAATAAGGTTACAAATCACAGTACACGGTCACCGGCTTCCTTGGCAAGGCGAGCCTCTGCCTCCTTCAATTCCTTGAATTTAATCAGGACCTGTACACGTTGTTCCTTTGATATAGATGAATCCTTCATCTGTTTCATGACACTCTTGATGTCACGTCGGACAATACTGAGCTTCAAATCTGCAAGGATATGACTGGTAGTATCCATCAGTCGCTCCTCGTCATGTATTGTATCCTTACCGTGATAAACACTCAGTTGCTCACGGTCCAGACTTAGGCGTGATGCCAATTGCGACAGTCCCGGATTTTCATGATTCAGGAAATACTGCTCAGCAATAAAGCCATTATCATTGATATGCCTTATCGCCTCATCCATTATTAACGATGCATTGGCATTACGCAACGCCAAACCGTCTTGAACCAGCGAATGGAATATAAACTCAACGACAGACAACTGGCGTTTTTCACCATTCTCATCCTCAACCTCGCAAACCTTTCGTTCGCCATAGCGGACAATAAGCTGTGCCAATAACATTTCAATGCCATTGGTTGCAGCATCAGAATCTGATACCGCAGCTACAGCTTGTTTGGGCTCCACCTTAACCTCTTGTCTGCTGTCCTCAGCTGGTAGAGTCGCCGTGTCCGAGGCATTTACGCCCTCAGAATCCTGCATTTTCCCAACGCGACGTTTATGTTCTTCCTCACGGATTTTGGAAATCTGGCGCGAAACAGCACGCTTTATCAGATTCTCATCCATTCGCATTGTCTGCGCTGTCTGAGTAACATATATAGTACGTGTAATTTCATCGGGAATGACAGATATACTTGCGACGATATCGTTTATAAGTTCACTTAGTTTATGAGGATCACCCTGCGCCTTCTCCAAAAGCAATTCAGTTTTGAAATGCAGGAAATCCACCTGATGCTGCTGAACATATTCACGAAACTCGACCGCCTGATGTTTACGGGCAAAACTGTCCGGATCATCACCATCAGGCAAAAGCAGGATACGTACATTCATTCCTGCTGCCAACAACATATCCGTACCACGCTGTGCCGCATGGATTCCGGCCTCGTCACCATCGTAAATCAACGTAATGTTATTCGTAAAACGATGCAGCAGATGTATCTGTTCCTTCGTAAGCGCAGTACCACTGTTGGCTACAACGTTCTCGATACCGCACTGATGCATGGAGATAACATCCGTATAGCCCTCCACCATATAAACAAGGTCATGCTTGTTTATCGCCTGTTTGGCCTGGAATAATCCGTATAATTCCTTGCGCTTGCTGTAAATACTGGATTCAGGAGAGTTCTGATACTTGACTGCAACGCCCTTGGTTGCTACATCCAGCACACGGCCGCCAAAACCGACCACCTTACCCCCAACTGTATGCCACGGGAATATTACACGCCCCCAATAACGGTCATACAGAGTGCCGTCGTCACGCTTAACCGAAAGACCCGTTGCAACCAGGAACTGCTCGCGATATCCGGCTTTCAGCGCAGCCTTGGTCATTGTATCCTTACCCTTGGGACAAAAACCCAACTGGAACTTTCGCACTATATCATCACGGAATCCACGCTGGCGGAAATATGCAAGTCCAACGGCACGGCCATCCTGAGTTTCGTACATTTGCTCCTGAAACCATTTCAATGCCCATTCGTTCAGTATAAACATACTGTCACGCTCAGTCTCGGCAGCCTTTTCTTCCGGAGTCAGCTCACGCTCCTGTACAGGAATTCCGTATTTCCTGGCCAAATAGCGCAAGGCATCGGGATAGGACAACTGCTCATGCTCCATGATAAAACTTACGGGATTACCTCCCTTGCCACAACCAAAACACTTGCAGTAGTTTTTGGATGGTGACACCATGAAACTGGGTGTACGTTCATCATGAAACGGGCACAGGCCCTTGAAGTTGGCACCAGCCTTCTTCAGAGTCACGAAATCCGAAACCACATCCACGATTTCGGCAGCCTCCAATATCTTTTCCTTTGTAGCGTTGTCTATCATTCAATGACAAAGGTATAAAAAATTTCCAAACTGACAAAAGTATTTGGACGAACCATTAAAATTACCTATCTTTGCTACGACATACATAGAATAAAAACAATACAAGCCATGAACAACGAACTGACAGGCAGATTCCTAAAGTACATCAGCTACGACACACAGTCAAGTGAAGATAACGAAGGTATATGTCCCAGCACTGACAAACAGTTGATTCTTGCACATTATCTGCACGATGAGCTGCAGGCTATAGGCATGCAGGATGTAACCATGGACCGGCACGGATATGTGTATGCAACACTGCCGGCCAATACCGATAATGTAGCCGTAATAGGGTTCATTGCCCACATGGATACCAGCCCCGACTGTAGTGGCAAGGATATTCATCCTCGACTGATTGAGAACTATGACGGCAAGGATATTGTGCTATGCGAAGATACAGGCAATGGTGAAATTGTTACCCGCGTACGCCAGTTTCCTGAATTACTGCGTCACGTTGGCGAGGATCTGATTGTCACTGACGGGCATACGCTGCTGGGGGCAGATGACAAAGCCGGCATTGCAGAAATCATGACTGCGATGACATACCTGATGGCACATCCTGAAATCAAGCACGGCAAGATTCGGGTTGCCTTTAATCCCGACGAGGAAATCGGAGCCGGTGCGCACTTGTTTGACGTTGAGCACTTCGGCTGTCAATGGGCATACACTATGGATGGAAGTGAAGCAGGCGAACTGGAATACGAGAACTTCAATGCTGCCAGTGCAAAAGTTACCGTCAAGGGTTTGAGCGTACATCCCGGATATGCCAAGGACAAGATGCGCAACGCCATACTGATTGCAACCGAATTTGCACAGCAGATGCCGGAAAACGAAGTTCCGGAAAAGACCGATGGCTACCAGGGATTCTATCACCTGATGAACATAACAGGAGGAGTGGAGGAAGCCACGCTCAGCTACATTATCCGTGACCACAACAGGCAAATGTTCGAGACGCGCAAGAAAACACTGCTGGACATAGCCGAACGGATTAACAGCAAATATGGTCAGGGCACAGTACTGGCAGACATCAAGGATACATATTACAACATGGAATGTCAGTTGCGCGACAAACAGCACATCACCGATATTGCAAAAAAGGCAATTGAACTGACATGCGGACACTGCAAGGTTGTTCCCATCCGGGGCGGAACAGACGGAGCACAGCTTTCATTCAAAGGACTACCCTGCCCCAATATCTTTGCCGGAGGCCTCAATTTCCATGGTCCGCACGAATTCGTTTCTGTACAAAGCATGGAAAAAGCAATGATGACTATTGTGGAAATATGCAGGCTTACGGCAGAAGCCTAGCACAACAAAGCGCCCTTACCCGGGGCGCTTTTATTCTTCAACTTATATTACTCCAGTCCATTTCGTCACGCTTCAGATAGCGAAGACGCTGCAACAATATTGCGTTATCAGGATTGGACAGTTGCGGATCGTTATCCAGTATCCACGCAGCAGTATCGCGGGCAAGCTGGACAATCTGTCCGTCACGTGCAAGATTTGCAAGTTTCAAGTCAAATGCCATACCGCTCTGCTGGGTACCCTCCAGATCACCTGGCCCACGGAAACGCAAATCAGCCTCAGCAATTTCAAAACCGTCATTAGTTTCCGTCATAATATCAATACGCCGCCTCGTATCACGTGACAATTCGTACTTGGTAACCAGCACACAAAAGCTCTGGTCAGCACCACGTCCCACACGGCCACGCAACTGATGCAGCTGGGAAAGTCCGAAACGCTCAGCATTCTGTATGACCATTACCGATGCATTCGGGACATTCACACCAACCTCGATAACAGTCGTCGCCACCAGAATCTGCGTTTCGCCATTGACAAACTTTTGCATCTCTGCCTCCTTGTCCTGTGGCTTCATCTGACCATGTACCATGCTTATACGATAGGCAGGAAATATTTTCTGCAAATGGACATACGCCTCCTCGACATTCTGCAAATCCAGTTTTTCGCTTTCCTTGACCAAAGGATACACCATATAAACCTGACGTCCCTGCTGAATCTGCTGGTTGATACCACGATACAGCATGTCGGGATTATTATCATACACATGAGTCGTCTTTACAGGTTTACGTCCAGGCGGCAACTGGTCTATCACAGAAACATCCAGGTCACCGTACACCGTCATCGCCAGAGTCCGGGGGATCGGCGTTGCCGTCATCACCATGACATGTGGCGGTATATGGTTCTTATCCCACAGGCGTGCACGTTGGGCAACACCGAAGCGATGCTGCTCGTCAATGACGACAAGACCCAGATTACTAAACTGTACATTATCCTCAATCACCGCATGTGTCCCGACCAGGATATTAACCTTGCCATCCTTTAAGTCCTGCAGAATAGTCTGTCGCTTCTTGCCACGGACGACACTGGTCAACAGCTCGACACGCACATCCATGTCCCCGAGCAAATTCCGGAAGGTAGACAAATGCTGTTCAGCCAGGATTTCGGTCGGAGCCATAATGCATGACTGATAGCCGTTGCCTATAGCCAGGAGCATAGCCATCAGCGCAACAACAGTCTTACCGCTACCCACATCACCCTGGACCAGACGATTCATCTGATGACCACTCTGCATATCCTGGTGCATCTCGCGTATCACACGCTTCTGAGCCTCCGTCAGCTGGAATGGCATACGATTATGGTAGAAATCATTAAAACAGGCTCCTACCTGACGGAACACGTGCCCCTTAATAGTCCCCTGACGGAAACGTGCATAGCGCATTACTGCCAACTGGACATAGAACAATTCTTCAAATTTCAGCCTGTAGCTTGCCCAGGACAGTTCATCAGCCGTCTGAGGATAATGGATATTCTGCAATGCAGTAGGCAAATCCACAAGACGCAGACGGTTGACTATATGTATGGGCAGCGTTTCCCTTATCCCCATGGTCGGGCCATAATCAGCATGCAAGGTCTTGAACAGCGTGGTCATGAACTTTTCCATGCTGCGCGATGTAAGCCCCTCCTTTTTCATACGCTCACTGGTATGATAATAGGGCTGCATACTCATCTTTCCCAACATCAGAGTATCAGGACGGTCTATGTCAGGGTGCCCAATATTGATACGTCCGTTGAAGACTGTTGGTTTTCCGAATATTATATAATCTGTGTGCAGCTTTACCGTTCTCAGGATATATTTAATGCCCGCAAACCAGACACAGTCCACCCATCCGTTGCCGTCTGTAAAATGACCGACCAGACGCGCCTTGCGCCCCTCTCCCATCTGCTCAAAACTGGCAAACTGTCCCTTGATCTGCACAAAAGGCATATCGGTAGTCAATTCAGATGTCCTGTACAGACGGCTTCGGTCAATATGCTTGTAAGGGAAGAAATACAGCAAATCCTCCCAGGTTTTCAAACCCAGTTCGTGCCGCAGTGTCTCGCTCCTTTTGGGACCGATTCCCGGAAGGAATTTCAATTCTGAAGAAAGATCTGCCACAGACTCCCCTTTTGTTTAGTTCCGAATCTTAGCGGAACAACTTGTTGTACATCATACCCTCGCGTAAGCCTGCCGCCTCGACAGTCTTACCCATAGCCTCGGTGATTGTATAGCCGAATTCCATAGCCGCACCCGGGCCGCATGCCGTTATGAACTGTCCGTCCTGCTGACAAACTGCCGCTGTATATTCTGCACCTGCCAGTTCTGTTTCAAAACCAGGATAGCATGTTGCCTTCAGTCCATCCAGAATGCCCAAATGACCATAAACCATAGGAGCAGCACAAATGGCAGCCAGTTTCTTGCCTGCCCTGAAATGCTTCATTATACCATCGCACAGAGGCTGGCATGCATCCAGGTTGGCAGCACCTGGCAGACCGCCGGGCAATACCAGCATATCTGCCTTACTGAAATCAATCTCCTCAAGCAGTGCATCTGCCAGGAAGCCGACGCCATGAGCAGAAGTCACAACCTTCTCGCCGGTAATACTTACTGTCCGGGCCTCGATACCGGCACGACGGACTATATCCAACGGGGCTATCATCTCGATATCCTCAAAGCCTGTTGCAAGAAAAAAATAAATCATATCGGATATTATATAGTTACAATGTTTTACGGGTTATTCACAGGGAAATTTTCACTATTCCTTCTGCAAAGTTAAAAAATTTACTTAACTTTGCCCGTCAAAGATAAGGAAATCATTATGCGAAAACTCCGTTTTGCACTTTTCGGCAATATCTATCAGGCCAAGAAATCCACATCCGCACAAAAACTGCTGGTAATGTTGGAGGAACGCCAGGCCATACTACTGATAGACCGTCCTTTTTACAATTATCTTGTCAATGAAATGCAGATTAACGTCAACTGCAGCGAATTGATTGACGGCAATGATTTTCAGGCTGATTTCGTTATTTCCATGGGAGGCGACGGAACATTCCTCGAAGCAGCACGCCGCGTTGGCGACAAAGGCATCCCCATCCTGGGCATAAACATGGGACGGCTGGGATTCCTTTCAGATTACCAGGCCGAGGATATACCCTCGGCAATCGAAGCCATTTACAACAGAAATTTCAAATGCGAGGAACGGAGCCTGCTGCAAGCTGAATTCACCGGAAACTGCAACTGCGACAATCCATCCTATTGCCCATTTGCACTGAACGAAGTTTCCGTACTCAAACTGGACAATTCGTCCATGATCAGCATCCGCGTTGACATCAACCACGAGTACCTGACCACATATCAGGCCGACGGCCTTATCATCAACACCCCGACAGGCAGTACCGGATACGCAATGAGTGTTGGCGGAAGCATCATGGCCCCCGGCAGCAATACAATAGGCCTTGTCCCCGTTGCACCGCATTCACTTACAGTACGTCCCCTGATGCTTCCCGACGACAACGAGATAACATTGACCGTCGAGAGCCGCTCGCACAACTTCCTCGTATCAATTGACGGCCGTAGCGAATCCTGCCAGGAAGGGACACGCATAACCGTAAAACGTGCCCCATACAAGATCAAGGTCCTGAAAAGAAGCGAAGGCAGTTTCTTCCGTACACTGCGCAAAAAACTGATGTGGGGAGCCGATCCACGTGAATAAGAAGAAATGCCAGGATAAATGACAGCCCGAGACGTCATACGACACCCCGAAGTCCTGCGCTGGTTCTGGATAACCAGCCACGGCATCCGCCTGAAGGCCATAGTGAACATCATTATGGGCCTGACAATTGTCGGAATGGACTTTTTCCTCATCTGGACAACCAAGATGTGCATCGACATCGCTACCGGGCAGAGCAACCATTCGCTGGTTATAGCCTGCTGCATCATGGTTGCCATAGGCATCGTCAATATAGGACTCGCCTTCTCACGTCGCTGGGTAGGAGCACTGCTGGGACTCAAGAGCCAGAACCTGATGCAGCTGCGCACCTTCTCACGTCTGATGCACAGTGTATGGAACGGCAAGGAAAGCCACCATTCGGGCGATGTAATGAACCGTCTCATACGCGATGCCAACGAGATTACCGGCGTTATCACCGATACACTGCCAATGGCAATATGTACACTTGTAAGACTTTCCGGCGCATTTGTCTTCCTGTACAATTTCGACTCCGCCCTGGCATGTCTTCTAATGGTGGTAGCCCCCGGTTTTGTCGCACTCAGCAGGTTCTATATCCGACGGATGCGTACACTGACACGCGAAATACGCGACACCGACAGCAAGATACAGAGCATACTTCAGGAAAGCATCCAGCACCGCATGGTCATCAAGACACTGGAGCAGACAGACGGCATGGTCGAACAACTTGCAGACGTACAGGCACAACTGCGCAGTCAGGTCAGGCACAGGACCCTGTTCTCCAGCATCGGCACACTCATTGTCAATTTCGGATTCTCGGCAGGTTATCTGGTCACATTTATCTGGGGAGTGTACCGCCTGAAAGCCGGCGAAATATCATACGGCACAATGCTGGCCTTCATTCAGCTGGTAGGACAGATACAGGGACCGTTCCGCGAGATAACACGCTTCGTCCCCATAATCATCAGCGCCCTCACAGCAGCCGAACGCCTTCAGGAACTGGAAGAAGCACCGCTTGAAGAAGACGGTGACCCCATCCTCTTCCCACACGGAGCAGGAATACGCTTTAGCAATGTAAGCTTCAGGTACGAAGACGGTCACCGCAATGTCCTCAACAATTTCAGCCATGACTTCATGCCCGGAAGCACTACAGCCGTTCTGGGTGAAACCGGTGCCGGCAAGACAACACTGATACGCATGATTCTCGCACTCCTCTCGCCCGACCAGGGAAGTGTGGAAATATATGACAACAACAACTCCGCACCATGCTCGCCACTGACACGATGCAATCTGGTATATGTACCACAAGGCAACACACTGCTCAGCGGAACCATCCGTGACAATCTGCTGCTCGGCAATCCCGAAGCCAGCGAAGAAGACATGATCGAAGCCATACACATGGCATGTGCAGATTTCGTCCTACGCCAACCCACAGGACTGGACACACCATGCGGCGAGGGAGGAGCAGGACTTAGCGAAGGTCAGGCACAACGCATTGCCATTGCACGCGCACTGCTGCGACGCGGAAACATTATCCTTCTGGACGAAGCCACCTCTGCCCTGGATCCCGAGACCGAGCAGAACCTTATCAACAACATCTCACTGCTGGCCAAGACACAAAAACGCACCGTGCTGTTTATCACCCACCGCCCCGCTATTGTCGACTACTGCAGCAATATCCTGAAAATAGACAGAAAGGCTTGAAGCCAAAAATATTTTTTCCTAAGATTATTGGTTTTCCTTCACGCTTTCCAAATCAAAGTATAGCAGGCGGGTAGATGCTCCTTCGTCCTCTTTGGAAAGAGGCATAAAACCTTGCTTTAAGTAGAATGGGATGGCATCTGTATATGCATCGACGGTAATAAAGCGACAGCCAGCCTTGTTGTCACCTCTATATGACTCGATGACGGTGTTAAGCATCATGCTTCCGATACCCAGTCCCCGAACTGATTTGTCTGTGGCCAGACGGCATATCTTCAGAGCTGGATAGCTCTTGAACATCTTGCCTTGGGCGAAAAACTGCTTGCGGAATCGATTGTAAGCAGAATTGCTAGGGAAGTCGGTCAGAGAGATGCGGTCGTGAGCGAGACTGAAATAACCGACCGCCTCACTGGTAATGCCATCTTCCAATACATAACTGGTGGCGAGACGCACATGATAGTATAACGGCGCATCAGTGAGGATGAAATCGTTTAAGTCTTCATCGCCACAGTCGAATGTTACCACTTTGTCATTCTCTCCAAGCCTCCGCAGCTGTAGGTTCTCCTTTTTCATCTTTTCAGAACGTGCAGTTTACACATCTTGAACGCATGAATTCATAGTCGCGCTGCATGCGTTCTATTTGTTCTGCCGGGAGCCTTGGAGGATTCTGCATCCGCAGTTCAAACTTGCGTGCCTCTTCACCGTAGAGCACGGGGGTTTCTCTGATTGGCCTTGCCATAATTGTGTGCTTTTGAATGTTATTACGCAGGCAAATATAATTCTTTTTTCTGAATGATGGTGCAATTATCAGATTTAATATGCAAAATGCAGGAAGTAATCAGACCATTTTTCGCTTATACTGCTTCTGCAGTTACCCACTAACTCCAAATAGCTACGAGAAACGCCTGATGGTTTTTATTTCCATCAGGCGCTTAACTATATATTGTGGCAAAGCCGTATGACACTAATTATGAATTGTGAATTATGCATTGTTATTCACCGTTCGCCATTATCGTCAGTATCGTAGTAATGTCACCAATCTCTATCTCGCCGCTCTGGTTTGCATCAGCAGCTTTGTTGTTATAGCCGAGAGCATCAGGATTAGCCATTAGAGTCAGCACGGACGTAATGTCACCGATTTCCACAGCACCACTGTCATTGGCATCGCCAGCGAGTGGTAATGGCAGGATTGCACCAAAGTTTTTCCATGGTTCAGCAGACTTGTAGTCATCAATAGCAGATGCTAGTACATACAAAGTGGCTGACTCCGGTTTTGAATTATAGAATGCATATTGGTTCGCATTAGGCACATGCGGTGACAGGCAATATACTTTCTTGAGAGCATCGCAGTAACTGAAAGCGCACCATCCAATTGTAGTAATACTTTCTGGAATTGTAACTGACGTTAAGCCCTCGCTAATATTGCGTTACTTTATCTGAGTCTTCTATCATAACAGTGCCGCAGGTAGAATGGTTACCGCTACCTATGGGCTCTGCACTTGAGCCGGGATTAGCATAGACATGAGTTACAGAACTCTTGATAGTGATGTCGCCGCAATATGATGGATTCCCGTCTGCGCCGGCACCGCTGCCGATGCCTGCTGCACCAATGCCGCCCGTGCCGAAAATTGTACCGCCCTGAATTATTATGTTTCCGCAGCTCATGACATCAGCAATATTACTCTTGCCACTACCGATGCCTGCACCATACTCATGACCAAGGGCATAAAGCGTACCGTAGCCCGTAATCGTAAGGGTTGAGCCTTCGGGGACGAAGATGCCCGGGTAACCGGAACTGAGTCCTTTTACAAAGTTCGTACCTCTGATTATGATGGTAGCATCACCTAAACAGGTAATTCCGGAAAAATCGCCAGACAATACGGGCATGGTTTCGTAGTTGATGCTGGCATCGATCAGTGTTACGGTAGCTCCTGCAGCAACAGATACCTTGTAGTTTCCTACGAGCTTATTGATCATGATGTCACCATTCTGCGCAGTGCAGTCAGCAGTAAGCTGGGAGAGGTCTATGACATTACCCTGCATCATCGTCAAATTGACAGGAAGCATATCACCGGCTGCAAGAGTCTTGCCCGACACGCTCTTGTAATATCCGACTGAGCCGTCGGTTGCAACGAAATCGATGGTCTTGTCGCTGGTTACAGGTATTACCGCTACATAGATAGGACCCTCAGTTGCCGCACGACTTACGGTATATGTATTGGTACCGTCGCTGAGGGTAAGGTCAATGATGCGGCCGGTGATTACCGAGCCGGATTTATTCTTGATTATGAACTCACAGACGGCCAGCTGGTTAGCCATTTTCCCACTTGTAATCAACTCGAAGTCGTCTTCACTGCCGGTCAGCTCGCCCGTGCCCTTCGCACAATCGAGGTTGCTGGCGAGTGAAGCCAGGGTGCCGTCCTGCATGCATAGGGCGCTGTAGTTCAGGGTACCGTCATCTCTGGCCATCACGGCAGGATATACATAGTCCACAGATCCGACTACAGGGTTTATCAGCGTAACGGTGATTTTGGCACTCTTGCCCCCGTTGGTGATGTCACCCTCGGCAATCGCATTGCTCACGGCCTTTACCCGCTCACTGTCCGTATTCGTATAGATGACAGCAATCTGATCACCCTCGGAGAAGGTCTTCACACCTTCAGGAGTGAGTGCACGTGTCTGGTCATCACCTCCTAAGTTGATGGTAGTAGTCAATGTGACCTTATTTGCTGTATCGGGCACAGGTGCCAGGTCACCGTCATCATTTGAACATCCGATGGCAATAACACCTGCCAGTGCGAGGGTTGCCATATTAATATATCGAATGACTCTTTTCATATCAGTTCTTGTTTACGCAGGTACTTACCATTCCTCCTCTTCCCTGAGATTGTAATCCTCCATATCTACATCATAATCCAGGGATTCTTCACTCGGTTCACTCGCTACCAGTATGCAAGATCTCTGCATTATCCTTATCACCAAAATCGACGGCTTTATATATTCCTTTCTTCTCATATTTATTCCTTTTTTGGGAAGTGTATTGTGATTTATTGCTTCTCAACCTTCATGACACCTGTGGCACTGCTCCTGATATAGACACCTCTGTGAGTGGGCTTCGCATTCAGCTTGCGGCCCTGCAGGTCGTACCAGTCAGCATTGTCGCTGTCCTTCATGCTGTTGATGCCAGTTTTTCCTCCGATTGTCAATTGTACCAGACCGTCAACAAACGAACCGTAGGAAGTATCGCTGGTGAAGTAGAAACCCATGTCATCGATATCATACTCCTTTCCATCGATCCACGCCTTGAGGGCAATGGGTTTGTGAGTATCCTCGGCAGAAACACCCAGTACGGTCAGGAAATAATCGCCATCCATACCCTTGATGGTGCCTCGGCACTCGCCATTGATGAAGGCAGCAACCTCGGCATCAGCTATCGGCTCGCCATCCTTCTCCAGCGTAGCGAGGATAGTCATATTGTCAGGATAATGGTTGATGTTCTCTACCATCCAGTGCCATTCGTCATTAACAGGAGCCCTGCGCCTGGCAAGAGAAGCTGACATAACCTGCTTCGGATAATGGAACGACTTGGCGTTAGCAGCCCTCGAGTGGTACAGGTAACCCTCACCAGGCTTGATTTCCTGAAGCTGTCCTTCCCACGTGTAGCCGTTATACTCGGCAAAGCTGGTACGGTTCTTCACCATATCTCCCACTTCCGGTTTCAGTTCTGCGAAGGCCCTGTCGGGTGACATCACATAGCGGGCAAGAGAACCGATCCAGTTCCATTCCGGTTCGATGGTCTGTGATATACTATCCAAATCCACCAGCATACCAATGCGGCTGAAACTGTAGGGCGCGTTCATGCGTACCTTATACATCTTTCCTACATCTACGCTCAGCATCGAACCCACAAGCTGATTGCGCTGCTTATTCGGCTGTGCAAAATAGTTGTGCTCCTTCACTTCCTCCAGATATGGCAGGATGCCCGCATCGAATACCGAGGTGACAGCCCATGTCTGTCCCACGTCAGGCCTCAGATACAGCGACATCCAGTTCCATCCCTTGTTCAGTTCGCGGCGCTGCTGCACCAGTTCCGAAGACATGAAGGTGACAGGATTACCATAGCTGCCGTAGCTGGCATTGTCCTGGAATTCAATGAAGCTCGTCACCTCTCCGCCAGGCAACTTGCAGTCCACCAAAGGATAGACAATACCTGTCGAGCTGTCGTAGAGCTGGAAGATGACTTTGTGCTCATACTCGTAGCTGGCATGTGAGTCCGGTTTCTCGATGGGGTTGCCATAGATGACCATGCTGACAAAGTAGGCATCGCGCGTCGGGATATATTCAGGATGAGCCACACCTATGCAGTTGCCCCACAGGTCAAAGGCACCTATCTTCGAGTCCTCATATTCCAGGATCTTGTTACCCACAAAGACCTGTCCCGTCATAGTCATCGTACTGTTGTAGTTGCCCTCTTCAACCTCCCAGTCAGGAACATCACCCTTCACAATAAGGTTGAGGCGCTGCGAGCGTATAATGTTCAGACGGTCCTTGACATATATATAGGTCGTGTAACGTCCGATGGGAACATTGGCAGCGATAGTGAATGTCAGCATCTTGCCCGACGGTCCTACCGTTCCTATCTTCTCTTTGACCTCCAGCCATGATGGCAGGTTGACAAACTCAAAGCTCTCCTCGATATTGCTCGTCGACTGGAGATAAACCGTGAAGGTTCGCTTCTCGTCACGCGGCTTACTGATTTCTGTTTCATTAAGCATCAGTTCCAGCGTCGAGAAGTCACAGTGCAGCGTCCACTCCACAGGTTCCGACACATTGCCCGAAAGATCCTTCACGTTGGCTACGCGGAAGGTGAAGTCACTGCCGTCCATACGTGGCAGTACGTCGTCGGGCAGAGAGAAGTAGATGCTGCGCTCAGAAGCAGTGAAGTTGTACTCCGTAGACTCCAGACGCATACGCTGCGAGATAGGCAGCAAGGCAGGTGCCGAAGCACTCAGATTATGCTCCTTATCGATACCCGATGCTGTCAGTCGCGAAACCCTCTTGTCGCCAAAGTTGTAGATACTGAACTCGGTTACTACATTTCCCAACTTTGTGCGGTGTATCGACTCGAAGGGGAAGTAGCCTATCAGTCCGGCATAGGTAGAGTCGAGCCGTTCGTAACGGCGGTCAGCAATACTCTTGCTTTCCAGTGCCGCGTTCCAGATACGCACATCGTCGATACTACCGGTGAAGCCCCTGCCTACATAGAGGTTAGACCCTGCCATTGCCGGTATGCTCGATTCAGGCAGTGTCTTGACAGCTGCACCATCGATATAGGCGACGGCTGACGAGCCACGGCGCACATTGAGTGTCAGGTGGTGCCAGTTGTTGTCAATCAGGTTCTGGTCGCTCAGCAACTCATTGTCCAGCTTCACGTCAAACTTCTCAATACCTTGCTCGTCGATGACGCGCTGACTGCTCTTCACGGCCAGCTTGCTATCTTTGAATCCAATCCTCAGGTAGTTCGGCACCTCCATGAGCGAAGCATTGTTGTTGCCCTCCTGCTGGTCGGCACGGAACCACAGCTCCAGGGCATAGTTGTCGGTAATCTGCGGTGCATAGGTTGAGATATTGATGTCCAACATCTCGTTCTCGGCCAACTTGGCGGCGCGGTTGTCGTTGTGGATATACCAGCTCTCAGTGTCCATCACCAAGTCACGTGAGTGTGCCTTGTCTTCCACCGTCTTACCGTAACCCCTGTTCATGCGCCAGTAGCCTACGAGTCCCGGCAGATAGGCTGCCTTCGATTTCTCGCGGTCAATATACAGTTGTCGTACGTCCCTACTGTCGTTCCACAGCGTCAGGTCACGCATGCGGCCCTTCATCTTGTTGCCGCCAACGGTCAGTTTACCGCGCATGTCAATATCGTTGGTCACCACCTCTTTCAGGATGTCTATCGGACTATCGTGGTCGGCATCGGCATAGATAGCGCTCAGCAGCCCCTTGCCGGTCACTGGGTCGTGCTTGTAGGTCAGTGCCAAGTACATCCACTTGTTAGCAGGCAGCTCTACACCCGATGTCACAATATGCGATGCGTCGCTACCACCCACGCGCACCTTGGCAATGCCGTTCTCCGTAAAGAGTGACAGCTGGTTGGCATCCGTACCTACGCTGACTATGTTGCCGTCAGCCTGGCGGTACAGCCACATATCCATTGCCAGGTCGCTGTTGTCAAACAGGAAGCTCGCCTGCGTACTGATTCCGCTACCCTCCAGTTGTAGCGCCACATCAGGATTCGTGGTCTTGTCGCCACTGAAAGCGGTATTGTTCAGGTCACCCGTAATGGTAAAGTTGTCGCTCTGGCTCAGCGCATTCACGTTAATATCCTCGTTGAAGTTCACATGGATGTCGTTGCGGTTGATGAAGCTGACCGTTCCGATAGGCGATGCTGAGCCGAGCACCTTTGGACCCTTGATGTCCTGGGTAATCTCGATGGCAGGTGTCTCGAAGGTCAGCTCCTGGGTGCCATACATACCGTAGGTCTGTGCCTGCAGCTCGAATACACCGTCTTCGGGGAAGGTTACCACAGTGGTAAACATATCGGTATCAGGTAGCGGCACTGTGCCCTGCTGGGGTGTCTCACCGCTCTTTACCACCTGCCATGCCTTGGCAATGGTCCACGAGCTATAACCCTTTCGGCGGTAGCGCACGCGTACACCCTTCAGTCCGGTATCCGTGCGGTCCAGATTGTTCAGTGTCACCACGAGTCCCCCATGTTCTGCATAGTCCTTCGAGTTCACTGTGGTATGCGACACAGCCATCTCAATAGGTGTCGAGGCAGGGATGAACTCTACGCTGATTAATGCCGGCTGGCTTACGGTAGCACTGTCCTTGGTCGACTTGAACACCAGTACCAGTTCCTTGTATTTGTTGATAGTGTGGTCGCTCTGCGATACCAGCAGCGTCTTCTCGATGCTCTCACCACCCTTCAGCTTGAACCTGCGGCCTTCCTTGCCGTTGCTCAGCGGAGTGCCGTCCATCATCAGTTTAGCACCATAGGGGTTGCTGCCGTCCTTGCACTCCAGCACATATTCACATGTGGTGTTCGTCTCACTGGCGTTCGAGAGCTGCAGCTTGAACTCGGCTGCCGAGCCCGACGGCACATTGCTGACTATGGCATCGCTAACCACTCGCATCTCGGGCTTCTCCACGCGCATGGTAGCCTCGTCGAGCTGGACGCCTGGTGAGTAGTATTTCGTATATGTAGCGCCCTCGTATGGGTTGCTGGTCTGTCCGCCAAGCGTGCGGAAGATGGGACCCCATGTGCGGGGCGACTGGTACACGTTCACCGACAGGGCCGTGGTAGGCTCTGCGTCGCTAATCGACCAGTCAATAGCCCTTGTCACCGTTGTCGTCGTGTCATTGGAATGCTGGGTTCCGCTTTGCTCATTATGAACGATGGTAGCATAGGAACCGACTTCGTTTACCAGCAAACCGGCATTTGTATCGCTGTTGATGATAGTAGTATAGGTGAAGTTAGAACCCACAGCCTTCTTCTGTGTATTCACCGAAGAGTGGCTGACGCTGGTGCCGCCTGCAATGCTGTAGTTCTTCTCCAGATAAGTCTTCTCGTCGCCAAAGGCCCTCAGTTTGTCCTCCTCGTTCCTGGATATCCAGTCCTGCCAGCCCTTAATCTGGTTCAGGCAGTATTGGATGGAGTCAACAGTTTCCGATTTCTCTGAATCCGGACGGCCGTCAACGATACGGTAGCTGGGCCATCCCTCAGCCGCTTTGCGCTCCTCCTCAGTAAAGGCAGGGTCGGCATTACTTAATCCATACCTCGCATCGTCCTTGTTATACTTCGTGTAGTACATCACCTTACCCGCTATTTTCTTGGCCTGCGCGTCGTCATGCGGGTCAGCCACAGTCACCAGCAGACTCCTGGCCGCCAGTTTCTAGTTAGGTATCAGCGTCTGTTCGATATACGCCTGCGAATAGACAAAGGTGGTATTGAATTCGCGGCCTACGCACAGTGCATATTTCTTTTGTATCCTGTTCGTACCGTCCTGCTGCTGATAGATACCAATATTGTCGCCTCTGCCGAATAGCAGATTGGTAGCGCGGCCTATGTAGGTGTCGCCGTCTTTCTGGGTATAGATGCCTCCCGAGGGTGTCATAATCTTCTCTTTCACCTCGTAGCTCGTTGACGAGCCTGTCACCTTGACAGTATCACTTACATGATTTTTACCATTCTTCGTATTAGCCTTGACTACCCATTCGCTACCCAGGATATCCTTGATTTTAGGTCCTATGCTGGCATAATCGTATCCCGCGTTGGCATCCGAGCCATGGTCGCGGAAGCCTTGAGCCGTACAACGCACAGAATCCACGCTCCACGAGGCAACGCCCCTGCTGCCTGGCGGGCGGCGTATCACCATATCGACAAAGTCAGGCGTCTTGGTCCTGTAGTTGGTACCCGTCATCACACCACCCAGCACAATCATCTCAAGGGCTTTCTTGGCAGTCACATGCTTATTGGGTGCCTGCCATACCGTGGTGCGGTTGCCTACGGTGACACTGATGTTTATATTGCGCACGTATTTGAGAGAGTCTATCACGTTAGGATAGCCTACTGTGAAGCTGTATTCCAAATCGCCGTCCTTGTCGGGGTTGGCAGTGATGGTCTGTGTTTGATAGACATTACTTGGTTGGAACTTCTGACCAACCTCACTCAGCGTTGAGTCACAGGACACCGATGTCGAGGCACTGGCCTCGTTGTTGATATAAATCTCGGCATCCGTAGGAATCTCCTCGACCACCTTCTTCGTATCGACATTGTAGTTGCTCTCCTTCACGTGGATAGAGAAGGTATAGCTCTCGTGCTGCTTGAACAGCGGATAGCCGAATGCGTAGCTGAACGAATCGCCGTTGTAGTTTATGGCGTTCACTGTCTCGGTAGTGTTGTCCAGTCTCTTCGCCTCCACCTGTTCTTCACCGAAGGCGTCTTTCTCGAGACCGCTCTGTGCCACCGTTATCTCCACATTGTTGCGCAGCTGGTGTATGAACTTGGCAGTGTAGGGGTAAGTCCGCCTGTTGCCGTCCGTCTGCAGCGTGTCAGCCTTGATGGCCTGCTGCGAGGCGTTGCCGGCATATATCATCGGCAGGTTGTCGGCGAAGAACGGCATGTTGTTGTAGCGAGCCTTGTCGCCCTCCTCGTCGTTAGGGAAGCGTATGCTCTCCACCTTGTAGTTCAGCGGCGGCAGCATGGCAGAGAACTCGCCCGTCTTGGCATCCGTTGTGATATATATGTAACGAGTGTTCGTATTGTCGGCCACCGTGCCTGCACCACGATAGGCAGTGCTCCCTATGCTTGAGTCGTAGCCCGGCACGTCGATGGGTGTTGTGCCGAAGTTACCTTCGCCCTGATCGTTCACCACATAGTTGAACGAGCTGTTGGCCTCGCGGCCCAGACTCAGTTTCAGCACAGCCTTACCTATGCGGTTCTCGCTGCGTCCGAATCCTAAGGGCGCATCCTTATCGGCAAAGCCGCTGTTGATACGTCCCGCAACATTTACCAGCGTGTGGTCAAAGAAGTTCACCACCTCGGGTTTGTTAAAGGTATATGTCTCCTTCTCGTTTTGCGGGAAGGCGTCCAGCTTGTGGCCGTTACGGTAAGCCTCGATGCGGTGGTTGCCAACTGGCACGCTTATTTGGTATTTACCATCGGTGTCGGTCATAATGATGCCATGCTTGCCCTGTACCACCTCGCCGTCTATCCTGAACATTACGCTGTCGACTGGGATGTTCGTATTATCATAGAATATCTGTCCCTTGACCGCGAATGACGACTTGTCGCTGAAGTCGTAGTTGCTCTGCGTCAGCGAGTTGGCACTGACATAGGCCGTCCGTCTCTGCGGCTCGAAGCTGTGAACACCCTTGGACGGAGTTACGGTATAGCTTGTACCCGAGCCTACAAACGGGATGCCGCGGATGACGTAATCGCCGTTTTCGGTGGTTACGCCGTAGCGCGACAGTTGCTTCGACGTGGGAATCAGCTTCGATGCCTGGAAATTCTCATACACCGTGGCATGGCGACCGTTGGGATAGTCATTAGTACAAGAAGCATCGAAGGCCAGACTCCCCACTGACTCGTTCAGGGGCCAGTAGATTTGCAGACCTTTCTCATAGCCGCTCAGCACGCGGTCGTTGTAATTTGTCTCTTCCTTGGCGTTCAGCACGTGGTCCCATACGCGCACCTCCGAGAAGTTGCCGTGGAATGCCGTCTCGTTGGTTGCACCATAGTTACCACCCACAGCGAACGGGAGATAATAGTCGTCGTACACATATTCTCCTTCAGGTAATGCCACCACTTCCGTAGCCAGTCCATATGCCAGATGATTCCAGTCCTGTGAACTGATACCATTCAAATGGCTTGTTAAGTAGTCAGCATCTATCTTGGAAGCGGCATCCACATCAAACAGGACATGATCCAGCACCATCGTTTCCTCGGTCCAGTCGAATGTTGTCTCTGCACCAACGGACGTTTTCGACGTCGAGGTCTGTTCGCCCACCTTCACGGTCAGATTACCCTGGTCGTCTTTCATCAGGTTGAGCAACGAGAACTCGTCGGCAGGCAGCGTGATGCCCAAGTCGTACTTTTCGCGTCCGTACATTGTATGATACGACTTCACTAACGAATGGTCTGAGACAGACTGCTTTTTGATATAGAACAAAGTTGCCATATCATCAGGCAGTCCGGCTATTCTAATCGCCTTCGACTCAGAAAATCCCTCTTCCTTCCATTGCATTACCCATTCCGGAGCTACATCTATCAGATAATTGATGTTATAGACCGTATAGGACTTTCCGTTAATTTCCCTTACAGCAGAGACGGGGATATCCTGATTGTTATAGCTCACAAATACAGCCCTGACTAACGGCTTTTCGCTATAGCAAGTCGCAAGCTTAAAGGTATTGGAATACTCCGACGTCATACGCAATCGGAAAGTCTTGTTGCCGGCAACAGAGCCATCCTTCTCCAACAGGAAATGTCCCATGCCGGGAACCGAGCCCAAGATACCCTTGGTCATCACCGAGTCGGGACGCACGAACATCTGCACCGTGTTGGCCTTCTTGAATACCTTGGCAGTGGCAATGTTGTCAACATCCCAGGTGATACCCTGCGAAAAGCCTTCCACCTTCTTGGAATAGCCGTCGGTGGTGTTGTCGCCACTTGCATCCAGCGTGATGCGTACATTTTCCACCGCACTGTTACCGTTGGCGTAGCTTATGCGGCCCGTAATGGTACCCGTGGTCTGGCAGAAGCCGACATCCGTCATGCTGCTGGGCTTTTTGGTATTGTCTGCCAGGGCACCGGAATAGGCCATGACACGGTAGTCGTAGTAGAATCCCGGATTAGCGGCATTGTCCTGCCACGTATAGTTGTCGGCAGTACCACTGGCGGTATGGATGTCCTGCCATGCGTCGTCATCCTCGCCTACCAGACGGCGGGAGATGACGAAATTGGTATTGGCAGTTCCCGACTGTTTGCACTTCCACTGCAGGACCACAGCCTTTTGATGTGTTCCCTTCGAACAGTCGAGTGATTCAACTGTCGTGCCGGAAATCAGTCCGCACTCGGTAGGCTCGCCCTCAAACTCGTTAGCTCCCGAATTGAGCGAAATCTTTGCCTTATAGCGATAGCGGTCCAGATTGCTGGCTGCCGTCTCGTCCACGTAGGCAATCTTCTCGGCAGGTTCCAGCTCGGGCTTGACGTCAAAGGTTCCTATTTCTTTCCAGTTGTTCTTGCCGGCATCGGCACGCAGAACAGAGCCTTGCGCGTTGGAGTCCTTCGGTATCCGGGAGTAGGTTATGTTCAGCTGCACCTTATGGTCCTGCGTGGAGTCCTGCTCGACAGGAAACACGGTAATGCGGGGTTCGGTGCTGATGACCTTCTCCATCTCGTTGCTGCCCAACATATTCAGCACATCGTCCGAAAGAGCCGCTGCGGGCGTAGTGGAAAGCCATTCGTCAGGGATGTTCACCACGCGGTATTTGTAATACTGGTTGTAGGTTAGGCCCGCATTGTCCGTATAATTCATCGTACCTGTCGTGACGTGCGTGTTCAGATGACCGCGCAGCGACCATGACTCACCGCTTCGGGGCTCGCCCATCTTGTCGGTCTTGATACGGTAGATGTAAGGCTTCGAAGCAGTGATATACGGATTGTCTTCGTCAGACTGCTGGACACCCGTCCAGTGCAGCGTTACCTTCTTGGTAAACTGGTCGAAGTCACCAGACACGCTGCCGGGCACAGGCACCGACGGGCTGATATTCGGCCTGTTGAAGATTGATACATTGTCGTAGTAAATGCCCTCGTCGTGCTTGTCCTTATACTTGTCTATGGCAGACTTATAGGCATCGTGGGCCTCAATCACCATATCAACATGTTTGAAGTTACCCACTGAGCTGGGAATCTTGAAGAGCGTACCTTTCGTTGTCGGCAGACACTCGAAAGAGTCCCTTGCCGTAACCGTAGTATTGTCGTAAAGGGTGTATGTTGATTTCACGATATACCAGGCCTCGTGCTTCTGGTCTTGCTTGACCATTGTTTCGCTGCAATTGTTCTCGGGCAATGCAGGCGTGGTAAACGTAAAGTTCTTGGCATCCGTTCGCTGAATCTTGAAACCGGCTGCATCAAGCGTATTGCGCCCCAGGTGACCAGTACAGTCCACCCAGCCCAGTTTCTTGTTTTCGAAATAGGATTTTGTGTCGAGTTTTGCATAGTACACAAGATACCATTTCCTGCCCGCCATCTCAGGGCCCCAATATACATCCAGCTCAGCCTGCGGATAGTCGTGGTCACTCTGCTTGTTTATGGGATATTCTCTTTCGCTATGCTCCAGTTTTACATAATTCGCATTGTTCAGTATCACCGTGGCACCATCCATGACCAAAGTGGCCTTGATTCTGTGCTGGGGGTTACCGTTACCGTCCTGGTCATAGGTATATACCCTGGCAATGTCAATGTATGGAATGTTTCCATCGCCATTAGAAATAGTAGGTTCTATGGCATAAGCCCTGATGTAGCCGTCTTTCATCCACGTATCGCGACCCACAAGGTCGGCAACCAGTACCTTGATTCTGACGTGATCCCGGTACGCGGACATCGTGAACTTGTCATTAGACAGAAGTTTATCAGCCCTCACCGTCTGCGACGACAGCAACAATGCCGAAATCACCCCAAATAGAAATACTACCCTTTTCATTCTGATATATCGTTTACTTTATAATTCCGGTAATCCTATATTCATTATTCTTACAAAGGTACTCATAATAGCCGACGCTTGCAAGGTCAAAATTGTCGCAAACGAAGATTTTGCATAAGCCGTAACATTTTTGCATTAACTGAGAGTTGCCCTGCACCCCGTCACGCACTTTCGGCTGAAAACTTGCCCGATATTACTGAAAAAAATAGTAATTTTGCACTATAAACACTGCGAGATAAATAGCGATATGCCCGAACAGATTACACCATTGTCGATACTGTATCTACTGCTTCACGGCGCAGGAACAGCCGTGTCCGTTGTGCTGTTCCTATACCTGTTGCTGTGTCGCGGCAAGGCTATCGCACCCGGCATCACGCCTCCAGCCCGACTGCGCCACTGGGCAGCTGCATTATTCTGCATCATGGCTATGGCACACATCTGGTGGATGCTGTTCTATACATATTCGAACGACACCCACTCGGTGGTTTACGGGCTGCTCGTCGCTACCGACTGCATGGCGCTGCCCCCCGTTTTCGTCGGCACATTGCTGAACATGCTGCAGGACCGCCGCCGTCCGCTGTGGCCCATTGTAGTCGCCATGACACCCTGCGCCGTGGTCGCAGTGTTGCAGACAGCACTGCCATCCATCGACCTCACAACCCCGAACATGATTTATGGGCTGATACTCGCCGTGGCCTTCATTATATATATGGTGGTGGCCGTGCGTCAATATGGGCGGTGGCTGCGCGACAACTACGCCGACCTGGAGCACAAGGAGATGTGGCTCAGCCTTACACTGCTCATCAGCCTCATGCTACTGCTTCTGAGCTTTGAATATACCGACAGCTACGTTATGTCCATCATCGCCCACCTCACTGGCTTCCCGCTGGCGGGACTTCTGCTATGGCGTGTAGAGACATTAAAAGACCTGAGCACCGACAATCCTGCTGATGAAACCGACCATGCCCCTACCCTTTTGAGAGGTGAATGGAGCGAGGTTTCCCATATTGCCATACTGCTGGCGAATCACTGCGAGGACACACAGCTCTACCTGCAGCAAGACCTGACCCTGTCGCAGCTCTCGGCAGCTATCGGTGTGAACCACTACTATCTCAGCCAGTATTTCGCCAGTCAGGGAACAAGCTATTATTCATACATCCACGACCTGCGTGTCCGTCACTTCGTTGCACGCTACCGCGAGCTTGCCGCTGCACATCAGCCTATCGTAGCCCGTAAGCTGGCCCAAGAGAGCGGCTACCACAGCTACAGCACCTTCAGCACCGCCTTCAAGCAGCGCATGCAAAAGAGCGTCGCCGCCTGGATGCGCGAAGAGGTTTTACATGAAAAACTTTCGTGCTCCAGCCTAAAAAAAAATACACGTATTTCCTCATCACTCAAGCCACGATGAGAAGGTTTTGCTCGTTGCCATAAAGGGGAAAGTCACCATTAGATGAAGCCTAAAACCAATTGAATGCTGAATTTCCAATGCTTTTTACAATGTTGGGAATAGTGATGGATGTCAGGCCAGAGCAGTTGCTGACAAAAACCTCGTTTTTATTGCCTACGAAAACGAGGTCTTGTTGGGGTCGAAACTTTCTTAATAAGAAGGCCACCGACTCTCTTAATAAGAAAGCACCCTGTTCTTTTAAGGAAAGAGTAACCACCTTTCTTAATAATAAAGCATATCACCTTTCTTAATAATAAAGTTTGAGAGAGGGGCAGCTACGCTTTGCGTCATCGGCCGTGTTAGGCGCAGAGCACTGCGCCATCGTCATTAGGCACGCACCTCATTCTCCCCCGAGACCACAAAAACATCAACCTTGTGACACAGGAAGAACACTCCACCATTTCGTGATACTATCGGGGTTTGGAACACTATTTATATATGATGCAAGTTTTTAGTTAAAAATCATGGGATTTAGAGTTACCCACTAACTATAATACAGTTAACCAGTAAGTCTAATACACTTACCCACTAACTCTAAAAGGCTTGATATAGCAACTGTAAAAGGGTTAAAATAGCAAGTGAGTATAACCAAAATCAGCCATGCGCATCATTGAGGTAAATCATGCGCATTAACAAAATGGTTGTTCCTGAGCGCTGCCTGAAGTATGATTTCTTGGGAAAATAACTACGCTGTTTTTCTGGCTCCTCTGTAAACGTAGTTCCTATAAAGGCGTTCCTTGCTGGATTCGGTTGGTGCTATATCTATCGTCTGTAGTGGAGATACAGCTATAAGATTATTTGAATAACGTGCCAAGTAGTTAATTGAATCTGTAGATTTAACTGTTTGGCTCCGCTTCATTGTGGAAAGAACGCGAGAAAGGAACTTATACTCCTTTTCAGAGAACAATGGCTGTAGGGCATTCAACTTATGGCGTGAATAGCGTACATCGATTTTGTCGCCATCCACAATAATAAGTCCAACGCTTAGGCGCTCTGAAATCTCAGGGCGCAGTACGGCATATATAATACTGTATCTAAATGTATTATTCATTTTTCAGATTCTCTTTTAAACACTCATTGAAATTATCCCACACACCATCGGTCCAAGTCTTGTGAAAGAGTTGCTGAAGTTTTTCTTTTATCAGATCCTCAGGTACTTTCCATTCTTTTGGTATGCTCGCAGCTAATTGTTTCGTTTGAATGGCACTTCGCTTCAAATACTCTGTAAAGTCTTTTTTCAAATCTCTTGTAACGATGTCGATTAATGACGGACTTACATCCTTTGCCAAATGCTTAAACAGGTCTGACCATAAAATGGTATCTGTAGACGTCAACTGGGACATAGCATACTCAAAAGTTGCTGTATTAAAAATACATCCATAGTCTATTGAGACTAAATGTTCCTGTCTGACATCGTAAAGTAGATTGGCATTATTGGCATTCCTGTCCTCATTGGCAATCCAGAAGTCAAACAATGCTATTTTTAAGAGTTGTCTAAATATGTTGAGAGATCGTTTGACATCATAAATAGTTGATGGAGTGATGTCGACAACATATTCCATCTTTTTACTGCCTAACGCGGGTGCTGATATGCTGTGTTGTACGAAACGGCCAGCCCAATGTTCCTGTTTTATATTTACAATCGCCATGTCAGGTGTTTCCAACTGCCATAAATTAGCCATTTTAGCTCCGATGAACTCACATGCTAATTTATATGACGTAGCTGATGAACGCATATACTTGCAAATATATGCATTCATATCCGAACAGGTTACCAGCACTGGCTCTTCTCCAGTGCGATACAAATGTTCTATTACCTTTATGCTATTTAAAACTGGTGTAAGCATGACTAGACAATATCCCCTTGAGGAAGTACGCAACAAAAATACAAATATTTATTTTAAATACAAGAGTTAGTAAATAAAAATTTTTTGTATGCATGGATGGCACAAAGAAACGCTTAACTGTTTCAAAAGTTATACTTAACTGTTTTGGAAGTTTTAGTTAAGTGTTTCTCAGAAGCATCGATTTTAGTCCAAAATCATGTTTTTTTTAGTTACTCACTAACTCCAAAAGGCTTAAAAACAGCAACTGTATTTTTGAAAGGATGTGCCAAATGGAGAGCAGGGAGTATCAAGGAGGTCGACGAAGTCAAATGACGATTGATTTCGAGACACCGCTTGATAATATTTCCACCACGGAGAAAAAAATCTGGAGCGCAGAGGAAAAAGTTTTCGAGTGCGCTCCAGGAAAAATCAGAACTTCACGACATTCATATACTTGTCGACAATCATGCCGTCCTGTGGCTTCAGGTTGAACTTGCCGCCCTTCTTGGCACGGAACTTAATTGTTATAAGCGTTCCGTCACCCTCGGCATACCGCTGCTCACCCAGATTCACGAAGGTCGGATACAGCGCCTTCTGGCCGTTGGTGTGCAGGCGGTCGTATGTCATATTGTACATCTGCGGGATGCCGGTTGCCTCGGTACCTATGTACTCGTACTCGGCAACATCGTACGGAATGGCCAGGCTGATGCCGTTTACACTCTGCATGCCCTTGCCGCTTACGGTTATTGTAACCTCGTCACCAGCCTTGTATGCAGTCTTGTCTGCCTTGACGGTGACAGTGCCGGCAACAGGTGCGACACGGCGGCTGCTTACACCGCTCTCCAGTTCAATAGCAACGGAACTGATATCGTAAACGTCAATCAGGCCGTTCTTGTTCAGGTCGCCGATTGAAATGTAGTCAAAGTCGCCGTCGCCCTTGCGCAGACCGGTATAATTCAGGAACGATGTCAGGTCGTTCTCGTCCAGACGGCCGTCCTTGTTCAGGTCACCCGGGATATAGTACTCGCTGTCTGCAACACGGAATACATACAGCTGGCGTCCGCTGCCGAAGCTGCCGACTGCCTTGGTCACATTCAGGCGGACATACCGTGCCTGCGGATTGCCGTTGAACTTCAGCTCCTTGACATCGCTGTTGCGTGCCCATGTGAACGAACCGCAGTCTGTCCAGTTCTGACGGTCCATGCTGACTGCATACGTACCCTCCAGGATAGTGCCGTTACCCGAATCCAGGCGTGGCAGATACTGCATCTTGTCCAGATAGTTCACACTACGCAGGTCGACAACCAGTTCGAACGGAACGGCCTTGGGCTCGTTGGACCAAATAGTATGCCACAGGCTGGTCTCGTCAAAGTCTACAAGAAGGCGTACGTCGGAGCCAGGCTGGTTGGCGCAGGATGTCGTAGCACGTGCACCGCGTATGGCAAACTCCAGCGGATCACTCTTGGTAGCAGCCTTCAGTTCAGTCCATGCACTCTGTCCCTCCCTGTTCACTGCACGAACCTGCATCGAATATTCAGTTTCCGGCTTCAGCCCGTCAATCTGATAGCTGGTAGCAGAGATATTGCTGTACAGCTGGCCGTCAAACATAATCTCGTAATAGTCGACATTGTCCTGAGCCTCCCATTCCGGAGTATGTGAATATGCCGTTGTCGGTTCCAGGCGGGCCTTGGGAGCCTGCAGGGCACCGGTCTTGGCCAGCAGCTTGTTGGTATTGTCGACACTGACACCGTCGACCGTAACTATGGTCTGATTTGCGGTGACATCAGCCTCTGGCAGATTGACTATCAGGGATTTTGCACTGACATACTTGTCAGCAGACTCTCCCCAGTAGTATGTGCCGGGAGTCCTGGTGCATTCCTCCCAGCTTGCAGCCCTGCTCAGCTTGACGGAAGCCTTGCCCTGCTTTGCAACAACCTTCCTGACATCCGACGAGCAGTAAACACGTATGACAGTAGCCTTCTGTTTCTCGAAACCTGCAAAATCGCCCTTCGCCGGGTCCACCGTTACCGTCAGGCGGCCCTTTGCATCCAGGTTACTGGTAATCTGTGTGGTTACAGCCTTGCCATGCAGATAGGCCTGAGTCCTGGCATCATCATCGTATTCGGCAAACTGAGTCTTACCCGACGGATAGATATCGTATGCACGGTACTTTGCATCCAGTTCCTTGGGATTGTTCGTTGCCTTGTGTACGGGAATTATTGCACCGCGCTTGATGAAGACGGGCAGTTTCCACAGTGGGGCATCGTAGTTGTTTATGATACGTCCGCCGGCATATACATCACCAGTGAAGTAGTCCACCCACTCGCCCTTTGGCAAATAGATTCCGTCACGCTGGTCATTGCCCTCGCCGTCAGCACGGGTATTCTTGTATATAGGTGCAACCAGGATAGACGGACCGTACATATACTGGTACTGCGTAGCCTTGCCCAGGGTATAGGCATTCTCATCCTCCAGGAACATTGCGCGAATCATGGGCTTGCCGTCAACAGCCTCGCGGGCTATCGTATAGGTATAAGGCAGGAGAACCGACTTCAGCTTCAGATAGTAGCGGTTCAGGTCCGCTGCTTTCTTGCCTTGAGCCTGCGGATACTTGGGAGACGAACCCCATCCGTCCATGTTGAGCTGCATCGGGCTGTAGGTCTTCCACTGGAAATCACGCACATTCACGGGAACATTCTGTCCGCCGAATATACCGTCCATGTCACTTGTTATGTTGGGCTGACCTGCCAGACCTGAGCCGATATATGTCGGAATATGGAAACGGATATACTCCCATTCGCCGCCCGTCTGGTCTCCGCTCCAGATACCGGCATAGCGCTGTGTTCCAGCCCAGCCGTCCAGTGAAATGATGAACGGACGCGCATCATTGCCATAGTAAGGCATAACCTGTGCAACGTCGGCAACGCCGTTCAGTCCGAACGAATAACCGGCACCTACCCATGCAACATCGGTCTTCAGGACACGTACGCCGGCATCATGAACCTCCTTCACGATATCACGCTGCAGCAGTGCCTCAACGCCTTCCTTGGGATGCAGGTCCGACTGTGTCCACAGGCCGATTTCAACACCCCTGCTACGGGCATAGTCGCCAAACTCCTTCAGGTTCTGTATATTGCCGTCCAGCGTTGCAGTCTGTCCATAGCCTGCACCATAACCGTCGTTCGGGAGGAACCAACCCAATGGGAAATCGTTGTCCAGATAGCGGTCCAGGGCAGCTCGGGCACTGAACTGATAGTTGCTCTTGCCGTTCCTGTCCTTCAGCTCGCCATTCAGGCTTTCCTTGATACCGCCATTGTCCTTCTGGCTCTCGTTGTAGTACTTGCCATCCTCGTAAGGCATCTGGATGATATCGTTCCTCTTGGCTGTCTCTGTCCAATAGTCACGGTTATAGGCATTAAGATGTCCCTGATAGAAGCCGAACTTAGGCAGCAGGACAGGATTTCCTGTTATCTGATAGTAATCGTTGAGCAAAGGCACGGCGCCCTCGTTGACCATGACAAACAGGTCCAGATAGTCTGTCTCGTGCATCAGCACGGTCTTCTGCGCATCGGCATGACCGAAATCATACTTGCCGGGACTGAAAGTATACCACATCAGGCCATAGCCTGCCGTACTCCAATAGTATGGTGAGGGTGAACATACGCCACCGTCAACCCAGCTGTTGGTATTCACGATGTCAATAGTCTCGCCCTTGTGGCTGAAACGTCCGTTCTGGACACCGCCGCCGTAGAAATAGTCCGTCGGCCCCTGAGACAGTGTCACACGTGTCTTGTTCTTCAGGAACTCTGTCGGAGACGTTTGTGCCACGACAACTTTGCCGTTCTTGCTGACCTCGAACTGACCGGTTTCCAGATTAACTTTCACACTTATCTCTTTCGTACTCACTGTGCTGCCCTCTACGGTCACCTTGCCAGGGCACCTGCGCGGATTCTTTACCAGGATTTCTGCAGCCGGCTCAGCCTCCGGATCACGTATTATACCACCGTTAGGATCCTCGAACACGCGGAAAGTGTGAGGGCCATAGAAATCAATATACAAGCGCTGACCGCCCTTCAGGACAGCCTCGGCCGTAGTATTGTTGAGCATACTGATGCCCTGAGCCCAGGCCGCGGCCGAAGCAGCAAGGGCAAAAACAAAGAAAAGAATCCTTTTCATATACTAAGATTTTAATGCTAAGTATTTGCCACAAAGATATAAAAACTTTCCAACAAACCCTACACGTCTCATATTTTTTCGTACCTTTGCGCAAAACAAACATAACACACAAGCATGAAAAAGGCAATCATCATTGGCGCAGTAACCCTGCTAGTCATCGCACTCTCAGGCGTTATCGCATGGCTTTTACAGGAAAGGAAAATACAGGAGGAAGAGAATCAGCAGATGATTCAGATTCTGGAGATGGACAAGGCCGAAATGGAAAACCAGTACCAGGATTTTGCCCTGCAATACAACGAGATGATGACTCAGGTCACCAACGATTCCCTGCTCGAGCAACTCTCGCGACAGGAGAAACGCACGCAGGAACTGCTTGAGGAACTGCGCCGGACCAAAGCCAATGATGCAGCCGAGATCATGCGTCTCAAGAAGGAACTGGAGACACTGCGCAGGATTCTGCGCGACTATGTCGTTCAGATAGACTCACTCAACCGCGAGAATCAGAGCCTGCGTTCGGACAATACCGCATTACGCACCCGCAACGAGGAAGCCGAGGCACACATTTCTGACCTGTCAAGCCAGAACGAGCAGCTGACCGACAAGGTCAACATTGCCAGCCAGCTGGATGCGACAGGAATCCGTGCCAGCGCACGCAACAAGAAAGGAAAGGACTGCGAGAAAGTCAAGGACGCCAAGAAACTTGTCGTCAACTTCAATATCTCACGCAACGTCACGGCACAGACAGGCATGCGCACAATCTATGTACGCATATCCACACCGACAGGCGAAACACTGACTCGCGGCGGCAGCTTCCAATTTGAAAACCGCCAGCTACAGTATAGTATCGCCAAGGAAATCGAATATACAGGCGAAGAGTTTCCAGTTACAGTATATTGGGACATTGCAGAAACTCTCTCAGCAGGCACATACCACGTTGACATCTTTGCCGACGGTCATACTATCGGCAGTACAACATTCAGTCTAAGGTAATGGGAAAAGGTAAACTCGCCAAATTTGCCGAAATGGCAAAAAACCCGCTTGTCTTAGAGCCACGGTATAACCCAACGGCCGAAAAGGCAGACGATTTTACACTCCAAGGCAACTGGAACCGGGATTTCTTCCACAACCAGAACCCTATTGTCCTGGAACTCGGCTGTGGCCGTGGGGAATACACCGTAGGCCTTGCCCAACTGTATCCCGACCGTAATTTCATCGGAGTGGACATCAAGGGTTCGCGCATGTGGACCGGTGCAACGGATGCACTGAACAAGGGACTCGGGAACGTAGCCTTCCTGCGCACCAACATCGAATTCATCTGGCAGTTCTTCGGCAAGGACGAGGTCAGCGAAATCTGGCTGACTTTCTCCGACCCACAGATGAAGAAAGCCACCAAGCGACTCTCCAGCACATATTTTCTGGAGCGATACCGCCGCTTTATGACAGACGGCGGGCTTATTCACCTCAAGACAGACAGCAATTTCCTGTTCACATACACCTGGGAAATGCTCAAGGCCAACGACATCACCCCCGAGGTCTGCACACGCAACCTGTACGAGTACACCGGCGACGATACCGTCGAGGCACGCTCCTTCCAGACGTACTACGAAGGAATGTGGCGCGACCGGGGCATTGATATCAAATACCTGCGATTCCGTTTGCCGCAGCAAGGCACGCTAACAGAACCGGATGTAGAAATCCCATTGGACGAATATCGCTCCTACAGCCGTGAGAAGCGCTCGTCCCTGACTACGTCTAAGTAGAGGTTAGGGGTTAGCGGGAAACGCAAACGGCAATGCAGTCTGCAACGCAGCCTGCCAATACACCCATGTATGCCCACCGTCACGTACGCGCAACTCACCGGGAATCCTGCGCATACGCATCAGCTGGTGCAGCCTGACACTCTGGTCAAACAGGAAATCATCATCCCCGCAATCCAAGTACCAGCGCACGGTACGCAGGCTGTCCTTACGGGCATCACTGGCAGTCTCCACAAACTTCAGTGCCGAATTCTGCGTAACGGCAGCCTTGACCATGGCCACCTTATCAGGATTCTTACCAGGACGTACTGTATTTTCCGAATCAGTCAGCCAAGGGCTCATTGCATAGCAGGCACAGAACATATCGGTATGACGCTGGGCATAAACCGTACTGCCGCCACCGCCCATGCTCAAGCCCATTACGGCACGCATATCCTTTGCACCTCCGCAATTATATTTCTTCTCAACCTCGGGCAACAGCTCCTGAAAGAAAAAATCATGATAAGGCCATCCGGGCATATTGAAATACCCGTTCCACGTCTCAGCCGTCTTAGGACCGCCGGCATTAGGCATGACAATAACCATCGGACGTGCTTTTCCTGCCTTGATGACCTCGTCGGCAATCTTCTGCATGTTGCCACGCTCCACCCACGCCGTGTAGGTATCAGTAAATCCATGCAACAGATACACAACAGGATAATGCACGTTCCTGTCATATCCGTCCGGCAGGTAGACATTATACGGCACCTTTGCATTCAACAGCCTGCTCTGAATGGAACAAGTCTCTATTTTTGACGCATTTGCACCCAAGGCAACAGCCATGACAAGCACAACAAGCAGATATTTTTTCATAATACAAACATTTATGACATTAAACATTTGGCATCTGTGTGCAGCAAAGATACATTATTTATTTATGTGCATAGCACTATTCTCGTTTTTTTATTCTATTTTTGCAACCACATAAACAAAGAAATCATATTTTCTCCGAATACAAGACATGGAACTCTACCCCAAACTCATTATGGACGCCCTTGCCACCGTACGCTATCCCGGCACAGGCAAGAATATAGTTGAAATGGAAATGGTCGAGGACGACCTGCGCATTGCAGGCATGCACGTCAGCTTTACACTCATCTTCGACAAGCCCACCAACCCCTTCCTCAAGTCACTCGTAAAGGCCAGCGAGGCAGCCATACACGCCTATGTCAGCAAGGACGTACAGGTAGAGATCAAGACCAAGACCCTGCAGGCGCCGCGTCCCGATCTGCCTGACCTGTTGCCAGGAGTAAAGAACATCATCGCAGTATCCAGTGGCAAGGGCGGTGTAGGCAAAAGCACTGTAGCAGCCAACCTTGCAGTAAGTCTTGCACGGCTCGGCCACCGCGTAGGACTCCTTGACTGTGACATCTTCGGTCCCAGCATGCCCAAGATGTTCCAGATCGAAGATGCACGTCCGTACAGCGAGAACATCGACGGCCGGGACCTGATTATTCCCATTGAGAAATACGGCATCAAGATTCTCAGTATCGGATTCTTTGTAGATCCTGCCACCCCTACCCTGTGGCGCGGCGGTATGGCAAGCAATGCCCTGAAACAGCTCATAGGCGATGCTGCATGGGGTGACCTGGATTATTTCATACTGGACACGCCTCCCGGAACCAGCGACATACACCTCACACTCGTACAGACACTGCCCATAACGGGAGCTATTATTGTCTCCACACCTCAACAGGTTGCACTGGCCGATGCACGTAAGGGCATTAACATGTACCGCAACGACAAGGTCAATGTACCCATTCTCGGTCTCGTCGAGAACATGGCATGGTTCACCCCCGAAGCACATCAGGACGAGAAATACTACATCTTCGGCAGGGAAGGCGTCAAGCAACTCGCCCAAGAGATGCAAGTCCCGCTGTTAGGACAGATTCCCGTCGTACAAAGCATTTGCGAAAACGCCGACAACGGTACCCCCATCTCGCTTGATGCCACATCACCCGTTGCACAGGCATTCCTACAGATGGCTGCACGTACCGTCACAGAAACCGACCGCCGCAACATCCAGCAGGAAAAGACCCGCATAGTCGAAATTAAGAAATAGGAACAACAGACAGTCCCCGGAAGCATTGCCGCCGGGGACTGTTTCTATTTTGTGCAGGAAAACCTGCAACAACCTATCTGTTACAGCTTGTTGTTAGAGCCCAATACCTCCACAATCTTGTGGATGTACATCTTCTTCATGTTCTCGCGGGCAGGCTTCAGATACTGACGGGGATCGAAGTGACCGGGATTCTCGTCGAAGTACTTGCGGATAGCAGCTGTCATAGCCAGACGTGAGTCAGAGTCGATGTTGATCTTGCAGACAGCGCTCTTTGAAGCCTCACGCAGCTGATCCTCGGGGATACCTACTGCATCGGGCAGCTTACCGCCGTGTGCGTTGATGGTGTCAACCTCGTCCTGAGGTACTGAAGAAGAACCGTGCAGTACGATGGGGAAACCGGGAAGACGCTTCTCAATCTCGTGCAGGATGTCGAATGCCAATGGAGGAGGAACCAACTTGCCAGTCTTGGGGTCACGTGTGCACTGCTCAGGAGTGAACTTGTAAGCACCGTGGCTTGTACCGATAGAGATAGCCAGAGAATCGCAACCTGAACGCTTGCTGAAGTCCTCTACCTCTTCAGGCTTTGTGTAGTGAGATACCTCGCTGGCAACCTCATCCTCAACACCAGCCAATACACCCAGCTCAGCCTCAACGGTTACATCGTGAGCGTGAGCATACTCTACAACCTTCTTTGTCAGGGCGATATTCTCCTCGTAAGGCAGAGAAGAACCGTCGATCATTACGCTTGAGAAGCCGTTGTCGATACAGTCCTTGCAAAGCTCGAAAGTATCTCCGTGATCCAGGTGAAGAACAATCTGAGGATTCTCGCAACCCAGCTCCTTGGCGTACTCAACAGCACCCTGAGCCATATAACGGAGGATAGTACCGTTAGCATAGTTGCGGGCACCCTTGGAAACCTGCATGATAACAGGAGACTTAGTCTCTACGGCTGCCTGAACGATAGCCTGCATCTGCTCCAATGTGTTGAAGTTGAAAGCTGGGATAGCATAGCCACCAGCAACAGCCTTGGCGAACATTTCACGGGTGTTCACAAGACCCAATTCCTTGTAACTTGTCATTTTGTTTAATTTATAAATTAATATAACTGAATTTCGTCAATCGAACCTCGTACATCGTACATTGAACATCGTACATCGTACATTGAACATCGTACATTGTACATCTACAACGCCTTTACCAGATACGTAACCGTAGGCAGATGGTCGCTGTAGCCGTTCTGCCACACTCCTCCGGATGTCGTACGCTTTGGCGTATTCTTGTACTTGCCCTCGCTCTGCAACAGGTATGGACGTGTAAAGATGTGGTATCCGTACAGTGTCAGGTGTGTATATTCCTTTGACTTGTACTGCTCCATCAGCCGGTTGTTCAGCACAATCTGGTCAAACAGGTTCCAACCTCCCTGATATGACAGAGTTCCCTTGCCCTTGTTGCGCAGTACGTTCCACCATGGATTGTAAAAGTCACCCGGACCCATATCCTTGATCTCACGACGTGCTTTCAGGCACTCAGCCATCGAGGCATTGTCCGGATCGTCATTCATATCACCCATAACGATTATGTGCTGCTCCGGATCAGCTGCATGAATACTGTCGGTCAATGCACGTACCTGACGACCTCCATACTGACGGAATATGTCGTCAGCACCGCGGCTGGGCCAATGGCATACAATTACGGTAAGCTTGTCGCCTGCCAAAAGTCCCTGCACGCACAGGAAAGGACGTGTATGACGCGTAGTGTCGCCATTCTCGTAGACATAGTGCTTGTCGAAGTACTTGGTCAGCTTGAAAGCCTTGGGATTATAAATCAGGGCGCAGTCGACACCTCGACGGTCAGGCCCCTCGATATGTACATAACGATATCCGCGCTTCTTCATATTAGGCTGTGCCATCAAATCATCCATGACATGGTCGTTCTCAACCTCGCTGACACCTATGATACTTGCACCATAAGGACACTTGTCCGTACCCAGGTCACACAATGCCTGGGCCATATTTGCCAGCTTATTCTCATACTTGTTGGTATCCCAGTGATAGGATCCGTTGGGCAGGAAATCATAGTCATTCTTGCCCTTGTCATGCTGGGTATCGAAAAGGTTCTCCAGATTATAGAAGCAGACTGCATGTGTCTGCAGTTTACGACCTTGTGCAAAAGATACAGATGAGATTGACAGAACGCACAGGAGTGTAAAAAGAAGTTTGTTCATCGTACTATACCTTAATAAATATTCACCATTAGGGACGATTCCCCAATTATCACTCGCTGCAAAGTTAATATTTTTTTATAAAATTCACATTGCTAAACTAAAGTTTTTTAACGAATTTATTTCAAATAACAGTTATCTTTTGTATATTTGCGTATGACAAGAAACCTTAAACTAACAACTACTAATATGAGAAAGAAGCTTCAGTTACTTGCACTGGCCCTTATGGCAGCGCCTCAGCTTTTCGCCCAGACGCCTACAAGTGCAGAGACAGACAGCATTCCAGATGATCATGACGGTATGGACTTCACCATGACTGAGTCACAGTTAGGAGAAGACGACGACATGACCAACGATGTTATCCAGGTGGGCTCGGCATCCAATGTCTACACCAGCAACATCAACTATGCATGGAGTGCAGCACGATTCAAGTTCCGTGCTTTGGACAACAAGTACAACGACGTGTACATCAATGGTCTGCAGGTCAACAATGTTGAGAATGGACGTTTCCAGTTCTCAAACATTGGCGGCATTAACGATGCCACGCGCAACAGGGATGCAGTAAATCCGTTCGAGGACAACACATTCTCCATGAGTTCCCTGGGCGGCAGCGCCAATTACGACTTCCGTGCCGGAAGCATGGCAGCAGGCCAGAAGATTACCCTCAGTGGATGCAACCGCAACTACAAATTACGCGCCATGTATTCCTACGGCAGCGGATGGACCAGGAACGGATGGGCCTTCTACGGCACCGTGGGCTACCGATGGGCTAACATGAGCACAGCCTATGTCGACGGGACATTCTACAACAGCCTGTCCTATTTCCTCGCTGTTCAGAAGAAATTGGGCGATAAGCATCTGCTGAACCTGGCAACGTGGGGTAACCCGACGGAGCGTGCACAGCAGGGTGCCAGCACCGACGAGGCATACTGGCTGGCCAACGACCGCCAGTACAACCCATACTGGGGTTATCAGGACGGCAGAAAGCGTGCAAGCCGTATTGTCAACGATTTTGCTCCCAGTGTGATGCTGACATGGGACTTCAACATCAAGGACAACATGAAGATGGTTACCAGCGCATTCTTCAAGTACCAGAAGTACAGCAGCAGCAAACTCAACTACAGCGGCACAAACCCCGCTCCTGACTACTGGAAGAATTTCCCCTCATACTACTATGACGTATGGGACGCCGGCACTGGTGAAAAGGATTATGACGCATGGAAAACGGCCTATGACTACTGGACCAGCGGCACGGAGGCACGTCAGATCAAGTTCGACGAACTGTACTTTGCCAACACGCAGCTGAACAAGAGCAAAAGCGATGCCATATATTATATCCAGAACCGTCACAACGACCAGATGACCCTGGGCCTGTCCAGCAATTTCAACTGGAATATTGACAAGACTTCGAAACTGAGCACAGGCATCCAGTTGAACACCAGTACCGGCTATCACTATCAGACAATGAAGGACCTGCTTGGCGGTGAATATTTCCACAATGTCAACACATACGCCATTGGCACATATCCCGACAGTGATCCTCGCGTACAGTATGACCTGAACAATCCTAACAAGCGCATCTACGAGGGTGACCGTTTCGGGTATGACTACGATATCAATGTACAGAAATTCAACGCCTATGCACAATACAGCAAGGACAAAGGCCGCAGTCACAGTTTCATCACTGGACGCATAGGCGGCACCCGCATGTGGCGCTATGGCAACATGCGCAACGGACTGTTTGCAGACAACTCCTATGGCAAGAGCGGTGTAGGCGGTTTCCTTGACGGAGGCTTCAAGATGGGTAGCACCATCAACCTGGGCAAAGGTCATGCCGTTACAATGGGCGTAGGACTCGAGGCCAAGGCTCCACATGCCAAGGATGCATTCATCAACCCCGAGATGTGTAACGACTTTGTCTTGAATCTGAAGAACCAGAAACTGGTCAGTGCAGAATTGGGATATGCCATCAACAACAGTTGGTTGCGCCTTAACCTGAACGGTTACTTCTACCACAGCTACCACGGCACCGAGTGGCAGTGTTTCTATGACGACAACGAGGCAAGCTTCACATACGTAAGCATGAGCAACATCACCAAGAATGCGTATGGTGTTGAGCTGGGTGCCAAGTTCAAGATTACCAGCAGCCTGGACATCGTTGCACTAGGTACTTACTCGGACACAAAGTACATTGGCGAGACAGATGTAAACTATATGCTGTCTAACAAGGGTACAATGCAGTATTCGCGTTGTTACATGGACGGCGTGCGCGAGGGCGGCACTCCTCTGGCTGTTGCAAGCCTGGGTGTGAACTATCGCATCAAGGGCTGGTATCTGAACCTTACCGGTAACTACTACGACCGCATCTATCTGAGTGCTACTCCGGTTACACGTCTGGAGAGTGTTTACGAGCTCTGGTATAAGAATAACTACCGCAACGCCTATATTGACAACAATGGCCGCTATCGCTGTGACGATGTCCATCAGGCACGTGGCAACGGCGGCTTCATGCTCGATGCAAGCATCGGCAGGCAGTTCCGCATTGCTCACAAGCCGCTGAGCGTAAACCTGCAGCTGTGCAATATAACCAACAACACCGGCATAACAACAGGTGGTTATGAGCAGAGCCGAAGCAACTACAGCGTTGGTGCCGACGGCACTATCAGCGGACGAACATACAACTTTGAGAAGAATCCCAAGAAGTACTATGCACAGGGCTTCAATTTCATGTTGAACGTCAACTACCGTTTCTAATATATATATAAGGTAAAGATATGAAAAAGTTCAATATACTGTTTGCACTTGTTATAGGTGCTGCGTCTTTCACCTCATGCATGGACGAGGATTGGAAGACTCCCGATAACATAAAGGACAATCCGCCTTACGGTAATAACGAGATAATTGTGTATAACGACGAGACAGCACAGACGTCTGGCCAGAGGGTTATTACTATCAACGAACTGAAGACGACTTATGCGGACATAATCACAAACAACAGCAGAGCAGAAATTACCGACGATGTTCAACTTCAGGTTGCCGTAAACGGTAATGACCAGGGCGGCAATATCTATAAGCAAATCTCTGTACAGGATGAGACGGGCGGTATTATCGTAGGCATCAATGCCAGTGACCAGTTCTCGTTCCTGCCTGTTAATCAGAAAATCCTGATTAACCTGAAGGGAGCCTACATCGGAGGCTACGGAGAAATGGCACAGATTGGTACCCTGTACAATGCCGGCATTGGCCGTATGGAGTTAAACGACTGGAAGGGCCGCATGCGCATCCTGACGAAGCCCGAACTGGCCGAACAGGTTACTGCCAAAGTAGACACCATCGACTTTGACGGTAACATAGGAAAAGAGCAGCTGTGCGGCCGCATCGTCCGACTGAAGGATGTTACACTCTCCGGCGAAGGCACACAGACACTGGCTCCGGATGACAACAGCGTTAAGCTTTCTAATAACTGTGCAAACCGAAATATTACCGGTGCCAAGAACTCCACCGACATAGTTCTGCGCACCAGCACATACAGCGATTTTGCTTCACGCCCGATTCCAACAGGCAAGGTTACAATCTATGGTGTATGCACATCATATCGTAGCACATACCAGATTCTGATGCGTACCAATAGTGACCTGGTTGAACAAGAATAAAAACAAATTAATACATATATATCATGAAAAAGATTTTTAAAAGTTTGATGTTTCTTGCCATAGGTGCAATTACCCTGGCAAGTTGTGAGGACGTTCCCGCACCGTACACCGTACCTGGTGGGAACACAGGCAGTCTGCCATATAATAGCACAAGTCTCAATACCGACTGGACAACCGAATCGCTCAATGGTCTCTACAACCCATGGAGTCAAGGCAGCAGCTACACTCAGGCTACAGGTTATCAGAAATGGGACGGAGCAGAAACAGAATCCAACAAGGAGTGCGAAGGTCTGCTTATCTCACCTGCATTGAACACAGCCTCAAATAGCGCAGACGGTGTTGTGGTTTCATTCCAGTATATCCTGGCATACGACAACCAGGATCCCCAGTATGCCGATCACATCAAGTTGTATGTCTATCAGGAAAATGCTGATGGTACTGCACCCGAGATGTCCACATGGACCCAGCTTCCTCTCCAGCTCATTCCACGTACAGGAAGCAGTTGGGACGTATTCAACACAGAAAGCATCCAGCTCCCCGAAGATTTTGTAAACAAAGAGAACGTACGCCTGGCATTCTGGTTCTACTCCCCCGCAGAAAAGTCTGCAACCTACGAACTCAAGAGCTTTACTGTTCAGGACGGAAAGGCAGGCGGCGATGTTGACCCGACACCTACGGAAGGTACTCGCGTTACCTGTGCCGAGGCCGTTGAACTGACCAACGATTTGGCTGATGGAGCCACTTCTACTGAGACATATACCGTAACAGGTTACATTACAGAAGTCGTAGGTAGTGTCAGCCGCAACCAGCAGACATTCTGGATGGCAGATACTAAGGATGGCGGCCAGGTATTTGAAGCATACTGGGCTAACCTGCCTGAAGGTGTCAGCGCATTTGTCAAGGGTTCCAAGGTGGAGATTACCGGTGCGCTCACGAAGTATGTTAACAAGACCTCCGGTGCTGTAACAGCAGAAATCAAGAATGCAAACGTAGTCATCCTGGAAGCCGGAGAGGACAGCGGCGACGACGATCCAAGTTCAGGTGACGACGACCCAAGCACAACAAGCGAATATATGTCTATTGCCAATCTACCTTCCGTGGGTACAAACAGCTATGGTTCACAGAGTGTGGCTGACGAATTGACATGGCTTTCATGGACATGGAACAATGTTGACTTCAAGGGCGCAAAACTCTGCAAGGGCAAAGATGACAACGGTGGCGGTATCCAAGTCCAAGGTAACGCAAGCGATGCAACCAAGCAGGGCTTTATCTTCAACAGCACCGCATGGCCTACCAATATCCAGAAGATTACCATCGTCCTCAAGGTTGTAACAACTTCAACCTATGATCCTTCATATACCCTGTACGCAGGTGACGAGGCTCATCCAACAACAACTGAAATTACTCCGGCAAGTACAAATGAAGAGGTTGATGGATTTAGGGTTTACACCCAGGTATTTGACCTGAGCAATGCAAACGCCAAGTACTTCACAATTGCCAATAATCTGGCAGGTGCCCTCTACATCGACAAGATCTATGTAGAATAAGACACGCCTTATTTATTACATAAAAGACTGTCGGAATCACCTCCGGCAGTCTTTGTTTGCATCATATAGTACGGGAAACTTTTGTCTAAAGCTGTTTAACCTGTCAATATCCAGCACGGATGTTATAACACCCGCCATGTTGTCCGGAACCGAATCCATAACCCTTCCGTATGCATCAACAGCCATTGTTCCACCGTTATACGCACATGCGGGATCCTGCCCTACTCTGTTAACACCCAGCACATAGCACTGGTTCTCTATTGCACGTGCCTGCAGCAATATCTCCCATGCATGGCGTCTGCTTTCCGGCCACGAAGCAAGATATATGACAACATCATACTCTGCTGTCTCCTTACCATCAGACTCCACAATATGGTTGCGTGCAAAACACGGGAAACGCAAGTCGTAGCAAATCTGCAACAAAAAACGCACGCCACGCCATGTAACAACCGTACGCTGCTCGCCAGCCGTATATTGTCTGTCCTCGCCTCCATAACCGAACAAATGCCGCTTATCGTAATACCAAACCTCATCCGGAGTGACAAAGTACATCCTGTTCCTACATGAACCGTCCTGTGCTCTCACTGCCAGCGAACCGCATACTGCAGCATTTGTCTCAGCAGCCTTGTGCTTCATCCACCCAAGCGCACGTCCGTCATCTGCATGCACATCGTCCACCATATATCCCGTCGCCCACATCTCCGGCAGGATATACAGGTCGCTCCCAGGGTGGGAATCAATCCATTGCGATGCTGTCTCAATATTAGCACGGACATCATTCCAATTAATGTCCATCTGGACTTGTGTTATAGTCATATATCGGTACTATTCTGCGTTTACTGAGTCCAAATATACAAAATACATGCGAAACGTTTGGCTAATTAAGATAAATGTTTTACCTTTGCACTCGCGAAAATTATTAACACTGCCCCTTATCCACTTCCAGATGGGTGTTAAGCGAAGAGTCGGGGGCGCAAATGAAACACTAAAATGAAAAAAGGACTTCATCCAGAGAATTACCGTCCCGTTGTGTTCAAGGACATGAGCAACGGTGACATGTTCCTCAGCCGCTCTACCTGCAAGACTACAGAAACAGTAGAGTTCGAAGGCGTGGAATACCCAGTAGTCAAGCTTGAAATCTCAAGCACATCTCATCCTTTCTACACAGGTAAGAGCAAGTTGGTAGACACCGCCGGTCGTGTGGACAAGTTCATGAGCCGCTACGGAAAGGCCCGCAAGTGATTGCAGCCGAGTCTACAGACTTCAAGAAATACAAAATCAAAGAGAGTGTGATTGACTTCGGCAGAAGTCTTTCACACTTTTTTCTTTTAGGGAGACCTACCAACCACTACACTACCTGTATCTATGATCAAGAAGAACATATTTCCCTTTCTGCTCACATTCGGACTGTGCCTGTATCTCACGTCATGTGGAAACGACGAACCGGACGACGATATACCCGTACCTCCAACTATTGACCAAAACAACATAAATGCCAACAGGTCAGCCACAGCCGAGGCCTCGCGTCTTGAGATTCCACGCCTCGTAGGCGGTAACAGCATATTCCTGGTAAAAAATGCTAAACTCAGCGATGACGGTAACGATATGTTCGTAAATTTCTGCATCGAATGGGATTGCAACAAAAAAGCCCAAAGATGGACTGCATATCGCTGGGATATCGACAATACGGTAGACAATAATATCGGTCGCACCGAAGCATGGGCCGAAGACACGGATATCCCTTCCGATTACAGGTCAACATTCAGCAATCACACCAACAATGGCTATGACCGTGGTCACATGCTTGCCAGCGAGGACCGCCAGTGCTCTGCCAGTGCAAATGCCCAGACGTTCCTGCTTAGCAACATGCAACCCCAGTTAAGGAAATTCCATGGTTCCGTCAACAATGTTTCCTACGTATGGCTGAATCTGGAACGACGCCTGCAAAACATGTATAAAGCATGGACAAAAGCCTATAACTCAGGTGACACCATATATGTAGTCAAGGGCGGCACCATTGCCGACGATCAGATTCTGGAGACAAAAAAAGGAATTCCCGTTCCCAAGTATTTCTTCGTTGCACTACTGTACAAGAAAGCTAACGTTAATATCGGCTACAAGGGATACAGGGCTATAGGCTATTGGATTGAGCACACAGAAGGCAACACGGCCAGCGGCACAGCCCTTAACAACTACTGTGTCAGCATTGACAACCTGGAACAGAAGACAGGCATTGACTTCTTCTGCAATCTGCCTGATGAAATCGAGAATAAAGTCGAGAGTACGTGCAACCTGACCCAATGGGGCTGGTAGTGCCTCCCAAAACTATAACTGAACTACAACAGGCTGCAGGCATTTTTCTGCGGCCTTTTTTGTTTCACGAGTGAACTCGTCTGTCTGCAGTTCCCATGTCAGCGTATTGTCCGCCTTGGAAAGCGAACCCTTTATCAGTGTCAATATCCTGGCCTCGGCAATCAGGCTGACACGCTCATCTGTGCCTAGTTCTGCATCAGGACGGATAAATGCCTCCACCTCGGGACGTGGCATAACCGAAATAAGATTCCACTTTGTATCATACACCTTGACCTGTGTGTCAGCGCCAGGACCCTTACATGTCTCTGCAACATACAACTTATCTGCCACCATCTTCATTTCCAAACTGCTTACCTCACTCATAACCAGTCGCAGATAGTCTGCAGTCATTTCCTCCAGGACCACATCGTTGTCAAACTTGTCCTTGACACGTGCCTCCATGTTGTTTTCGATGAAATCAATACAGTCCAGGCGATTGTTCCTCGTCATCAGTGGCAAGACATCATATGGCGCCGAAGCAAACAACTCACTCATCTTCTGGGCAGGACAAACTGCTGCCACGGCAAAGACAAATACAGAAAATATCAGTATACGTTTCATAAACACATCAGTATTCAATATTTACCAGGAACAGAGCATTACCCGGAACTGACTCGCCGGCACTGCAACGGTCCTTTTTCTCTATAATTCTGCGCACGTCATCGATGGTCAGCCTTCCACGTCCCACCTCCAGCAGAGTTCCCACTATTGCACGAACCATGTTGCGAAGGAAACGATTGGCAGTAATCTCAAATACCCACTGACACGCGCCTTCCGTCGGTGAAGATGGCTTAACCGGCCTCCATTCCGCCCTCGTTATCGTACAGTCGTTAGTCTTTGTGTCCGTATTAACCTTCGAAAACGAGGTAAAGTCGGTATACTCCATAATGACCTTGGCAGCCTCGTTCATCCTGTCAAAGTCCAGTTCCGTATATGGTATCTTCCACGAATAATGCCTCAGGAACGGATCCTTCTGCAGATGTACGAAATAGCGGTATGTCCTGGACTTTGCCGAGAATCTGGCATGCATCTCGTCCCCTACAGGCTCTACCTTCTGCACCGAAATATCCCTCGGTAGCATCCTGTTCAACTTGTAGCGCAGCTGGGAACACCAGTCCTGACAGTCTGACACAGGCTCGAAATCAAAGTGCGCCACCATCATGCCGGCACTGACGCCCGTATCTGTACGACCTGCACCTACGATGTCAACATCCCGGCGTAACACGGTCGACAAAGCCTTCTCTATCGTTTCCTCGACACTTGGCGCATTAGGCTGTATCTGCCACCCGTGGTACGCAGTGCCGTCGTAGGAAAGAGTTATAAAGTACCTCAACTTATACTACTTGCTTACGACCTTCCTGCCGTTACGTATCACGACGCCCTTTGCATGCCTGGGAGTCTTTCTGCCTGACAAATCCCAGGATTGCGCTCCTGACGTTTTTTTTCCTGCATATATGTCCGTGACTGCCGTCCCGCCATCATAGTCCGTCATCTGTATGTCGTCTATGCAGGCACGCTTGTTACCGCTATTCAGGCTTTCAAACTTGATGCGCACCTTGCCCTTCTGGTTCAGGGTATATTTATACTGTACCATGTCACCCGAACCCAGAGATATAGACTCAGCCACATTCAGCCACGTCTCACCACTGTCCAGACTGTACGAGACCTTTATCTTTACACCCGAATCCGCTCCGTATGACGTAGCCCAGAAGCTCAGGTCACCCACTCCGTTCTCCTTGTCGGATACCATCATTATATAGGCAGGAGTCGTAACCGTACCGCCACTTGCAACATAGCCCTTCATACGTACACACTTGATGTCACGCGGATGATCCTTCTCTGCATCACTGGCATACATTGCATTGCTCATGTTCCACGTCGCAGCATTTCCCGTTACGTCTGCAGCAGCATATGAACCCTTTGAACCAACCTCGAAGTTCTCCCAGAACGGTATGCTGGACACTTTGCACACAGCTGTCAGTACCTTGCTGTCGGCTCCGTTTGCGTTACAAACAATCTCGCCCTCGTACTCCCCTACCGTCTCTGCACCTGCAAAACGCACATAAAAGCCCTGTGTTGCATACGTCGTAGTGACCTCTGCACTCCATGCCTCACCATCCAGGCTTACCTGGTACGGATACTCGGTCTGCACAGCACATTCAGCAGGATCTACGTTCTGCATATACACAGTTGTCTTGATGGCTGCACTTGGCTTGTTTGGCAAAGCTGTGAACACCATGCTCAGTGGAGTTACGCTGAACTTCACCGTCTCGCTCGGATCAGGATCCGGGTCAATATGAACATCAGGATTCTTCTTGTCCTTTATCTTCTTGATGTCAAAGTCCTGACCGCTCTTGTCGCCCCACACATAATCCGCCAGTTCCGGGAAATCCACGTACGGATTACGGTTGCCCTGGATCAGTTCTATCTGGTCGGCACGATCCCTCTCTATCTGGTCCACAGGATCGTTCTTAGCCCATTCCAGCATCAGCTTGTACACCCCTTCGCGCATGACCAGACGACTGTCTGGGTCCACGGTGCGAAGACCCTCGGCCGTTGTCCACAACTGCAGCCCCTTGTATTCGTCACCCGACTTGCCGGCCGGAACTTCAAAGTTACCGAAATTGCTGTACACCGATGCCATGTAGAAATAAGTACGGGCGAAGTCACCCTTCCATTGGTCTGCCGGCTCCCATACAGTCTGTGTAGTGCCGTCACTGGGATCAATACCCTTACCGACCTTTGTGACACCATTGTCATAGGCATCACTGGCAGTAACTATTCCTATCGGGTTGTTGCTCTTGCGCTGATTGGCCGTTGCATCGCTTGGATACAGGTTAAACAAATCCTTGTATGCAAAGTTCTGTAAATGACCCCACCAGCTGTTAGCCCAGATATGCTCGATATTCATACCGCTCACATCAGCGTTGTTCGGTGTGAAATAGCGTACAGTGTTACTGTAGCGGTCACGCACCGAGCCGTCATCCAGACGGTCGGTCTTGTTAAAACCGCTCCACGTCTTACCGTCACCACCGCCATAGCCCAGGACCTTAATCGGCAAACTCAGGTTGTGTATCGAATCAATCAATGCAGGCATCTTGACATTCTGTGCAAACAAAGATATGCCAAGGCTCAGCAGAACAAACAACAGACCGCTCTTTTTCATGATATATCCAATATTTATTATTCGTTACCAGTAGTATCCACAACTTCAAACTCGACATACTCAGCCTCGCGTGCCATACGCTCTGCCTTCTCCTTAGCCTCCTGCTGCCTGGCATATATGCGCGAATAATGTCTCGCACGCAGCGCGAAGAACATATCCGTCAGGCCATAGTAAATCAACGTTCCGCCAATTATCTGGAATGTAAACTTTGCAGCCTCCTGTGCATGCATCAGCGAGTACACACCAATGCCAATCATTATGACAGGCATTATCATCAGCAGCCACGAAAGCGGTGTCACACGCCTGTTTATGAACATATTGCCCAACTGAGAAAAACCCGCAAACGTAATAATCAATCCCATCAGGATAACCAGATAGTTGGCAAACTCCTGTGGGAACGCCAGCAAGTAGACACCGAACAAAATGCTGCCTATACTTACAATAGGGAAACTCGTCTTTATAATCGCATTCGGATTCAGCCTGGCATACAAATACATCAGCACACCGAAACAACCCGGTATAAGGAACAGCATACCAATAACACTCACCAGTATACTGGGCATCTGTTCAGCATTTATCACAAGCAAAAGTCCTACAAGCAACGAACACATTGCGCGAAAGACATAACCACCAATCAACCTCATATTCCGTCTATGTTTATATCTATTATATTCCACGCAAATATACACAATAAATCCCATTCCCCAAAATAAACACGACTAAAGACAATAGGAAAAGTGGTTTTTTCAGGTATTCTATTTCCATAGGGATATAATCCTATCCACGGAGGATTACTATTCCTATTGCGTTAGGTATAGTATTCTTATTGCGTTAGGTATAGTATTCCTACAGACAGAGGATTAGTAATCCGATGGAGGGAGACTGGCTTTCCTACAAATGAGGCATTAGTAAAAAGCTTCCTAGTCTTTATTTTCGAAATTAAACTCCAGCAGTTCCTTGTTAGAGCAATCCTCTGGCAGGCAAATCTCACTCATGTAGGATGACATCATACCCATGTCATTGAATCTGTTTTTCAGGTGCAGAAAATGCAGACGGGCATTACTGTATGTAATGGACTGGTATGCCTTCTTGAACTTGTCGTTCCCCAGTCTTGAAGCGACTGACTTGCGATACGTATACCAGTTATGGAAGGCCTTTCTGTATCTTTCCATTATGCGGGTTGCATCCCGGGGCTGCTCTGCCTCGTATGGCTGGTAGTTATATATCATCGCCTTACACTCCCTGTCGAACTGGGCAAGGGACACATCAATTTCCATACCTGTTTCCACCGTAGCGCCAAGGATTGCCTGATACATATTCCGGTTGAAGTTTTCGGAAAAATACTGGACTTGAGACCATGTTATCCAAGCACCGGAACCTGCAGTACAATATGCGATTGAATCACAAACCTCCATAAATGCGTCATTGAGCTTGGTATACAGTTTAAGTTCCCTATCAATATTAACCATTCTGTTTTTTCGCAGTACGCGACGCGCTTCGCGTTGATAAAGCCAGTTGACATACATGGTAAACAGTCGGCCTGTTCCATCTGCAATGTGCATGCCGAAATTGCTTTCATCATATCCGCTTATATCGAATTTGGATTGGCAAATCTCATCAATTCTCTTAATCCGTCTGCATTTTTCCAGAGGCAGGCGAATTTTCTTTTTCTTGATATATTGTCTGACAAGTTTGTCAATCTTGGAGAAATCTATATTGCCATTCCCTTTTTGCTGTATGTCTATTGCCTGACTGACAACAACCCATTCGTCATAATACTTTGCCCTGAACTCATCAGGAGCCCATCCTCCATCATCGGATGTTGAGTTTACGCTGTCAGTTTCAACTACAATTGAATCAGCTATAGTATCAGCGACATGGATACAAGGAACTGAATCTACTTTTGTTTCACTCTGTTTGGTTTTGTTGCCCGTACATCCAAGATAAAGGAGTAAGGAGAGCATAATGCAGGAAAAACTGAATTTCATATCTTTTCTTATTACTAATTCTGTACAAAGATATGACAAAAAACAAAGCTTTACGCATTAATTGCTGTTGCCTGTACGAACTGCCCTGATGACTGTACGAACTATAATCAACTGCGTGGGAGAGTAGTCAGCCTTGTTTCCATACGAAAATAGCCCGGGACTTTCGTCTCGGGCTATCTCTCTTGAAAAACGGCGGCTACCTACTCTCCCACGGGTGTGCAGTACCATCGGCGCGGGCGGGCTTAACTTCTCTGTTCGGAATGGGAAGAGGTGGAACCCCGCCACTATAACCACCTAAATAATTAATAGGGGTGACATACTGATAACCTCGAAACTTCTGCAAGCCGAATCATAAGCAATAGACTTTATTCTCAGCTGCAAGTATAGCAACCTGCGAAGAGCGAAAGCCGTTCGGGCAATTAGTAAGGCTCGGCTTTGACGTCACCGTCTTTACACCTGCCTCCTATCAACGTCCTCGTCT